>JAFLBD010000001.1:0-321037 GCA_017303935.1 Armatimonadota bacterium | reverse complement strand
CGCTCATAAATGAGGCCGATCAAAAGGAACAATGCACCAGTGGAAACGCCGTGGCTGAGTTGTTGCAACGCCCCTCCCAACATGCCGGTGTAGGTGAGCGAGAAGATTCCCAGCATCACGAAACCCATGTGAGCCACCGAGGAATACGCCACCAGCTTTTTGACATCCGGCTGTACCGCTGCGACTATGCCGCCATACAGAATTCCGACCACAGCAATGGCAATGACCGGAACCACGAATTGGCCAACCACATCTGGGAACAGCGGCAACACGAACCTCAAGATTCCGTAGGTACCCATCTTGAGCAGCACGCCTGCCAGGATCACAGAACCGGCGGTTGGAGCTTCAACGTGGGCATCCGGGAGCCACGTGTGGAACGGGAACATCGGCACCTTGACAAGAAATGCGAGCAGGAAGGTCCAGAAGACCACAGCCTGAAGGTGCATGAAACCTTGCCAGAATGAGCCCTTTGCCACCATGCTTTGAATCGCGATGATGTCAAACGACGGCGCACCTGTTTGCTGCCCGTAGATGTACGCCATGACGCACATTCCGACCAGCATCAGGATCGAACCCGTTGCCGTGAACAGGATAAATTTGATTGCCGCGTACGCTCGATTCGCGCCACCCCAGATGTTGATCAAGAAGAACATCGGGATCAAGGTCGCTTCGAAGAACACGAAGAACAGGATCATGTCGAGCGATAGGAAAACTCCCAACATGGCCGATTCAAGGACCAAAAGCCAAAGGTGATATTGCTTCGCTCGGTCTTCGACATAGAAGCTAAACGCGGTCGAAATCACCTGTAAAAATGTGGTGAGCATCACCAGCCAGATGCTGACTCCATCCACTCCGAGCGAGTAGCTGATGCCGAGCTGCTTGATCCAATCGGTCTTTTCGACCATTTGGAAGTGGAAGGTGTTGCTGTTGAAGTTGGCAAAGATCGCAAGGCTGGCAACGAACGCGACCAGCGAAGTGAACAGCGAAATCCAGCGGATGAGCTGCTTATCCTTTTCAGGCACAAATCCAATGATCGCCGCGCCAAGTAGCGGAATGAAAATGAGAAGTGAAAGGATGCCCATTTTAGATTTTGCCTCCGACTTGGTTCAATGCGTAGATCAAGTAGCCGGCAATCGCCGCCACCCCGGTAAGCATCATCAGAGCGTAGCCCCGCGCCTTTCCGGTTTGGAAGAATCCGGCCAGCTTGCCAATGCCGAAAGTGAGTTTGCCTAGCCCGACGATCGTGCCGTCCACCACTTTGTTGTCCACGAATTTCCACATGAACTCGGCGAGCGCTCCGCCTCCGTCGACACCAGCATCAACCATGGTTTGGTCGTATCCGAACTGGTTTCCAGCCGAGAGCCGGAATGGACTCCACTTTTTGAGGTTCCAACCTTCGCTTTGGGGCAAGCCTTTTAGATACCAAATCACGCCAATGACGATGCCAAGCAAGCCGATTCCGTAGCCGAGAGGCTCAACTAAGTGCTGATAGGGGATTGCTGCACCGTGTCCCTCAGCATGTTCGGCGTGAACCGGCATACCCGAGGCCAACCATCCTTCGAGAAGGTTCTTTGGCAATCCAGAAATCATCGCATGGCCTTTCAGCCAGACACCTGCGATGAGTGAGAAGAACGCCAGTACAACCAGCGGCAACCACATGCTTATCGGAGCTTCGTGAGGCACATGGTCCTTGTCCAAGGCATGGTGGTGATCGTGCTCTTCATGCTTTGAAGCCAACTCGGCGTCGGTGTAGAAGAACCCGTGGACGTCTGGACCATGATCGTGATGTGCGTGGTGAGCATGATCGTGGTGCTCGTGATGATCGTGGTCGTGGGACGCTACTGGGATTTCCTGCCAGCGACTCGGCCCGGCAAAAGTGAGCATCATCATCCGAGTCATGTAGATCGCGGTGAGCAATGCGGCACCAAAAGCGATCCAGCCTGCATACATCCCGACGTTCACGCCGTTGATTACTGCTTGATGACCGTGGAGCGAGCTGTGGATGATCTCTTCCTTACTAAACCAACCGGAAGTAAACGGGACACCGGCAATCGCGATATGGCCGATGAACATCGTCCAGAAAGTGATCGGGATGAACTTTCGCAGTCCGCCGTAGTTGCGCATGTCTTGGTCGTGGGCCATTGAGTGGATGACCGCGCCGCTACCCAAGAACAGGAGCGCCTTGAAGAACGCGTGGGTGATGACGTGGAACATTCCGACCCAGTAGTAACCCGCTCCGCACGCAATGAACATGAATCCCAATTGCGAAACGGTCGAGTAGGCCAGAACTTTCTTGATGTCGGTTTGGCCGAAAGCAATGAGCGCAGCCCAGATCGCGGTGAACAATCCAATGACCACAACGATGACGCTTGCCACCGACGAGGCTTGGAACACTACCGAAAATCGGTTTAAAAGCACGACACCGGAAGTGACCATCGTGGCGGCGTGAATGAGAGCCGAAACTGGAGTCGGGCCAGCCATAGCGTCTGGCAACCAAATGTAGAGCGGGAACTGCGCCGACTTTCCGCAAGCACCAATGAACAAACAAAGTGCGATCGCGGTCGCCAAAGCAGGTTGGGCTTCAAGCAGCTTCGGCAAGTGCGGTAATAGGACGTCGTAGCTCAACCAGCGCGAATCTGTGATACCCAGCGCTGACTTCTGGCTGGAGACCAGGCAAACAATGAGGAACATCCCCAGCGCAAGTCCGACGTCACCGATTCGGTTGACAATGAATGCTTTATTCGCGGCTCGGCTGTTGGCCAAATCCTTGTACCAAAAACCGATCAGCAAGTACGAGCAGAGACCAACGCCTTCCCAGCCGATGAACAGGAGCGGAAGGTTGTTTCCAAGCACCAGCACAAGCATGAACGCGACAAACAGGTTCAAATACGCGAAGAATCGGGGGTAGTCCTTTTCTTCCGACATGTATCCCGTCGCGTACAGGTGGATCAGCGAACCGATGCCTGTGATCACCAGGACCATGGTCATCGAAAGCGGGTCGATGCGGAACTCGAACGGAATATTGATCCCGAAGGTGTGGATCCAGGAGAATAGCGTCTTGACTGAGTTTCGAGTCCCCTCTGGGGCGGCGACCATCGCCTGGGTGATCATCAGCCCGATGGCAAACGCTCCACCGATTGCAGCGACCGCGATGGCGCCCATGACTCGCTTGCCCTTTGCGACGCCCATCGAGTCGATGACAGCCTTACCGAAGAAGCATTGGATCAGAAAGCCCAGAAGAGGTAATCCGAGCACCCACCAAATCAAATTGAAAACTGAATTATCCAAGCTGAATTACCCTCTTAGCGTGCTCATTTCGTCCAGGTCTACCTTGTTCCTGAGCCGGTAGATCGCCATGATGATGCCCAGTCCAACTGCCACTTCGGCGGCGGCGATAGCCATCACAAAAATTACTGCCATTTGGCCCGCCATCCATGTGCTGGATTCTTGCCCTGGCACAATTGCCGGAGAAGGCGCGTAGCGAGCGAATGCAACGAAAGTCAGGTTCACGGCGTTGAGCATGAGTTCAACGCACATGAAAACCACGACCGGGTTTCGGCGAACCACAACGCCCACCGCCCCAGTAAAGAACATGAAAAGGCTGATCCCCAAGTAGACCGCGAGTGGCACTCCGTTCATTCTTCAACACTCCTGCGCGAAAGCAAAATCGCTCCGACCACGCCGACCATCAGCAACAAGCTGATAATTTCAAACGGCCAGACGTACTCGGTGAAAAGAACTCGGCCGATTGTTTGTGGGGCGCCCCAACCAGGACCGGTTCCAAAATTATTCGGCGCGCTGATGGACGTAATGTCGAGCATCGGCTTCAGAAGTTGGCTGCCGATCCCCACGAACAGAGCCAACCCGACCGGCACCGCCAAAATCGGCTTGACGTCGAACTTCTTCAAACTCAAAACGCTGTCCGAGCTCAAATTCAAAAGCATGATGACGAACAGGAACAAGACCATAATCGCGCCGGTGTAAACGATCACCTGTGAGATCCCGAGCAGCTCCGCGTTCATGCTGAAGTAGATAAACGCCAGCGTGAAGAAATTCGCGACGAGGCAAAGCGAACTGCGCACCGGGCTGTTGAACGCCACAACCCCAATCGCGGTGAGCATTGCAATTCCGCCCAGAAGGCAAACAATGACCAAGTTCGGGGTGATTTCTGGCAAGTTCAAACCGAAGCCTCCATCTTCACCGGCTCGGTTCCATCGACTAGCTTCACCTTGCGCTTTTCCATCGCAATCGGCTTGGAATTGATGGACTTCTTCACGGCTCTGTATAGGATGGTGACTAGGAGCACTGCGCCGATGCTAGCACCGACTGCGCCTGCCATCCCGTAAACCTTTTGCGCCAGAATCCAAGCCGCAACCAGAATGAAGTTTGCGACCGCAACTGGCAGCAGGGTCTTCCAACCCAGGGACATCAGTTGGTCGTATCGCAACCTTGGGAGCGTTGCCCGGAGCCAAATGAAGAATGTGATTCCAGTCACACACTTGGCGAGGAATGTGAGCGGCGCGAGCCAATACGTGAGATTCGCCATGATGTCGAAGAAGTCGTACCCTGGATAGCCGGAGGCCAAGTTCGCCCAGTTGATCGGCAGAATATTGTGCCCGCCCAGGAAGACTGTTCCCAGAACACCACCGAAGATGAACATCACCGCATATTCGCCCATGAAGAACACCGCGAATTTCATCGAGCTGTATTCGGTGTGATATCCGGCGATGATCTCGTTCTCAGCTTCAGGAAGATCGAATGGCGCGCGGTTAGTTTCTGCGACCATACAGATCAAGAAGATCACGAAGGAAACGAATCCGTGCGGAGTGAAGATGAACCAATTCTGGATCGCCGGAACGACTCCCCAAAGTGGCTTTTCTTGTGCCAGAACGATTTCGGACATCCGGAGCGAGCCCGTGCTCAGCACCACGGTCGCAAGAGCCATGCTCATAGCCAGTTCATAGCTGATGAGCTGAGCGGAACTTCGGAGTCCACCCATCAATGAGTACTTATTGTCCGAGGCGTATCCGGCCAGAACCACGCCATACACGCCGAGCGAACTGATCGCGAGCATGTATAGAAGTCCAATTTCTGGATTCCAAATCGGGGTCAGATGTCCATAAGGTCCGGTTACCGGCCCCCATGGCAGGGTGCCCGCGATCGCAAACGCTGGAAAAAGTGCGAGCGCTGGTGCAACAAAGTACACGAACCGATCAATCGCGCGCGGAGTGATGTCTTCCTTCAAAAACAGCTTGACGCCGTCTGCAATCGGCTGCAAGAGGCCGAAAGTCCGGATCTTTTTGCCGTTCTTGAGGGTGAGAGTGCCCGTGCGATTTGGCCCGATTCGATCTTGCATCCAAGACAGAAGCCGCCGCTCCCACCAGATACAGCCAGGAACCAACAACAAAATTGGAACCAGGAAAAGCAGCACTCGGATGAGTGCGAGCAACGCCGGCTGATTTTGGGCCATCCAATCGAGGCCTTGTGGGATATTAGGCATTCGTTACCTCGTACTTTACCCGGCCCTGAACGATGCTCCCTTCTGCGCTGAGCTCGTCCAAATTAACCGATTTGAACTGCGAATTCTCCTTACAAAGCGCTTCGAACACTTCCTTCGAATTGAAGAACGGCTTGCCCGGATTTGCGCGGAGCAGAACCTCGGAAAAGATGCGCCAACCTGCCTTTGCTTCGCCTGGAGCGGCCAAAACGGCACCGGCATGTTGAACGCGTCGCTCACAATTGGTGTAAGTCCCTTCTTGCTCTGCAGGACCAGATGCTGGGAGGACAATGCTTGCGTATGGCAAGGCGCTGTTTTTGGTCGCGCTTTGCACAACCAAAAAGTCCACGCTTTCGAGGGCGTCGGCGACTAGTCGCTTGTTCTCACAAAGCTCAAACGGGTCGCAATTCACGAGCCAAAGAGCCTTGATCCGGTGCTCGGAGCAGGCTTCCAGGATTTGGTTGGTGTTCATACCACCCTTTCCAGGCACGAGTCCGATCACGCCTGCTGCTGTGCCGGAAGGAGTCGTGTCGTAACAATTAAACGTTGCCCCCGAGATCATCGCAAGACCGGCCAGAGCTTCGACCGTATCCTGCGCGTTCACCGAATCGTAGATGCCGGATGAAGTGATGATTGCAGCTCCGGCCACGATCGAGCTAGCGATTGAACCGACTACCTTGGGATCAACTTCTGCCGCCTTGCAAAGCGACTCTAGTGACCGAGAACTGATCGCGCTGGTCACCCCAGCCGGAACAGAGTAACCGTGCTGGTCGACTGCGCTCTTTAGAACGGCGAGCGCGAGTGCGGCTTCACTGTTTGCCTTGTAGCGCAGCTTGTTCGCCGCGAAGGATTCCACCTCGCTCGCAGATTGGCCCATGAAGCTGACTACCGCGCCGTGATTGAACCAAGCCTTGCGAACCCGAAGATAGATCATCGGCAGGTCTTCGGCGAGATTCGTTCCGAAGACGATGATGCTCTTCTTGAATTCGAGGTCAGCAATAGAATCTTGGACCGCGTTCGTACCGAATACAGACTCGACCGAATCCGACTCTGATGGGATAGTTTTCGCCCAGCGGTGATCGATATTCGGCGTATTCACGACTTCGGCGCCGAATTTCTTAAGCATGAATAGCGCTTCGTTGGAGTTCTTTCCTCCAATCAATATCGCAGCGGACTTTCCTGCATCTTTGAATGCAGGAAGAATTTGATCGTAGGCTTCGCTCCAACCAGCCGGAGTAAATCCGCTGCCGGACCGAATCAGAACTTGTCCCAACCGGTCGGCGCTGTTGTACCAGTCCTGGCCGAACTTGCCCTTGTCGCAAGTCCATTCCTCGTTGACCATTTCGTTCGTTCGGCCGTTCATGCGGACAAACTTGGATGAGCGCGTATCGAACCAGACGTTACAGTGATTGCTGCATTCGGTACAGATCGACGGCTTGGTCTCCAGGTCCCATGGCCTCGCTCGGAATCGGTACTTGGTGCTGGTGAGTGCACCGACTGGACAGATTTCGATAACGTTTCCGCTGAACTTACTTTCGAAGTTGAGCAATTGGAACGTGGAGGGCTGCATCTGGGCTCCTCGGAACCGAAACGCCAATTGCGCGTCTCCGGAGATTTCTTCAGTAAACCGTACGCATCGGCCGCACTGAATACATCTTTCCAGGTCTAAAGTTACATATTCACTGAGCGGATAGGCTTTGGGAAGGTGCCGCTTGAGTTCGGTGAACCTGGAAGTGCTCGGGCCGTAAAAAATCGTGTTGTTTTGAAGTGGGCACTCGCCGCCGCGGTCGCAGATCGGACAATCGAGTGGGTGGTTAACCAGGAGGAATTCAAGGACACCTTTGCGGTCTCGGTGGACCATTTCGGTGTCGGTATAGATGGCCATGCCTTCGCTGGCAGGCAAAGTACAGCCTGCTTGAGGCTTTGGCATCTTGCGTACGCTGCCGTCTGGCTGTCGAAATCCAACTTCGACCAGGCACATGCGGCACATGCCCACCGGCTTGAGACGCGGATGATAACAGAAGATCGGAATCTCGAGCCCAAGGCGCTTCACCGCTTCTACGATGAGTTCACCTTTGGGCACCTGAATTTCGATCTCGTTTATGGTGATCGTGACGAGTTCTTGGTTTGCGACAGCTGCCATAGCGAAGCCTTCCCGGGCCTTAAAGGGTTGTACCCTTGACAGGACGGTTGGTGCCAGCGAGTCGCCCCGCAAACGCGAAGGATTTACGCCAAAAATCCCAGTTCTGTTCGAATTCGCGCGATTCTGGGACTATTTCGTTGCGAAAATTGCCAAGTAATAGGTGATGATTCCACCCGCGACCATCCAAGCTAGTCCGCTCCACCGAACCTTCTTTAAGAAGAAGATCATTGCTAGCCCGGTGATTGAGATAAGTGTAAGAATAACTCCTGAAACATCAATAAATAACGCCCAGTTCTTGCCAGCATCCCGGCCGCGATGAAGGTCATTCATCACGTTGAGCCACCCTTGCTGCTCAATGTCCAGCGAATAAGAACCCGTCTTGCGATCGAAAAAACAGTCCGCGTTGTATCCAGGGCCTTTGAAAGTGATCGACCCTTGATTTTCATCCGCTTGTTTGTCGCTGACAATCCCCTTGAGACCGTGGCGCTGGCGAAGGGTTTCGGCAATGGCCAGCCAGTCGATTTGGTCAGATCGGAGCCAGGTCATGTTGAGTTCCCCTTCGACCTTCTTGTTAGAATCTGGTGCGCCAAACGACCATTCAGGATGGTTCAGGGTGATCCCAGTGATGCTAAAAAACAGCACTAGGATCAACGCGATCATAGAGGTGTAGGTGTGGAGCCACCGCATCGCTGAGTGGAATCTCAGCTTAAACGGTCGCTTGCGTTGGGGAGACTTAGGTTCGCTTTCTGAAGTCAACCTTCGCGCCCTTAATTTCTATGTTGCCCTCGATGTCTTTCTTGTACAACTTGGTTCCAAACGACAGTTTCTCGCGGATCAGCTGATAAGTGCCATGCTCCCTAGCGGCTTCAATGCACAAGTAGTAATCGCCCTGGCTGATGGTTTGCCCGGCATCATCTTTGCCGTTAAAGACTAGCTGATACTTTCCGGCGTTGCGCGTCGCGCTAGAAATCGACTGGACGAGGTCGCCGCCTTTGGCTTGCTTCCTGGTTTCTTCTTCGCCAAACCATCGTCGTAGATCGGGAATCCAGCGAGGACCGCGTCCCGAATTCTGTACCCATAGCGCGAGTGTTCGAACTGCGTTACCTTTGGCATCCTCGATCCAAACCGCGACGTACGGCCGGTGGACTCGGCGCTCCATGATCGAGTTGATCTCGACTTCAACCATCAGTTCGAATCGCGAATCGAACTTGGCTGCGGCCGATGCAAGTCCGCGCAGGCCGACGAGCCCAAATCCGAGGCCAGCCAGTCCGGAAAGGAATCTCCGGCGCGAAACTCTTTGCTCATACAATGATTTCATTTTGATTTCAGGAGGTTACTCCAACCGGAGGATTGTTTTAGTTCGCCGTCCGAGCTAGTAATGACAAATTCCAGTCCCGAAATGTTCAGTGGAATCATCGCGCCTTCCGTTACGGTCAAAATCGTGGCGGCGAAGTCAGCCTCAAAGCAGGAGTGAGCAACTGAACTGCACCAGACTATTCTGCTGATTCCCTCCTTCTTCAGAGGATTGATAATGTGCGAGCGATCCTCGGATCCATCCGTGCGATATGCACCGCCACTGGTCGCAATTCCTTGGTTCAAAAGCTTGATCGCAGCCAACGGTTTGAGATTATCCGCCATCGGGTTGGCGATCCCGATCACTACCGGTTTGGGGCCGATGTGGCGCAGGTCTCCACCGATGTTCACTAAAACTTCGGTGGCACCCAGGGCGATGGCCCTCTCGGCGACTTGATCGACGATGTATCCCTTCGCGATTGCGTTGAGCGTGCAAGCAGCACTCGTGTGACAAACACCACTAGAACCGGAAATGGTCCAAATCTCTTTGTCTATCGGATGCTCACCGAGGGAAGAATCGAATACTCCTCCCGACTGTTGCCTCCATTCGGCAGCCTTTTTCAAGACGTGGGCAAGTTCATCGCTCAATGGAATCGATTTACCATTGGAGTTCAGAAAGCGTGAAAACTCGCTGGTTGTTCTGTACGACGAGAATATCTCTTCGAGTTCATCAATCCTCGCCATACAACGTTCGAACACCGATTCTGGATCGGGGGCATTGATCTGAAGATCAAGACTTGTGCCTAGCACACCTTCAAGTTGCCATCGCCGCCGTTTGGTTTTCGACCATTTCCAAAGCATGAATTGGGCTATTCTGCCAGAAATGGATTGGCTAGAAGGGGAATGGCGGTGTTCGATTTGGGGCGGTGAGTTCACCGAGACGTGGAAACAGGCCATGCCGGGATTTTGGGTTGGAACCGGCTATCACCTCAAAGATAGCCGGCCGCCTTTCATGGAATTCATGAGCATCGAACCTACAGATTCGGGCGCCGCCATGTTCATCATCCCCTCGCGGCTGTCGAAACAACCGTTACAAGTCACTCGATATGAACTCACCCAATCGGATTCAAAAATGTTGACTTTTGAGAATCCCGAACACGATTTCCCCAGCAAAATTACCTATGAGCATCTTGGGAATGATGCAATCAATTGCACGATTTCAGGCCATCAAGATGGCGAGTTCATTTCCGAGCTCTTTGAATTCAAACGAATTCAAAGCTGAGATTTCGTGATCGATTCCGCGCGCTGCCAGTTATCCAAAACGTCTTGCCACATCTGCTTCGTGGCTCCGGTTGATTTACCCATCACTTCTTTCACTTGCGCTTCGGCCCACTTTTTGGCTTCTGGCGAGTGCTTATGGGCTTCTTCGATCAAGTGGACAGACAGCTTCTGAGCCGCTGCAGATGAATTGTTCAAGTTCTTTTCGACCCAGGATTTGACCTGCGGATCGGTGAACTTTCCGGCCTGCACCTTCTTGAGTACTTCATCCGCTTCTTGAACTCCAGTCACCGCGCTCCGGACTGATCCTTTCGGGTCGAGCTTCTTTTCGGCTTCTTTTGCGACTTGGTCTCCGAGGCTTTGCGCCTGCTTTTGAATCTCGCCGTCGATCTTAGCCTTGTTGGCTTCGTAATTCGAGCGAACTGCCGTGAACGCAAAGACTGCAATTGCGGCGCCGATGAGATAAGCAAAAAGTTTGATCATGGTTACCTTGGCGGCTTCACTCCGCCTGTCAGCTTTCTTTGAATACGCCAGAAAGAGCTCATTTTGCGCGTCGACGTCTCACCTCCAGCGATCGGAGTGACCGTACTCGTGGTTTGCGCCTTAAGTTCGTAGTAGTCCAAAACTGATTGTTCGCGATTGAATTGCATCTTGCCAGCCCCGGTCGAAATCGTTGAAACCTTGTTTTCGGCATCAGCAGGATCGGTCACGACTTCAACCGCTGCGTTTTCCATCACTTCGTACTTTTGAGAAGTCGTGAAGCTCACCGTCGCAGTCGAATCGGTGACAACCCAGAGCGTCGCGTTCGTGGTGATTTCGCTGCCGCCCAGAACTCTTACGAATGTCCATTGATCTCGCGTTGCAATTTCCTTAGTCGGGAATTCGATTGGAAAGGCGGACAGTTCAGCCATTCGAGTGGCGTCCAGTCCTGGGAGTTTAAATGGGATATCTTTGATGGGCGCCGTTGTGCTCACGAACTTGCCGTTCGGAAAAAGTTCTGTGGTTGACTTCGGCAGGAAGTCCTTGAAGTCTGAAAACTCAATCGGCAACTCCGCCCCGTTCCACAGCAATTTGGCTTCGGTGAGTTCTGTGGAAACGACCAGGTGGCCATTTTTGGGCGGCTCGTTGGAAACTTTCAAGCCAAGATGAAGTTCGGCCTTCCCTTCCTGCCCACCAAGAATCGGGATAAATCCCTCAAACGCCATATCGACGCTGTACATCTGAAAACCACTCGGTTGGGGGCCAAAGACGAGAAGGATTGCGGCGAGCGTAACAGGTTCCAATTTGTTCTCCAAAACAGTGAACGCTAAGAAATTGCTCTAAGTTTCGGCCAACTGCTTCCCGATAATCCTACCAGCATGGAAAGAAATGTGCCTCAATCGAGCTTGCCTTGGACTGGTGAGCGAATGGTGCCCGGCAAGAGCGACGTCGCTACTGAACTCTTCCACTGGCAGCGATACCTCTATTTTCGACCCTGGTACGACGATGCCAAGGTGGTTGATGCGGCTAGCGGTGAGGGCTATGGCACGGGATTCATTTCAACCTATGCCACTAGCGCGATCGGAATCGACCTTTGTGGCGATGCCGTTGCTCATGGCAACACCCGCTATTCCGATGCCAAGTTTGACGTTCACGATGTCACCACATTCGACTATTCCAATGCTGACTTAGTCGTGAGCTTTGAGACGATCGAACACGTACCAGATCCAGTCGGTTTGCTAAAGGCTTACGGCGCATGTTCGGGCAGAATTGTCATCAGCACACCAAACCGGAAAACACACTCGCCTGGCAACAGCTTGACCGATAAGCCGCTTAACAGTTTCCACACCGTCGAATGGACACCAAACGAGTTTGCTGAGCTCATTCGAGAGAATTTCCCAGATCGACAAGTTCGCTTCCTGAGCCAGGAGGGTCGATGGCCCGGGCTTATTACCGAAGGACTTGACGATGATGCGATGTATTGTATCGCCGTTATCGGTGATGGCGAGCTTCCGAAATGGCCGAGCATCGGGTTGGCAATTCCGACCGTTGATAATGTGGCACAAGCTCAAGAAACGCTTGTACACTTTAGTCGCTTTTATCCTGGCCAAATCCGATTTGCAGTAGTTTGCAACGGAAGCAGTGAAGCGACCATTTCCAAGCTAAAGGAGCATGCCCAAACCGTTCCTTACATGCTAGAGATTATCGAGTCTAAGGAGAATCTCGGATATGGACGCGGTGCAAACATCGGGCTGGATTGGCTTCGAAACAACACCGATTGTGAACTCTTTGGAGTCTCCAACGATGACGTTGTTCCAGGACCAAGCACCTTGCCAGAACTGGTTAGCGCTTTCAGCTTCTTGCAGGATTCTGGAGTGAATCCAGGCATGATTGGTCCGATGAGCAACGAAATCAACGGTTTGCAAAAGGTGGAAACCCTGCCGATTACAGACCTTGAGTCACTGCTTTATTCCGTTGAGGCTTATCATAAGCAGAATCATGGTCAGGTCGTAGAGCACTTACAGATTCGCGGACTGTTCTTCTTGATGACCAAGGAGTGTCTCGATACTGTTGGAGGTTTTGACCCTAGGTTCAACTACGGCAACTTCGAGGACGATGACCTCAATCTTCGATGCAAACTCGCGGGCTATACACTGTGGCTCTCACAGGGCTCGTTGCTATTCCACCACGGATCACAGACATTTGCACAACTCCTAGAGGGCAGTACCATTCGATATTCTGCGAGTTTAGAACGCAATAAGGAAATTTTCAAATGGAAATGGGATCTGATGGATCCTGATCAATGGCCGATGGTTTCCGAGCTGCCCGATGGTGTTAATTTGCAAGTTCCGCTTGACGCCACTTATCCAATTGAATATCCGGTCAACATGGAAGGCCAAACTTTCGATCTATATTCCCAACTATCGGATATTGAATTCGTGAAATGGGTTTATGATCGGTTGCAAGTTCGTGATCGAAGTGCACGACGAGAAGTGGTTAAGGCGCTTGTGGCTACCCAACTCACTTCTGCCGTTGCAGAAGTTCAGGAACAAAAGCAAATAGCCGTCTAATCGACTTAAGATTACAAAAACGATCCCTGCCTGATTTATAAAGATCGGCGGGGATCTTTATTTTCTTTGATATAATTGCGAACATGGTCGAGCGAATCGACGAACTTTGGGACTTTTCGAATCCGAGTGAATCGGAGTCCCGTTTTCTCAGTGCTGCCGATTCTGAGAGCGATCCGATGAATCGCGCGGAGTTGCTGACCCAAGCCGCTCGATCTATGGGCTTGCAAAAGAAGTTTGACGACGCAAGCGCGCTGCTCAATGGAGTTTCGCAATCCTTGCCAGCCGGGGACAGTATCGCAAAGGTCCGCTACCATCTGGAGTCCGGTCGAGTTCTAAACTCATCCCGAACCGGCGACCGCGGCCTCGAGCATTTCCTGGAAGCTTCGGAGATGGCAGCTCGCCTCGATGATAACCACTTGGAAATTGACGCGATTCACATGCTCGCGATCATCGGTACCCCCGAGCAGGCGCTGGCATTGAACCTCCAGGCGATTGATAAAGCGAAACGTACCACGCAGCCGAGAGCCCGAAAATGGATTGGAAGCCTAAGCAACAATCTGGGCTGGACGTACTTTGATCAGGGCGAGCTCCGGTTGGCTCTGGACCAGTTTCAAATCGCGCATGAGTACTTCCTCTCGACAGGAAACGATGCTAGCAAGGCGATCGCAAAATGGACGCTCGGGCGGGTTTACCGCGAACTCGGACAGCACTCTTTGGCGATCCAGATGCAGCGCCGGGTGTTGGAGCTGGCTCCCGACGATGGTTATTGCCACGAAGAACTTGCCTTGCTCAACCGACTCACCGGCGATCCGAAAAAGGCGCGGTATTACGCCGAAAAGGCGCTCCCATTCATCCGGGAAAATCACCCCGACGAACTAAATCGAATCCAATCTTTAGAAAAGATCCTAGTTTGAATATTCGACATACACGCCTTGAATCCAGTGGAACGGCGCCCACGTTTTGCCTCGGCCTTCATTCAAATACGGATCAATTGCGTACTTGATCGTCACATCTTTCCCGGTCGGAACCGCTCGTGACGCGTCGATCACCCATGGCCGGACGATATCTCCCGGCGCCCATCCAGCCCGACTGAATTTCCAAGTTCCTCTTTGCGGACGGCAAGGATTCAAGTAGCAGTCATCCTTCCAAAGCACATTCTTAAATTCAGATTTCCCGACAGTCACTGTCCGACCAAGAGCATAGAATTCTCCAGCGTTGTTCGAATTTGGCTCCATTCCATGTCCCGTTGCTGTGATCACTAGTTCCGCAGCCTTCGTACCCACTGAGCGCGTTACCTTGGCTGGAGGCATTTGCTTTTCGAAGCTGTTATCAGGATTTCCAATTTCTGGCTTTTCGTTCCAGAGCAATTCCACTCGCTTCGCAACCTTTTGAACTTTGCCCGGATAGTAGATCAAGTCGAAATCCACAAGCCAGCCTGTGCCGTATGTTTCGCACCAAACTTCGTAGTTTTGTTGACCCTTAAAGAGCGGGGCTAAATAGGAAACATCATAAAACCACTCATGCCCGCGGCGATATGGAGTCATGTAGCGAAGAATTTCAATTTTCTTTCCATTCTGGTCTTTGACAAACACCGCAGCCATTCGGTCCCAAGGATCAAATCCACCCTGCGGTTCATGGAGCTTCAATCGGGCGATGATTCGACCCCTGAAAAGACCGTCCTTGCCGTACAAAGAAGGTGGAACGGTGATCAAGCTCGTTTGAGAGTGACTCTTCGCGTCGGTGAGGGCGGAGCTGAAGATGCTGACCGTGGTAGGTGGGCTCGACTCCAGTGCTCGGCCAGATTCTTTGTGAGTTAACTTGTTTATGGAAGGTGAATTGGTGACCTCACTACCTTCTAATTTGGCATCAAAAGTCAAGCAAGTTGGAACAAAATAATCTTTGTATACCGCGGTCTGTTCAATCGCGACATCGACCATCGCTCCACCGGTGACAAATCGGACTTTAACCGATACATTTTTCGTGTAAGGAGATCGAAAATCAACAGAACTTAAACGATTGGCAATCTCCATTCCGTTCCAGTGGATCGAAACTTCGTGCTGAGGCTTGTTGTCAATGTTTCCGTCGGCATTGAACCAGTCTTGAGAAGGCGGATTTTCACTGTCAAATCCGATCGAGAGACCTCCCGGCACGTTTGGTTCGTCCCACGTTACTTTCGATGTGTCAGCAGACTTCGGAAACCAGCCGATGCCGGCGCCTTTGCTCTTGTAAGGCAATTTGAGTTCGAAATTCGCCTCCCAAGTGGCTGCCGGACGTATGTGATTGATTTCAGCAGGGGCTTGAAGAGCGAGCGCCGCGACAATCGAAAGCAGTTGCATGGTTGCAGTATATCAAAGCGAACCAAGCTCGATTATCGCCCAATTCCCATTTGGCAAAAGCCTATTGCAAGGCTCACCAACAGCCCATATCCGAATTCCTGGAATCCAACCGACTTTGCTGGGACGACCTTGCGGAATTTGGAGAGTCCGTAGATGCTGCGAATGAATAGCACCGCAAACGCCAATCCCGGGAGCATGTTGATCGCGCCATTCTTTGACATCCAAGCACAAGTGAAAAACGCCAAGACGAATACGCAAGTCTGGGGCAATGCGCTGGCAGACAGATCCCTTTCCAGCCGGAGCCGTGCACGCACATAAAGTATCGCGCTTGCGGAATGCAGGGCGATCAAGAACCAGATTCCACTCGCAAGCCACAAATTAGCTCCACCCAAGATGGCTATTGCGGCCGCTACAGAACCAAAGCTCGCGCTGGCGATGATTTCAGGAAGCCACTCGCGGCTACTACTTCGCAAATCAAATGCCAAAACGACTGCAAACAGCGGCAGTGCAACCATCAGTGGCTTAACAAAATCTGAGCTTGGTGTGAGCCTTAGCGCAAGCAAAAAGAGAACGGCAGTCAGAAGCGAGTAACTCACGGCAAACAGAATTGCCGCCCGAGTACGGGGATAGATTTTGCCCTTGAGCGAATCCTTTAGTGCTACCTTGAGAGGCTGGTGGGTCAAGAACAGAAACAGGGCTGCAAACGATAGAACCAGTCCTGGCACTGAAAACGCGAAAATTAGCCCAGCCAGCACGGGCACCATCAAGAAGCCCCAACCACCGTGTTCGGCAGGCAATGCGACTAATTTTAAGTTGACGGTCGGCTTCGATGACATCACGCGTTCCACAAATCAATCATCGCACCAAGGCTGAATTCAATTTATGACAAAGGTCATATATGAGTGAGGCCGTCCCAAATGGGACGGCCACACATGATCACAATCTGCGATTCTTACGGCAAAACACAGATGTCGTTCGCCGTCACCGAACCCACAACCGAAGTCATGGTTCCATTGTTGAGGTTGACCGTGTAGAGCGCGCCGCCAGACATCAAGTAGCCGATGTTTGTAGTGCCAGAAATATCGAATCCGATATCACCCGCCAGGTTCTGAGTCGTCGCCCCCAGCGTATTGAGTTCACCAGAGTTAGGTGATGGAGATCCGTTGATTCCGCCTACTGTGCAAAGCGTGTCTTGGACGCCATCCACCGCGTATAGAGTGGTTTGTGTAGCGCCGATTACGCTGCGATCGTAAGCCATACCTGCAATGTTCACCGCGTCTCCAAAGTTCACGTCCGCTGGAGCGTAAGCGAAGCTGGTGTCGGTGGCAACGAGAGCACCTGTATCAGGGTGCACTCGCACATTGGAGCCATCGGTGGTCGAGATTCGAATCCGATCAACAACTGGGTTGAAATCCATATCCATCACGGCGCCAGTCGTCGGAGCGTTACCAACGAGTGTCGCCACGCCAGTAATCTGGTTGATCGCATATAAATTGTCGAGATTGCTGTAACCGTACAATTGTCCAGTTGAAGGCCGCACGTCGACAGTTTCAATGGATTCGCCGCCGCTAAGCCCAGAAATCGTCACCGTACTTCCGACCTGAGCATAGTTCAAAGCACTCAATCTCGTGAAAGACGTGCCTGCTGCGCCCAGAACCAAGATGCGCTCGCCAACCTCAGCAGTGGTACCACCACAGCCTGCCACTACAAGGGCAATGAGCCCCAATCCCAACAAAATGCTTGTGCGTTTCATGACTCCGGTAGTTTAGTAGAAATACGGTGATATTGTTACGTCAGCAGTCGACTTTTGGAATCATTTTTCGCTATTTGGTGCTTCAGCAATGCGCGCTAAGTGTTCTTCGAGCTTGGTGAGTTTCTCGGTCCACCTCTGCGTTCGAGCTTGAATCCAGGCTTGGGCTTCAGTTAGAGCCTCTGGATTCAGTTCGCGATAAACCTGGCGACCCTCGCCATGACTGCGAATCACTCCCGCTCGCTCTAATACCAATATGTGCTTTGCCGCAGCCTGTCTAGAGACTCCCACACCCTGCACCAGTACCAGGGTTGGGAGCCGCTTCTGATTCGCAAGGCGTTCCACGATTTCAAGCCGGATCGGATCGCCCAGCGCTTCAAAGGTCTTGTAGCATTCCAATTTAGTCCTTCCCTTTCGAGTTCGCCTGTCGCACGCCAGATTCGGTCCATGCTTCGAACTGTTCGATCATATACTTCCATCCGCCTTGATTGTCAGCAAACGCCTTTGGGCGTCGCTCTGCAGGAATTCGCTCGAATCCAAACTCGGTCATGGTCAGTTCCACTTGGCCATCATTTTCAACCAGAGTGAACCGCACGGTGGTCTGTTCGTCGGGGTGCATGGCGAGTTTCTCACCAGATTCACCCGGATGCCAGCGATAGGCGAAGCACTTCAGCTCCTCCCGCTCCGTCACCGTCGCCGTGACTGTCCCCTCGCCCTCGAAGTACATTTCCAGCGGACTACCGACTACGAAATCGCTCTCGACGCGGTCGCTAAACCAAGCTTCCCAGCCATCCTTCGTCGTCAATGACGCCCACACTTGTTGCGACGATGCGCGTGTCGTAAATTTCGCGGTGATCTCGTTTTCAGAAGTTGTAATTTCCATAATGCAACCTTTAGGTTGCTTATTATACGCGATGATTTCGATATTGGCAACCATTTGGTTGCATAAAATTGAAATTCTGGGCCTACCCGGAATTGCGTTACATGAAATGAACCTGATTTTTACCGGTAGACTGAACCTATCGAACACGATGTTTCCCTGATCGTCACGGTCGCCGCTGGCCTTGCACTTGCCTTCATTTTTGGGTTGGTGGCGGTCCGATTTCGCCTGCCTGCTCTGGTCGGATACCTCGTCGCGGGAATGGCAATCGGCCCCTTCACTCCAGGCATCGTTGCCGATTCAGGAATCGCACAGCAACTCGCAGAAATCGGCGTCAGCCTTTTGATGTTTGGCGTGGGGCTGCATTTTTCGATCAAGGATCTCTGGTCTGTTCGAAAGGTGGCACTACCTGGCGCCATCTGTCAGATTCTCGTAGCCAGCTTGCTTGGAATGTTTGCGATTCAGTCTTGGGGTCTGAGCCTGGCATCTGGACTTGTGTTTGGATTGAGTCTTTCCATTGCGAGCACGGTGGTTTTGCTTAGAGCACTTACCGACCGAAATGAGGTCACGAGCGACAACGGGCGAATCGCGGTTGGTTGGCTGGTAGTAGAAGACCTGGTTGCGGTTTCCGCCCTCGTCATCCTCCCCGCCATCGCTATGGCATCGGGCACGATTGCGCCCCAGCCTGGAGCGAACCCGTCCGTACCACTCGCGCTTCTCGAGAACCTAGCCAAGATGGCTTGCTTTGTCGGGCTGATGCTCATCATCGGCAAAAAGCTCTTCCCAACACTGCTCAAGAGTGTCGAAAAGACGCAATCTCGCGAATTGTTCACGGTTGGGGTTGTTTCTATCGCGCTAGGAATTGCGTTCGGTGCGTGGAGCCTGTTTGGAGTTTCACCCGCCCTAGGGGCGTTCTTTGCCGGGATCGTGCTCAGCGAATCATCACAGTCCGAGAAAGCCACCGAACACATCTTGCCTATTCAAGAGATTTTCACTGTTTTGTTCTTCGTGGCAGTCGGAATGATGTTCGACCCAGCAGTGCTCCTCAAACACCCAACCACGATCCTGGCCGCAGTTGGGATTGTGATTTTTGGAAAATCCATCGCGGCATATGGCATCACGCTCGCCCTGGGGTATTCGGTACGGACTGGACTTGTTATCGCAGCGAGCCTCGCTCAGATCGGCGAGTTTTCGTTCGTCTTGATCAAGATGGCTTACAGCTATAACTTGGTGCCGACCAGCCTCGTTAGCATCATTTTGGCCACTGCAGCGATTTCGATCGCGGTTAACCCGCTGGTCTTCGGCATTGCTGACCGAATCTGTCGGCGCAGGAATTCAGAGCCGTGCTAACCAGTTGACCGGTGCGGCGCGCCCTGTCTCAACCGAGCAATGGCGTGCATCGTTGCGGTCGTGAGCGTCTTCAGATTCTTTGAATCAAATTGCGAAGAATCCTCAGGATAATTCTCGATCCGGCTGGATAGTCGCCCGACCAAGTATTTGAACATTGGCTCGAACGTTGCGCGCTGGATGATTTTTTGAATTCCGGTCAGGAGCGAAGCACAATCTCGTTTCTCGCCGAGCAGTTCGAACGAGATTGCTGCGAAGAGTAATCCCCAAAGTGCGGTCTGCTGCGATGCCATCCTGAATCGTTCGGCAATGCCGCTGCCTAACAATTGGAGGCCCTCATCGACTTCTCCGATCCCGATTTTGCAGAGGCCCATCGGAGCATCGATCAACATCAAAACCTCAGAATGTGATGCCTTATTCGCTTCAATATTGGCTTCGCTAAATGCGCGGATAGCTTCTTCAAAATTCCCCTCGCAAGCCAGAGCGGTGCCCAAATACGACAGAAATACCGCGCGGCCGGAATGCGCATTATGCTCATCAAATTCCCTCAATCGGTCGCAGTGAGGCTTGCCCGAAAGGATCGATAACGGATCCTCACCCGCGAGCCAAGAGAAGATCACCCGTTGGATCAAGAGGATTTCGATACCGACCGGGTTTCCAGCTTCTTCGGCATACTTGAGCGCGATCTGCCACATCCGCGAAAATCGTTCGGAATCACCCTGATTGAAGTAGATATTCCCAAGCATCGTCGCAGCGGCTCGGAGACGTGCAGGATCAGAATCGCCCTCTAGAACTTGGTGGCCGAAATCTTCGATGCGATCACCGACCTCACCCACCGTGCCGGCAATCATCGCGTAAACCGCGCACTGCATCCGGTCAGGATTCGATCCGGTAGTGGCGTCGAGAGCGCGGGTCAAAATCTCAAGCGCTTCCTTTGGGTGATCAAAAACCTCAACTTTGAACTCAGAGCTTCCGAGAAAGCCAATCGCTCGGTCTGGCGAATCTTGCAACATTCGCCCCAAAGTGCGACCAAGTAGCCCGCCTAAATTGGTGTCTTGAGTGGGCGCGAGATTGCGTTGCCGCCGAACATTATCCGCAAGTTGAACGAGTTCAGCGCTGAATCTCGCATTCGACTCCTTCCACAGCTCAGCCTTGGCCGCGGCAAACCGCTTATAGATGTCCGCATGATCGCCCGACTCTGCACCTAGCTGGAGCAATGATCGCCAAATTTTTTCACTGTTTGGCGAAAGCGAAAGCGCTCGCTCGACGTGGGTAATCGCCTCTGAAAGCTTGCGTTTTGACTGGCAATGATTCGCCATTTTCAGAAGAGCGTCAGTTCGATAACTGATCCATTCCGATCGCTTTTCGGCGGCAAAATCGGGAAGATCGCTCGCCAAAGGCTGATCAACTATCTTCAGGAGTTGTTCGAGAAGGGCTTCTTCCTCGGCTGGGTCGATGGTCAATCCAATTTTGATTCTCAGCGCGACCGCATCATCAAAATCCGAACTTATTGAGCCCCGTTGCACCGATAAGTCGTGCTTTCCGCCACCCCATTCGGCATCGTCTCCGAGCGCTTTTTTGAGTTGAACGAGCGCGGTCCTCAATCGATTACGAGTGATTTCAGGGCTTTCTGAGGGCCAGATCATTCGACACAACTGGTCGCGCTGCCACAGTTTGCCGGGGTTCACGACGAGGAGCAATAGCAGCTTCTTCGCGCTCGAAAGTCCGAGCGATTCCCCATTGACCCGAACCTCCCCAAATACGCGCACCATGCTCTCCCTAGCAGAGTACTAGAAATCACCCCATTTCCCAAGCTGGGAGAACTGCTTGAGATTTGGAATCTTGCCCCGAGCAGACAAGCTCTGTGCATAAGGCCCAGAACGGAACTCAACACTATCGGGAAATGTTTCAAATCCCATTGATGGCTAACGGGTGGAAAATTGCAACAGGAGTTTTGACCGTCTTTTCGATTGGGCTTGTCGGTATGGCAGCAAAGCTCTACAATACCGCGGAAGACTTCTACCGCAGAGAACTAGTGGCTCGGCTCGATCCATTGGATTTGAACCGTAAGAAGCCATCTATTGAATCGAATCCTGAGCTGCCTACGATCGTCTTTCTCGGAGATTCGAGAGCGGCCATGTGGCCGCAACCTGAATATCGTGCGAACTATATCAACCTTGGAGTAAATAGCCAAACAACCGGCCAGATTTTGGAACGAGCAAAAGTTGAACTAGCAGGATTGCACCCGGACTTAGTGGTGATTCAGGCCGGCGTTAACGATCTCAAAGTTTGCGCATTGCTGCCAGAACAGAAAGAGCGCATTCAAAAACAAGCGCTATCAAATTTGGAGCAGATTTATCGTGTAGCAAAGGGCACCGGAGCAGAAGTCATTATGACTACAGTATTCCCAGGAGCAAAACCGGGATTGCTAGATCAGGCGCGGTGGAACGAGTCAGCCATACGGGCGATCATTCAGATAAACAAAGCCATCCGTGCGAGCCACAAAGATTGCCTCGATGCGGCAAAGGCACTGAGTTCCGATGAGCGTACAGTAGCCAATGGATTATCGCTTGATCTACTTCATCTAAATCCGAATGGATATCTGATATTGAATCAAGCTCTAAAGGAACGACTGGTCAAGAAATTCTGAGAATTTCAGCAGACCAACATTGTAAGTACTACAACTAAAGGTTCGTTCAAAACTGCCAAATTTCTGCCCTGAAAGCTGCGGATATCAAGGTAGCATAGTTCGGTGAAATTGCGGATAGCAAATCCGGAAGATGCTTCGCAGATTGCAAACTTGTACTTGGATATCCGCAAAGATACGGTACCGATCATTCACACGCTCACTGAAGCTGAAAATTGGATTCGGGACCAACGTATAGCTCGGGGATCATCCTGGGTTTTGGAACTAGATGATCAAGTGATCGGTTGGCTCGATGTTCATGGTGATGATCTGGACCAACTCTATTTGAAACGCGGGTTTCAAGGTCTAGGCTATGGCAAAAAGCTCGTGGACCATGCAAAGGAACTCTCCCCTTCGCGATTAGAGTTGTTCACATTCCAAGTTAACGATGGTGCGCGCAGGTTCTATGCGCGTGAAGGATTTCGAGAAGTATATTGGGGCGACGGCTCGGATAACGAAGAAGGGCAGCCAGATGTAAAACTTGTCTGGGAATCTGGCCAACGGTGAACCATACGATTATCAGCGTCAGCAATTACAGTGGGACCTCGGTCTTACGCGTAGAAAGTTCTAGACATCATCGCTTTCTTTATTCGTAACCACTTCACGACTAAATCGTTCTTTACCTCGCAGCCAACAAGTCATGCCGCCGAATGACTGCTGAAGTATAGGGGATAAATCCGCACTTCTGATAGAAGCCTTGTACATCCGGATCGCATACTAGATCTACCGTGTAGACGCGAGGCATTACTTCTAGAAGATGTTCGACAAGCCGCTTCCCAAGGCCGTTCCCTTGAAAGTCAGGAAGTACCTCGAGGCAAGTTAAGAAAGAAAAAAGGACTCCATCGGAAAGCCCAGTCGCAAATCCAATCAGTTGACCGTCATTGATGGCCAAGGCGCGGTACGGCGAATTGATCAGCAATTGCCTTAGCGTCTGCTCCGATGGTGGGTTTGGCCACCCCACAAAGAAGCCTGCCATTGAAACTTCTTCAAGTCGCTCAAGTTCCGAAGTGATCTGCACATCAATTGGAGACGTGTAATCTCTTGGCTAGGCTTCCTACTGTGAATTGGCCAGCAAGATCGGCGAGTGCTATTATTCGAGTCCAGCAAGCTGGCGAACAGGGCGGATTTCAATCGAACCATGTGCAGCGGGTGGAATCCCTGAGGCGATTCGAATTGCTTCATTCAAATCTTTAGCGTCCACCAAATAGAATCCAGCCAACATCTCCCGGGTCTCGGCGAACGGACCGTCAGTTACAGAAAGTTCACCATTACGCACGCGAACCGTAGTCGCCGATTCGATTGTATGCAGAGGCTCGCCTGCGACGAGCTTGCCGCGTCCGGCAAGCTCGCGCACGTATGCTGCGCAATGTTCATCTGGGCAAGCATCCCAGTTTTCTTTATCCAAGTAAACCAAGCATAGGTATTTCATTGTCGTTCGAGCATATTGCCATTGATTGCCCATTCGATGCCAAATTTGTCCATGAGCATGCCAAATTTTTCAGCCCAAAACGTCGGCCCAAATGGCATTGCAATTTCGCCATTTTCGCTCAATCGATCAAAAACTCGCTGGGCCTCTGCCACCGATTTGAAGACAAGCGCCACCATAAAGCCGGTGCTGGAATGAATCTGTCTTCCCGGGAAAATGTCGCTGCCATAGAGCAGCCCGCCTCCAGGAAGTTCCAGTGTTGCATTCATGATTAGATTTTTTGCCGCGTCTGGACAGACTTCGTCCCCAGGCATGTCGCCGTAGGTCATCGCAAAGACCTGGCCTCCGAATACATCGGCGTAAAACGCCATGGCATCGGCACATTTGGCATCAAAGAAGAGATAAGGGATTGGTTGGATCGTGTTCGTTTCCATGGTCAAATTTTCCATTGGAGCTCCAAAATTGAGCTCACAAAGGGATGTCGCTTAAGGACCTTGGGAATCGACATCAACAGTCGCAATTTCCAAAATTCGCTGATTCAGGTACCGCCGTTCTGGCTCTTGACGGACAAAATCCAGTGCGCGTTTGAAATCAGACAAAGCACTCACCGCATCATTTCGCCTCCAATGTAGTTCGCCTCGTGCAGCATAGGCGCGGTGATATCCCGATAAAACACCAGATGAAAGCAATCGGTCAATTCTTTGGATTCCTGCTTCAGGGCCATCACGCATCGCAATTGCGACGGCATGATTGAGGATGACCACAGGCGAAGGCTCTAACCTGAACAATAGGTCATACAATCCAATAATCTCATCCCAATCCGTCTCCGCAAAACTTGGCGCATCGGCGTAAACGGAGGCGATGGCCGCTTGCACAGAATACGGTCCAGCTCGACCCGAGGAAAATGAACTCGTGATCAAACTGCTCGCCTCGTCCAACGTCTGGCGATTCCAGAGTCTTCGATCTTGATGCTCAAGCAAGATCAAATCTCCATCTGGAGTTGTTCGCGTGTTGTTGCGCGCCTGATGAATGAGCATGAGCGCTAATAATCCGCCAGCCTCCGGCTCTGACGAAAGGGCGAAGAGTTGCCTCCCGAGATGGATTGCCAGCGACATCAGGTCCTGTCGGACAATGGCTTTCCCTGTGCTTGACGCATACGATTCGTTGAACACCAAGTAAATGGTCTTGAGAATCGCCGCATTTCGAGCCGGAAGTTCGTCGGGGGAGGGCAACTCAAACGGAATTTGAGCAGCCCGAATTTTTGACTTAGCCCGAACGATTCGCTGGGCAATAGTCTGGGTTGGAACCAGATAAGCGGCTGCGATCTCTTCGGTAGTCAACTCGCAGACCTCACGCAAAGTCAGAGCTACTTGCGCATCGGGCGAGATCGCCGGATGACAGCACAGAAATGCCAACCTAAGAAGCTCGTCACCGAATTCGCTTGGCGGTTCAAAATCAGTCTGGTGCTGGTCGTTCAGCGGCAGCAGCTTCCGCTCTTTTCGCATCATTGAAATGCCATAGTTTCGTGCCACTTGAAAAAGCCAGGCTTCAGGAATATCAGGAACACCTTTTTCGCGCCACTGGATTGCCGCGGCTCGCACCGCATCTTGCAATGCGTCTTCGGCAAGATCAAAATCCCCTAGTACTCGAACGAGCCGAGCAAACAATAGCCGGGAACTCGACCGGTAGGTCTCATCTAGGATCAAATAGGAGCATTCGGACTGCAAGCCAAAAGGTTACCAGTCCCATACTTTCTAAAATCGCAGGCATGTTCGGCCTTAATCTGTAGCAATTTTGTTTAATTCATTAATCGAAAATTTGTACTTCAAATCCTTACAAACCGGACAGTCTGGTGTAAGATAAAAGTCAGTCATGATCCCGTTCCGCGTCAAGAATCCGCCCGAAAGTCTGCCCATCGCAACCTATAGCTTGATTGCGCTAAACACAATCATTTTCTTCGCGACTCAGCAAGAGATGGAGATTCCGAAGGCGACGGCTGAGGCTCATGGCGTGTCGATTCTGAATCTGTCGCCGATCACGATTCTGACGTCGATGTTTCTCCATGGCGATGTGATGCACCTCATCGGAAACATGCTGTTCCTTTGGATTTTTGGGTCGGCGGTCGAAGGGCGGTTGCGCACGCCCAAGTTCCTTATGCTCTACACCATAGCAGGGTTCGCCGGTGCTCTCGCGCACCTCGGCCTGCTGAGCACCAAGATCACAACGATGCCGTTGATCGGAGCGAGTGGCGCAATCATGGGCGTGGTCGGGGCGGCCATGTTCATGTTCCCATACGCGCCGGTCTGCTTCGTTTTCATCACGTTTTACAGGCTGACGCAGGGCGAATTTACCATCGAATTGCCGATGTGGGGCGCCGCGCTTTACTACTTCGCGTGGGACATCTTGGGTGCGATGCTCAACTTCGTGGGGATCGGAGGCACTGCTCACCTGGCGCACTTGGGCGGCGCGATCGCAGCGATTATTCTCTGCTTCATCATGCGACCCAAGAGGGATGACGCCTACGTCGCAGATGCCAAAAAGACGCTTGCAGAAGGCGGTGATTACACCCTGCTTTGGAAGCGGCAGCTCGAAGATCTGGCAAAAACTCAGCCTGACAACCACAAGGTTGCGGTTGCTCTCGTGATTCGGTCCTACGAAGAATCGAAAATGGTCAAGCCCGAGCACCTCGCGCACTTCCGAAAGCACTTCCGAGCGATATTGGCCGATCCGAATCTGCTCGACGCCTTGGCGAAAGCATCGATCCAAGTGATCGGCAAGGATCCAACCGCGCTTCCACGAGGAGATTACGTCCGGCTTGGTCACGAACTCGTCAAGAAGAGCCAGGTTCACCCCGCGCGAACTCTGTTCGAAGGCGTGCGCAAGATGAGCAACGTGCCAGATTCAGAAATGGAAACCGCGACGTATCAGTTGGCGCAGAATTATGACCAGTGGCTGAACCAGCCCGAATCCGCTTACAACCTCTACTACGAGTACTATCAGAAGTACCCGATGAGCCCGTTCATCCCGGCACTCACCGAGCGCATGCGACAGATGTACCCGGCTGTAGAAGCTGCCGCCGCCGCCCGCCGACTGACTTAGGATATGTCGCCGTGACTTAGCCGGTAGCAGCCGACTTTCGTCTTCGTCGTCGGAGAACGACGCCCACCAGCCCAACTCCGAGAACGATTAGTTCCGATGGCTCCGGCACTGGGGTGAGGAGTAGGTTCTGCTTGTAGACACTGCCGATGTATCCTGCTGCGATTATCTCCCTTCGATTGTTTATCCCGACTAGGTTCAACCTTGCTCCACCCGTGTTCGTGAATGACGAAGTAATGTCCATTAGCCCAGTGGACTGTGACCACATGTAGTTGCGTGCGACGCCATTCCGGAGCACAGTGACGACGACTTCACCGTTCTCGTTCATGTATGTGCTTTCGGTGGGTGGGCTTGGGTCATTAACCCGATCACCAATATATATCTTATGAAGCAGTTGCCCCGATGTATTCCAGATGGCAAGATGTTTGCCGTTAATATCATTCAACGTCCCACTGATCAGCCCGCTGGAATTGATAGCCGTTGCCGACCCGTAACTGCTTGGTTGAGTAAGGTCCACATAGGTTCCATTAGCACGCCAAAGAATCGGGTCGAGATTGACACAGCCGACGATGTTTCCAGCCTCATCGACGTCTCTGGCCATGTTATAGCCGTCCCAATACCCTGGGGTTAGAGGCATTCCCGTCGTGGGTGAATACACCGTTGCAAATCCATTGCCAGATGAGCCTGTTTCGCGTGTATCTAGCGCGCGACCTACGGCAACACGGGAATTGTTGATCGCATAGGTTTGTACTTCATAATATCCGGCCACAGTGGGGACAACAAGGCTTGTAATTCCAACCCCCGGTGTCCAGCAACTCACTTTTTGAAGAGGATTGCCGCTATATCCATAACCCCAAACGGCGACTTCGCCATTTTCATTTATCCCACCCGAGATTGTCTGATAGAGGTTATATTCTGAATTGACAAGCGATTCTATTTGACCTGAAGTGCTAACCCGGAAAACCCTGCTGTTAATACTCGTGTGGACCGCCATTTGGCCAGCATTATTGATACCGGTAATCCGGAGGTCTGATTGGCCGGGCACAGTCACCTCACGCATCGACCAAGTCAATGCATGAGACTGCAAGCAAAGTGCAACCGCGCCCGCAACCACCAACAACCTCGTCCTCAACGCGAAACCCATCGCCATCAGTATATGACGAAACCACCAGACACACAAGAAAAAGCGTGCCGAATTGAAACGTACCGGCGAATAACAGTGCAGGAAAGAGGCCTTACCGGCCACGGCTAACAGAAATCAGAATTGGTGGAGGCAAGGGGACTCGAACCCCTAACCCCCTGCTTGCAAAGCAGGTGCTCTCCCATTGAGCTATGCCCCCAAAAGTGCAGCATGCCGGCTTGTCGCCGAACTGCGAAAACCGATTATACCAGAGGATTTATCGGTTCGCAATTCCTATCGCAATAGGGCATGGGCCGAAAGAAATGGATCAGTGGCCGTGCTTGCCAGCGGATTCGGACCCGTGCGAATCTCCACCAGACTTCGATGTGACCGTGCCGTAGCTGGTCCACGGCACTGAGATCCAGATCCATGCGCCGACCAATATCGCCAAGATCAGCCGCTTTAGGACGTCGTAGCGAAAGACCTCGTCCAGAGTGTGGTTCCGAATCACTTTTTGGCTCCAGAAGCGAATTCGGCAGACTCTGCGATCCAAGCTGCAGCATCCACTTTTTGCCACTTTTCGGGCTGAATCACTTCAATCACGCGCTCTGCCGAGGTTGCGGCCAAATCGGCAAAGGTCAGAATGCCCGCATCCCAAAGTTTGCGCTCGAAAACCGGGCCGATGCCGTCGATTTTTTCGAGCCGATCTTTGTGCCGGCCGTCGCTGACCGGTTCTGCTGGGGCCACTTCGTGCATTCCTGCGCCAGATTCCAGTGACTTGAGCTCGGCGCGCAGGCGATCCACTTCCTTGCGCAAGGCGTCTCGCTCGGAGACGATGGCAGGTTCAGCAATCGGAGCACTGGTCTGAGTTCCGGCTGAGGCTTGGTAGGCGGCCACGATATCTTCTTCTGATCGCCGCGCATTTCCGCGTCGCCAAAACAGCCAATCCATCACAAATTGGATCAACCATCCAATGATGATTCCTAACAGCAGCGGGTTCAGTTCTTCGGGCATGGCAAATTCTCTCGGTCAAAATGACTAAAACTATTCTACAACCAAACGAAAAAGCTCGCCAAACCGAAGATCGGTTTGGCGAGCATCAACTGAGCCGGGACTTGGCTTACGCGACCTTGAGGTAATCGCCTCGCGACGATCCTGATTCAAGTTCGAACTTGCTGACGGTCTGGTTAAGCGATTCTGCCAATTGGGCCAAATCGCCAGACATCTGCTTCAATTCTTCGATTGAATTCAGCTGTTCGTGAACCGATGCGCTCATCTCTTCGGCCGAAGCTGCGTTCTCTTCCGAAGTTGCGCTCAATTCTTGAGCGGTGGCTGCGGTCGCTTCGCTAAGTTCATTGACCGATCCGATCTGCGAGAGAACCTCTCCGGAGAGTTTGTTCGCGTGCTGAATCGCGGTCGTGTTCGACTCGACGGCGGCTGCCACCTTCTCGATGTAGCCAACCAATCCAGCGAAGGTCTCGCCCATTTCGATGGCGGCCTTATCAAGTTCGGTGACTTCGTTCTGGGTCGATTCGGTTGCCGACACGGAGTGGGCCACGTCAGCTTGGACGCTCGCGATCAATTCGCTGATTTCGCCCGAGGCCGAGCTTGCTCGTTCTGCCAGCTTGCGAACTTCGTCTGCCACCACTGCAAAGCCTCGTCCGGCATCACCAGCGCGGGCGGCTTCGATAGCTGCGTTCAATGCCAACAAGTTGGTTTGTTCAGCGATATCTTGGATGGTCTTAACGATCTCACCAATCTGTTGTCCCTTTTCACCGAGCGCTCGAACAGCGGTCGATGTTCCATCGATTTGGGTTCGAATTTCGCTGACACCCTTGGTGGTTCGTTCCACATTGGCCACGGCCAATTCCATGCCAACCTTCGTTTCGGTCAAAGCCTCGATCTGTTCGTGAGCTTGACCGGCGACGGTTTCCATCGCCTCCGACATCTGCTGAATTCGATCAGCAGCGGTGGTTGCGTTGTAGGCGAGTTGGCTGTTAGCTTCTGCGATTCGAGTCGTTGCGATCGCGGATTCTTCCGTCGATGCGGCGACTTGGCTCACTGCTTGGGTCAAGCCATTCGAAGATTCTGCAACCTGTGCCGATTGTGCACCGAGCGATTCGCTAGCTGCCATCACGGTTTCGGATGCGGTTTGAACTTCGCGAAGCGCTTCAGAAAGCGATCCTCGTGCAGTCTCGTAGCTTTCGATTGCCAGCGAAACTTCCCCAACAACAGTGTTGAGTGTCTCGCTCAATCCGCCAAACTCGTCCTTTCGATTCACTTCGACCGACTTTGAACTCGGATAAACCTTGTGAGTGAGATTGCCGCTTGCGAGCGACGCCAGACCGGAACGAATTCCTTTGACCTCATTCTCGGTCAAGAAGTCGAGTTGACTTCGGACACTGTTCATTGCACCAGACATGTCCTTCGCCAAGAATCGTGCGATTCCAAATCCAAAGCCGATTGCGAAGATCAGCAACCCGATCGAAATTGCAGTACTTTCTTTAAAGACGCCTTGTGCACTTGTATATTCAGCCTTGGCGACGCGCACTTGCAAGTCAGCGAGCTCCGTAATCTTCCCTGTAAGAGGATCGATCTTTGGGTACATCTCTGTTTCGCGAATCTTATTCAGCTCTTTGATGTTGCCCGACTTCATCAACGATTCGATTTTGTCGGTGACTTCTTTGGCGGCACCTTCCATCGTTTTCGCTTCTTCCACGAGCTTTGCTTCTTCTGGCGTCAGCGAGGTCGATAAGTACTCCTTCCAATTCTTGTCAATAAGAGTCTTAGCATTCGCGATGTTCTCCGCACCTTCAGCAGGAGTAAAACCGCCGAAACACACCTTGTGTGTTGCGTCAACAACGTTGACCGCGTAGGCATCGGAGACAATTTTGAGTTGATTGAGCGGTACAACTCGGTCGTTGTACACAGTCATCAAACCGTCATCCACTTCTTTGATCGAGTGAATACTGTAAATTCCGAGAATCAGGACGACAGCCTGTAAAACCCCAAACGAAACGATCAACTTGCTCTTGATCGATAGATCCTTAAACCACTTCATGCGTTTTCCCCAGCTAGTGAATTCGCGAGTGCGAGTTCTCTACGGGAATTTTCGGCTGAATTTTGGTGATTATTAGGCTTGCGGTCAAATAGGCAATTTTCCGCCGAAAAATGCTTTCACGATCTCAAAATAGATGATCAAACCTGTCGCATCGACAAAGGTGCTGATGAACGGCGCGCTCATCACGGCGGGGTCGATGCCGAGTCGCTTCGCTCCCAGCGGAAGCAATCCGCCGACTGCGGTCGCCCAGAGCACGATGGCGGGGAGCGCACAGCCAATGGAGTACATCAGCGCGGGTTCTGCCCCCCAAAAAATCGACCTCAGCATGCCAGCTAGTCCCAATGAGGTGCCCACGATCAAGGCAGTGAGGAATTCCTTTCTGGCGATCAGCAGCCAATCTTTTGTGCGAACATTACCCACCGCCAGACCACGAGTGATCATCGTCGTGGCTTGGGAGCCGCTGTTCCCACCCGCGCCAAGAATCAGTGGCAAGAAGAATAGATATCCAGCGATTGCGCCGTCGCCACCGTATCGACGCATGACCGAACCCGTGGCCGTCTCAGCGATGAACAGTGCGAAGAGCCAAGGCAGTCGCTTCCAAGCCATTTTTAAGACGCCGATCGACAAGTAAGGCTCCGCATCACCCGAAACCGCACCCAAACTTTCAATGTCGCGGGTTTCTTCTTCGCGCAGAACGGTCTGAGCGTCGTCACCCGTGAAGATGCCAACAATTCGTCCACGTCCATCCAAAACTGGTAGCGCATAGAATCCATATCTCGCCATGGACCGCGCGGAGGCTTCTGCCGTATCGGAGGCATTGCATGTCACAACTTCCTCGCGCATCAGTTCAGACGCTGGCGTCGAAAGTGGCGAGCGGATCGCCTTTCGGAGGCTGAACACCCCGAGCAAGTGCCGATCCTGCGAGAGCACATAGATGTCGTTGACTGTCTCGTACTTTTCATCGGAAGCGTTTCGAATGTCTTCCAACAATTGCGAAACGGTTGTTTCGGGAGAAACTTCAAAGAAGCGCTCGGTCATCAACCGCCCGACGGTGCCTTCGGGATACGCCAGCAATCGTCGAAGCTCTTGCGCGTCTTCCTTTGGAATGATCTCGAGGAGATCTTCAAACCGCTCAGGACCAAGCTCTTCTCGCAGTTCGAGCGCGTCGTCCATCGGCAGCACATCGAGGTAGTGCGCCAAGGCGTAGTCCGGGAGCTCGTTCATGATCTCCCGCGCTGTCTCGGTGGGGAGTTCCACTAAAACATAGCCCGCCACTTCCGGGTCAAGCGCGCTTAGAATCGTGATCGCTTCGTCCGACTGGAGCCGCGACACACCTTCAGCAAGGTCTTCGGGCAAAATGCCTTCTAGCGATTCCGTAATGACGCCAGAATCTTGGTTCCGAACCAAGGACCGCAATTGTTCTACAAAGTTTTCTAGGTCCTTGGTGAGCATAGGTGAGAGTTTACCGAGCTTGGCAACTGTATTGAATCTAGAATCGTAGAGGCATTCTTGTGGGGCAGGAACAAGGGATCGTTGGAAAACTCGTCGGAAAAATGATCCGCAACACCGTCCGGGCTAGATTCCATACGGTGTATTGGAACGAACCGGCGATGCCGCCCGGCCCTGTGATCTTCATTTGCACCCATCACGGCTGGCACGATGGCTACCTGATGTTCCATGCCATCACGAAGCTCAAAAAGGTTTCTGTCGATTGGATTCAAGAGTTCGACAGCTTTCCTCAGTTTGCAAAAATCGGCGGAATGCCCTTTCCTCTCGATCGCCCCGAGGTTCGGTTCAAAACGATCCGAGAAACAATTCGCTTGATGAAAAGTGGGACTTCCCTAGTGCTGTTTGCGGAGCAACAACTGCATCGCCCTCCTGAAATTCTGCCGCTCGGTGGAGCGATTGAACTGATCCAGAAGGCGGTGCCAGACTTGACGCTGATTCCTGTCGGAATTTACTACGAGCTTTCGATGCACGAACGTCCTGAGGCAATTTTGCACTTCGGGGAAGCAATCAAACAGGATCAAGACCCGAGAGATGGCCTCGTCGCAGCGCTGGAAATCGCGCGATCACGTGCTAACATGATTCCTGAATTACCGGTGCTCGTTCACGGTACCAAAGACGTCAACGAACGCTGGGATATGCGTAGTAAGTTTGGAAAGAAGTAATGCCGTTTGCATCCGAATCCGACTTTCTTGAATGCTCCAGGCTCCACCGTAAGTTCGGGACGACTTATTACTTTGCTTCTCGGCGATTGCCCAAGGAAGTGCGCCGGCGGGTGGATGCCGTCTATGGTTTTGTTCGCGTTCCTGACGAATGGGTGGACAATCCTGGAACTCTTTCTGCGGAGGACTCGGCGAACCTTCTGCGGCAGTACAGGCAGGAATTAATGGCCGCGCACTACGGCGTTCCACCCTCCTTTCCTTCGCTGCGCGCCTTTGCCGACGTGCTGCGCGAAACCAAAATTCCGCTCGAAGAACCCACCGTATTCCTGGATGCGATGGAGTCCGATCTGACGGTCAGTCGTTACAAGACCTATGCTGAATTGCAAAACTACATGCGAGGAAGCGCAGTTGCTGTCGGCTTGATGATGCTCTACGTACTCGAAGCCGATCTGACACCCGAAACCATCGAAGGCGCGACCGCTCTTGGAGAAGCGATGCAACTCACGAACTTCTTGCGCGATGTCGGCGAAGACTATGCCCGAGGCAGAATCTACATTCCGCAGGCTGAGCTGGAAGAATTCAATGTCTCCGAGTCGATGATTGCCGGGTCAAACGTGTCGCCTGAATTCATCAGGATGATGAAGTTCCAGATAGATCGTGCGAGGCAGTTATTCGACCGTTCCGATGCCGCAATTCCGATGCTCGGTGAAGAAGTGCGATTTGGCGTCGCGCTCGCTCGCGAGCTCTATTCCAAAATTCTTGAGAAAATCGAATTAAATGGGTACGATGTGCTCAATCTGCGAGCCCGAACAACCCCGCAAGACAAGATGATGGCGGCGTGGAAGCTTTGGGCAAAATAGGCACAACATCATGATCAATTCCCTTTTGCTCAGCCTGATTGTTTCGGGATCGCCCAAGCTCGCTCCCGGCTTATCGAAGCTAGATTTTCAATTCGCAACTGAGAACAGAGAGTGCGTCGTGACCCTTCCACAGGCGATCACTTCTGGCAAAAAGCTCCCGCTTGTCATATTGATTCATGGCTTCACAGGAAATGCCAGGAACATCATGGGCTACTCCGGTTTCGAGAAACTGGCGCAGCGCGAAGGATTCATCTTGATGGCGCCAGAAGGCTATGGCAAGCCACAAGCCTGGAATTGCGGATTTATCAATCTTGGCCGAGCTGGCGTGGATGATCTCGGCTACTTTGGCGAACTGCTCAAACGTGCAAAGTCCGAATATCCCGTTGATCCGAAGCGAATCTATGTCTGCGGGCACTCGAATGGTGCAATGATGTCCGCCGCTCTAGGTGGAAAATACTCCGAAACCATCGCGGCGATCGGCGCCGCTTCCGGATTGGTGGCGAGTGGCCGCACCAAACCTACTTACGTCGATGTTCCGAAGCGACCGGTATCGGCGATCTTCGTACACGGCACCGCAGATAACGTTGTGGCCTACGATCCAAAGGATCAGGCACTCGTTGCTGGAATTTCCGCGCCGGACGCCGCCAAATGGTGGGCCTCAAAGGTAGGGATCAAGTCTCCCCCTGTGGTCACCAAATTGACGAACTATTCCCACACCAGCTATGTGGGAGCCAGGGCGAGCGTGAGCTTCTATAGCCTGACTGGCTGGAAGCACGACTGGAGCAATTCGGCTGGTCCGATCAACACCGCCGAAGTCATGTGGAAGTTCTTTAGGGCAAATCCGAAGCGGTAGCCGCCCGACTCAGACGATCCCAAATCGCGGCCCATTCCGGCTCTTTAGGAGGAGCTTCAACGCGAATTTCGTGCGTCTCGAATAAGTCCGCCTCTGCTAGTGCTGCATAAAATCGGCGCGCATAGGCTACAGCATCCATTGGCATCAAAATTTGCCCCGGTGCCTCCCGATGGAATGAAAGCCCAACTTCTCCCGGCTGAAGATGATGCACGATTCGGACTGGACGCGAAGGGCGATAGTGCTCCTTGGCGGTGCCCGGTGATCGCCGAGAAGCAGAAGAATGAACATCTGGCTCTGAACCGACAACCGATGCGATTTGCGCCGCAGAGACCATTCCCGGTCGTAGGACAATCGGTCGATCGCCAGTGCAATCGACCACCGTCGATTCAATGCCGACTTGGCAAGGGCCTCCGTCAATCGCGTAAGCCACCGATTCCAGAATTCGCGGCTCAAGTAACGTGAGTGAGGTCGGCGAAAGCCTCGTGTATGAATTTGCGCTAGGAGCGGCAACCGGTCCGCCAAACTCGCGAATCAACTCAAAAAAGACTGGGTGTGCCGGGCAACGGACGGCAATTGTGGGTTCATCCGCGGTCAGCAAGTCTGAGACTGTGGACCGTTTTTGGAGCACCAATGTCATCGGGCCCGGCCAAAACGCATCTGCGAGTTGGGCACCAATCTTCGTCCACTGCTCGACGAGTTGATCTGCCATCGTCCGGCCAGTAACGTGGGCGATCAACGGATTTGATGTCGGGCGTCCTTTGGCCTTGAAGACCTTGCGGATGGCGTCGGTATTGCTGGCATCACAAGCCAATCCGTAAACCGTTTCGGTCGGTACCACCACCAACTCGCCAGCCCGAAGAGCTTCTGCCGCGAGCCTAATCGACGCTTTGGAGTCGTCAATCAGATTCATGCGTTCACCGCTTTCAACATGACTTCGGGATCGGGATCGATCTCCCCATACCAGAATTTAAGTGCAACTATTCCCTGATAAACCAGCATATATCGCCCATCAACGGCATGGATTCCGTGCTTGGTCGCGTCACTCACGAATGCTGTCGGTTGCTCGCCATAGGCCATGTCCATCGCCAGCCGAACCGAGCCGGACCATCGAATGTCGATGTGGGAGCCTTGGTGAGAGGCCGAAGTGGCATTAAGCACGACATCAAATCCGTCGGTGTCCGGTGCGTCCAGAAGGCGGGCATTAGAACGGACCTCAGCCAGCATCTTCTCGGCGTTGGCCCTTGAGCGGTTCCAGACGCTGACCTCGAAATTTCCGGTTTCACTCAGCGCAGTGACGGCAGCTCTTGCCGCTCCACCAGCTCCCAAAAGCAATACCCGGTTGCCGGCAGGGATCCCATAATGACGAATGGCGTTTACCACCCCGATCCCATCCGTAGTCGTCCCCTTTCGGTCGCTCATCCGAACCGTGTTGGCGGAGCCGCACCGGCTGGCGAATTCGTCGAGATTGGCCCATTCGTGGACGGCTTGCTTCAGCGGTGAAGTGAGATTGACACCTTTGTAGCCAATTGATTTGAGGTGATTTAGTGCCGGAATGAGTTCAGAAAGTGGTACTCGAATCGCGACGTACCGATCATCAATTCCCAGGTTTGCTAGGGCTGCAGATTGCATTTTCGGCGACCAAGAATGGCTGATCGGATCGCCAAGCACGGCGAGTTCGGCCGTGGGTGCTTCTCTCCAATCGGTTACGGTCGTCATCGCAACCCCAATTTTGACGCAATTAATTGAGTGCGACGCGGGAAGACTGAATTTGAATCTGCTTTGTAATCTTGCTAGCACGCTTTGTGTCCAGCAAAGTGAGAATTGCAGCCGACTTCTTGGCATCCATATTGCGGAGTACTTTAGCTGCAGAAGTATCGTCCCAGTCGGCCAAAATCGCGACGACTTTTGGCGGGTCCATTGATGACCACAGTTCTGCCACCGCTTCTTCTCCAAGGGCAGGGTCGATTCTTTCTGTGGGCTTGGGCTTCTTGGCGACAGGCTTCGGTTTTGTTTTTGGCGCCGGAGCTTCTTTCGGCTTGGTATCCGTGGCGAGCTTTGGGTCTTTTGAGTCGCCATACATCTTGCTGTTGCCGTACATTCCGACCAGCTTTTTCGGCGTGATGCCTGGGATTTTGATCATCCCCATCTTGGCGGCACCAAAAACCCCACCACCGATCAAGATCAGCAGCACGGGAAGAATCAGAATCATCTTGCCTTTGGATTTCGCCATCGCTTAGTTCATTTTCGGCTCAATCATCGCGATTGACCAGTATTTGAGGCGAGAATCCCGTACTTTGACTGCACCTTTTGTACGTAGTTTTGTGTTTCAGCAAACGGCGGAATTCCCCCGTATTTGCGGACATTTCCTGGTCCAGCGTTGTAGGCAGCAAGAGCCGTTGGCAAATCGCCGAACTGATCCAGCATCTGCTTGAGATACTTTGCTCCTCCGTTCAAACTTTGTTGAGGATCGTATGGGTCCGTCACTCCGAGCGCTCTCGCCGTACCAGGCATCAGCTGTGTGAGACCAGCCGCTCCGACCCCGGAGGTTGCCCTAGGATTGAAATTGCTTTCAACACTCACTAGCGCCTCAAGGAGTTGTGGGTCCACCCCGTGCCTTTCTGCCGCCGCTTGGATCATCGGGCGGAAGGTGGTTGCCGAGAGTTCGTTGGTCGGCATCAATTCACCCATGTTTGGTCGCAAAGGTGCGATCTGCCCCGATGCGTTACCTATTGCACCGCCCAGAGCACCTTCAAATTCGGATTGCCCGACCGGAGCGACCGGCGCAAGTGTCGACGAGTTCTGCTTGTCGCGCCCTCCAAGAGAAGAGATTTTTGCTTCCAATTCGGCAATTCGCTGGTTGACACCAGCCGGCCCTAGAGGTAGAAGTCTCATTTACGCCGCTCTCCTTGTGATCGCCCATTCGTCAAGATCGCGCTGCTCGGCTCGCGACGCTTCGAGCTGATATTCTTCCAGTTGCTTTGTTCGCAACTTTTCAATGGCTTCTGCGGACTTTCGCGCCTCGATCCAAGCAAGCTTTGCCGCTTCTTCCTCTTGAAGCAAAATGTCCTGAGCGATTTCAAGATCGCCCCGTTCGCGGTCCAGCCGATCGACATAGTGCGTGAGGGTCAGAAGCGATTCAAGTCCTGCGATCGGACGAGCCAGTTCGATATCCCGCCGAATTCCTAAGTTGTTTATTTCCATTTCAATCTCAATTCTCTTTGACATGGCCGCTTGATACGCAGCCTTGGCTTCTTCCTCCAGTCGTCGCTGATAGTTCAGCACCGACTGCAAGCGAAACCGAAACTTACGCACGAATCAGCGCCTCCAAATCGGTTTTGGTGTTTTGATAATCCGAACCTTCGAGCTTGTCTTGTCGCAAAAACTTGTTGATGCCATCCCACTTTCGAATCGCTTCATCGCTGATAGTGATCGTCCCAGATTTGTAAGCACCGATACTCACCAAATCCTCGACATCGGCATAGGCAGCCAGCAATTCGCGGAGTCGCGCTGCATCCTGAACATGCTCTCGATCGGTCACCATCGGCATTACACGGCTCAAACTGTTGAGTGTGTCAATCGGTGGATAGTGCCCACGGCTGGTCAGCTTTCGGTTCAAAACGATGTGGCCATCCAAAATCGAACGAGCTGCGTCCGCGATCGGCTCATTGGTGTCGTCACCGTCCACAAGTACGGTGTAGATCGCTGTGATTGCCCCTTCAACCCCACATCCAGTGCGTTCCATAAGCCTCGGCAACATGGCGAAAACGCTCGGAGTGTAACCCTTGGTGCTCGGCGGTTCGCCGACGGCCAGTCCGACTTCTCGCTGAGCCATGGCAAAGCGTGTCACCGAGTCCATCATAAACAGAACGTTGAGGCCCTGATCTCGGAAGCTCTCGGCAATCGCCGTAGCGACAAAGCAAGCCTTCACTCGCCGTAGCGCAGGTTCATCGCTAGTGGCGCAGATCACAACGGAGCGATCGAGTGCTTCCGCCAGATCGTTCTCCATGAACTCTCGGACTTCACGACCACGCTCACCGACCAGGCAGATCACGTTGACGTCGGCAGTGCAGTTTCGCGCGATCATGCCTAATAGGGTGGACTTTCCAACCCCCGATCCCGCGAAAATGCCCATTCTCTGACCAACACCCATGGTCAAGACACCGTCAATCGCTCGAACTCCTGTGGAGAACGGTTCTTGAATCATCTTTCGGTCAAGCGCGTTCGGTGGAGAGGCTTGGACCGGCGTCGTACTCGAAGCATCCACCGGACCTTTTCCGTCCAGCGGGTTTCCAAGTGCATCGAGCGCTCGTCCGAGAAGCCCGTTGCCAATCGGCGCGCTCAGAGTTTGGGCGAGGCTCTTGACCAAGCATCCTGCCCGAACGCCTACCATTTCCCCGAGAGGCATCAGGAGCGTCCGAGAATCTCTAAACCCGACAACTTCGGCGAATAGTTCTTGGCCTTCGCCGACTTCGATCGTACAAACATCGCCGATGTGTACCGCCGGGCCTTCGGCCTCGATCACCAAGCCAACAATCTTGGTCACCCGGCCAAAATGGCGGTGAATCGGAGCGTTGCTTGCGCGATTCTTCAACGCGGAAAACTGTGGATCGACTTCGAGCTGAATCATGCGGCCTCTCCGTCGAGTAGCTCAAAAACCGTCTCAAAAGTTGCGTCCACAGAACCGGATTCAGATTCGATGATGCACCCCCCTTCGATCGTTGGGTCTGCGACGACAACCAGTCGGTCCAGGCCTTGAATGCTCTTGAGGAACGGCTCCAATTGATCGCTGAGAATCTTCGCACCGGGCGCATTGAGCCGAACTTTGACCCCCTTTGCCTGGCGAACTTCACCAATTCCGGTTCGAACGATCTCCAAAATCTGCTCAGGATGAAGTTCTAACTCGCGGTCCATGATCCGTCGAGCAATGGTCGTCGCGACTTCCGCGACTGCGCTCTCAGCCTTCTGGAACCAGTGCGCCAGAGCGGTTTCGATAGCCTCGTTCGCCTGCTGAAGCTCCTGGCGATACTGCGCCATGACCAGATCAAGCTCTGCCTCGTGCTTCTGGATGGCCTCAAGCCGCCCAAGCTCCAGACCTTCTTGATGACCAATCGCCTTGCCCTCGATAACGCCTTTGGCGTAGCCGGACTCAAATCCATCCGATTCGGCTCGCCGCTTTAGCTCCGCTGCTTCTCTTTCGAGTTGTTCTCGCGGCGTGACTTTCTTGCGGCTGCCGGAATCACCGGGCATTTGCTGAAAGACATGAGTGCCCGAGCTAATCTGACCTTCCCCATTTTTCAAGATCCTCTTAGACAAGGATTTCTTCCTCGCCACTTCGTCCGACCTGAATCTCTCCAGCTTCTTCCAATCGGCGGATGATCGCCACGATCTTCTGCTGAGCTTCTTCGACGACGCGGAGCTTCACAGGTCCCATAAACTCCATGTCTTCCTTGAGCATGTTCACCGCACGCTCCGACATGTTCTTGAAAATCTTCTCTTGCACTTCCTGCGAAGTACCCTTGAGTGCCGTACCCAAGTCCTTCACATCCGTTTCCTTCAAGATCGCTTGGACCGCGCGGTCGTCCAGTCCGGTGATGTCTTCGAACACGAACATCATGTTCTTGATCACATCAGCAAGTTCTGGATTGCTGTCTGCAAGGTTGTCCAAGATCAATCGCTCGGTTGAACGATCCACTCGGTTGAGAAGATCCACCAACATCTTTGGTCCGCCGGTCTTCGACATGTCGCTCGAAATCAGACTGGAAACCTTCTTTTCCAAAACCTGTTCGACCCTACGGATAACTTCTGGCGGAGTTTGCTCCATCATTGCGATTCGCTCGGCGACTTCGGCTCGAAGCTCGGTAGGTAGCTTCGTCAAGATACTCGCGGACTGGTTCATCGGCATGTAAGCCAGGATCAGTGCAATCGTCTGCGGGTGTTCATCTTGGATAAAGCTGAGTACCTGCGCTGGGTCCGCACGCTTCAAGAATTCGAACGGCACCACCTGCATTGCATTGGTGATCTTTCGGATCATCATCTCAGCCTTTTCGGCACCCAATGCGGATTCGAGGAGCTTCTTGGCTTGGTCCACACCGCCTTCGGAGATGTACTCTTGCGCGGTGGCCATCTGGTGAAACTCGTTGATGATCTGCTCGCGGGTTTCCGCAGTGACTCGCTCCAGCCGGGCAATCTCCAGCGCCAACAGTTCAATTTCTTCTTCGTTAAGATGACTAATCACTGCGGCGGCTTCTTGAGGCCCAAGAAGAGTGAGCATGATGGCGGCTTTGCGCCGTGTGCCTAATTCGCTGTTTTGCTTTCTCATCGTCGTTCCTCCAAAATCCAGGTCTTGATCAACTTAGCCACGGCATCGGGCTTGCTAATCGCCATTTTCTTGATCTGCTCCAGCGGAATGTTCACCTTGTCGGGAATGTCATCCACATGAAGTTCTGTTTGTCCGGTTGCAGCCAAGGCATGAAGTGCTTGCGCAAGTTCACTACCACCCACGATATCAATCACTTGTTCGGTGGGGTTTTGTGGCATCGGAGCGGTCGGCGTGAAGCCTGGTGCCTGGGCCAATTCTCGCAGTTCCGGATGACTCTCAATCGTGGACATCGGCAAGGCAATGGTTCCAACTCCTGGGAGGGCAACTTCGACCTGCTGTCCCATCTTTGGCGCGGCCGACTTTCCAATCGACTTCGCAACCAAGAATCCAACGACGAGAAGAGCAACAATCGGCAACATCGAAATCATCTGCTGCATTTGGCTCGTTCGAGCGGCGGCGGCGGTTGCGGTTTCAGCGGCCTTCTTCTGACTAGCGTCAAATTCAACCGCGGTTACCGTCGCCTTGAAGTTGTCTGAATCGGTCGAGAGAGGGCCAAGATAGCCCGCAACGATCTGTTCGATCGGCGCAACGTCCTTGATGACCGCGCTATTCACCATCACGTTGATGGACATCCTCTCAAGATCGCCAGAGCCTTTCTGAATCGTTGTTCGCTTTTCATTGGTCTCGAACTCTTCGCGGGTTTGAGTTCCTGAATAATTCTTTGATTGGTTCGAGAGCGAATCGGCTGGTTGCTGGGTGTTGGAGATTGCGCCCGCAGCACCTTCTGCTCCGCCATCCGCGTTACCCATCTTTTCTTCAACCGTTTCGCTGACCACTGGCTTCTTGCTCGGGCCGCGCTCGATGCTATCTTCGCTGATCTTGTCAAAATTCAGCTTCAAAATCGGGATCTGAACGCGTGTGTTACCCAATCCAAAAACGGAGTCGAGTTTCTGTTGAAGGTCGCGCTCACGTCGAATCGCTTCTTCATTCTCGGCGGCGATCTTTGTGCTCGCGGCACCATTTGTCGTTCCATCCAGGGTGCCGTCAAACAGCATGTTCCCTTTGTCGGTGACCACGGTAATGTTCTTTTGGTCAAGTCCACGGACGCCGAATTGAACGAGGCGAACAATCGCCTGGGCTTGATCCGGGGTCAGCCTTGCGCTGGAGTCCTCTGAGATCACAATACTTGCCGTAGCGGGAGTGCGTTCCTGCGCAAATGGGGAATCGTCACCCAGGGCAAGATGGACCCGCGCGGCGGTGATTCCTTGAAACTTTTGGAGAGTGTTGGCCAATTCGCCTTCGATCGCGCTCTTGATCTTCTCGCGCTCGACTGCTGGCGAGGTCGTCATGTTGATCGAATCAAACGTGCCGTATCCCAGATTCCCAGACTGAGGCAATTTCTTGGCAACGGCGAGTTTTGCGCGAGCTTCGTTCACCTTGTTGCTCGGCACCATCACGTTACCGTTCGCGTCGTAATCCGCGGGAATGCCGAGCTTGTTGAGTTCTTCGACAATCATGCCTTGGTCTTGAGGGGACAACCCTCCAAAGAGCATCGACATGTTTGGACGACCAGCAAAAACAACTGCGCCAATGAGAAGCACAGTCAGGACGCCAGCTCCAAGCATCCATACGGGGCGCTGAGACTTATCAAGCCCCAACCACCAATCTTTTAATCTTTCAACAATATTGCCCATGGTCGGCGAACAACTTCCTTGTTCCGCCGATGGTCATGTCCCTGACAGATCTAGCTAAGCACTAAACCTGCATCCGAATCATCTCTTGGTAGGCTTCGAGCACCTTGTTGCGCACTTGCATGGTCAATTGCATTGACACGCTGGCGCGCTCCATCGAGATCATCAGATCGTCCACATCCACCGACTGACCCGCCATGAAAGATTCTTGCTTACCGCGGCTATCGTTTTGAGCCTGGTTCACTTCCTTCATGACGTCCATCAGCATGTCCCCGAAATCATCGCCGTTATCGCCTTTGAGTTGGCTGTTGAGATGATCTTGGATCTTTAGGTTCGGTGTCGCATTATCGATGCGCATGGATTTTGTCTCGCTTTAGGTTTCGTCTTTACGCTGCTTTTCCTATGTTCAAGGCGGCGGCGTACATTGATTTGGCGGAGTTGAATGCCGCCAAGTTGGCTTCGTAGGCTCGGCTTGCGCCGACCATATCCACCATTTCAAAAACTGGATTGATGTTCGTGTAGGTCACCCAACCATTGACCGCTGCGGGATTGTTTGGATCGTATTCGCGGCGTAGAGGACTTTTGTCCTGTTGGATTTCCAAGATCTTCACGCCATTCTGAGTGCCTTGTAGCACCACACTTTGGCGTCGAATCTCAGGTTGACCTGGCTTGTTGACAGAGTTTGCGTTGGCGATATTGCCGCTGATAACGTCCATTCGGAACCGTTCAGCGCTCATGCCTGAGCTGCTCACGCGCATGGCTCGACCGATATTCATGGATTATCTGCCCTCCCGGATCACTGATTTGAGTCCAGAGAAGTACCGGCCAGTCATTTCTGAGAGCATTCGGTAGTGGAGGTCGGTTTCGGCTAGCGCAACAACTTCAGATTCGAGATCAACGCTGTTGCCATCGCGCCGGATGCTTCCTTCGGTAATTTGAATGCCCTTATCGCCAAGCTGATGCTTGTTCAGGCTAAATCGATCGTTGGCGCGCTCGATTTCGATGCTGAAATCGATGTCCTTTCGCTTGTAATTTGGTGTGTTGACGTTCGCGAGGTTGTTAGATACCAACTCGTGACGCATGGAGGTTCGCTCCAGCGCCTTGCCCAAATTGTTGATATGTGAACCAAAAAGTCCTTGTAATATCTGCACGGTAGATTCCAATCCCCGCGCGTCCTTGCACTGTTTAGAGGAGCCGATCCGTGGTTCCCCATGCCCGCGTTTCTACTAGGGCACAATTGGGTTATCGGATCGGAACGGCAATTCTATAGGGGAATTGAACTCAAAATGCAGAATTACTTTTCGCTACCGGCGAATCCCATCCACTTCTTGAGTTTGAAGATGGTGGTGTCTCGGTTTGTACGAGCGATCGCGACCGTTAGCGGAACTCCCTTTGGGCAAACCTTGACGCAGTTTTGAGCGTTGCCACACCCTGTGATTCCTTCGCTGCTCGTCAGATAGTCAAACCGATCTTCCTCAAGCGACTTCCCGATTGGGTGGAGGTTGAAAAGCAGTGCTTGGCCCACTGCTGCGGGGCCAACAAACTCAGAGGACTCGTTAACCTGTGGGCAGGCCTCCATGCAGCAGCCGCATGTCATACAGCGGCTCAGAGCATATCGAAGTTGGCGCACGTGATCGTCCTGGGCAGGAGCCATGCCAAGGTCATAAGAACCGTCGATTGGCACCCAGGCCTTAACCTTGATCAGGTTCTCGAACATCTTCGATCGGTCAACACTGAGGTCACGAACCAATGGAAACTTCTTCATCGGCTCCAACGTGACTTCCAACGAGTCACCCATCTTCAATGCGACATCGTCGATCAACGCACTGCACGCTTGGCGGATGCCGCCGTTGATGTTCATTGTGCATGAGCCGCAAACCTCTTCGAGGCAGGCTGCATCCCAAACTGGCGGTGCGACGTGCTTGCCTTCGATCGTTACCGGATTTTTTCGGACCTCCATCAAGGCGGAGATCACATTCATGTTCTCTCGATACGGAATCTCGAAAACATCAAGGTGGATCGGCGCGCCCTTGGATGTCTGGCGATGAACCTTCAAACGGATGACGGTAGGCATGTTCGTGTAGCTCTATTTTATCCCTACGAGATCAAGATTCGTTTTGGCTCATCGATAAACAAACAAATCCCCTGGCGAATTGCCAGGGGATTTGTTCTTCACGATGTTTCGAAATTACTCGCTTGGTTCAGCAGAGTAGTTTGGAATACCGTTGAGGTCGTATGGCAGGTTGTAAACCGGCAAGGTAGCTGGGGAACCAGTGGTGTACAGGTCGGCAGCGGTGCCTGGAATTACAGCGTTGTAGCGGAAGACCTTTGCGTGGCCGTCAGTGAAGCTGACAACGCAGTTGTCGCCGTATCGCGAAACGCCACCGAAATTAAATCGGTTGAACGGCGAAGTTGGCTGAGCATAGCCACCAATTCGGGCGAGAGTTCCGCCAGCGCTGGTCCACTTTTGGCTCCACTTGGTCCACCAAGTGGTGTTGGTCTTTTCAGCGTTTGGAATTGTTGGGCGTTGGCCTTGCGAAGTGTACTTAGCTTCAAAGAAGAGGACAGTGTTGACTGGATCGTCGATCACGCCTTCAGCGCAGACTGGGTCGGCGCCGCCGAGCGATGGAGCAACAGCTGGATCTTCGAAAACTGCGAAGTTGAAGCCGTAGCCTGCTCGGGTGATAGTGCCTGCTGGCTGAGTGCCTGCCAAAGCGTTCAGGATTTCCTTCCACTTGATGGCGTCGCCTTCAGCTGGGCTCTTAAGAATATCGGTGTTCTTAAGGTAAGGCATGGTGGCATCATAAGCTGCGAAAGCTCGGGTTGCAGCACCTGGAGTGAAAACGCTGACGCCAGCGGTTGCATTGTAGTTAGCACCGGTTGCATCGTAGATGCTCTGTGCGAAGCACTGGTCGTTTTCGTCCTTGTACATGATGGCGCCGAGCGTCAATTGCTTGGCGTTGTTGATGGACTGAGTCTTCTTAGCGGCTTCTCGGGCCGAAGCAAAAACTGGGAAAAGAATGGCTGCGAGGATCGCGATGATCGCGATGACCACGAGCAATTCGATCAGGGTGAAGGCTTTTCGATTGCGCATTACGGGTTTTTAGATTCTCCTAAATGGATTGCTTGGGAAAATTTGCTTGGTCAACCTTTTTGGTGGTCAATCCAAGCGCTAACGGACGACTATAGCACGAATTTTTCTAAATTCCAACATTTTTGTCTTGATTTATTTAAAATCCGAGCATCTCTACTGATGAGGCAATTACCAGTCCCGCAGGTACAATCCCAGCACCCGCGATCATGGTTGCCCAGACCGTCCATCCCAATCCAAATTCAGTACACATTCTGGGTGTCGACGTTTCGCTGCTCGACATGGAGCAAACCTTGGCGCTGCTTCAAGCTCAAATCGCTTCAAGAGAACCAAGTCTCGTCGTCACCGCGAACGCAACCGCTTTGGTTATTGCTCACGACGATCCACGCTTTTTGACGGAAATGAAGTCCGCAAAGTTCGTGACTGTCGATGGATCGGGTTTGCAATGGGCCATTCGGCGCAAAGGACACCCAATTGTGCCCAAAGTCACCGGGGTGGACTTGGTGGAAAGGCTGTGCGACCTCAGCGTCAAACACGGCTACCGAATCGCCTTCGTCGGCGGTGAACCTGGGGTCGCCGAGCTCGCAGCGGATAATTTGAAGAAACGGTTTCCCGGCTGTAATATCGTCCTCGCTAGGCATGGCTACTTCAAGCCAGATGAAGATGCCAAAGTCGCAGAAGAGATAGCAATCGAAAAACCGGATGTGCTTTTTGTCGCGATGGGGATGCCACGGCAAGAACGCTTTATCCTCTCAACGATGAACGTGATCCAAGCTCCAATCGCTGTTGGAGTGGGTGGCTCACTTGATGTTTTCAGCGGAAGAACGAAGCGTGCCCCAAAAGTCATCCAAAAACTGCACCTGGAATGGTTGTGGAGATCTATTCTAAATCCATACAAGTTCAAAAAACTCACCGCGCTACCTCGCTTCATTGTCCTAGCGCTCAAGGAGAAGAAATGAAAATTTATACTAAAACCGGGGACAAAGGCACCACTGGTCTCATCGGCGGCAGTCGCGTTTCCAAAAGTAGCGACCGAATCATGGCGCTAGGCGTGATTGACGAGCTAAACGCCCAGCTCGGCCGATGCCGGTGTGAATCGAAAGGAGCCGAACTCGACTCTTATCTGTTCCGGATTCAAAATCAACTTTTCCAAATCGGAGCGCAGGTCGCAACACCCCAAGGCTCGCCTCACTTTAAGATCGGGATCACATCAGAAGAGATCGAGACTCTTGAGTCTGAAATGGACGCTTTCACGGACCGCCTTCCACCGCTCAAGAATTTCATCCTCCCCGGCGGATGCGCACTAGCTGCCGAACTGCATGTCGCAAGATCGACTTGTCGACGTGCTGAACGAGAATTGATTCGGCTACAGGAATCGTTGGACGAATGCGCCGAACCTCTCAAATTTCTAAACCGTCTTTCTGACTGGTTGTTCGTCGCCGCCCGGATCGCGAATCTCCTGGCCGGCGTCGAAGATGTCGTTTGGAAGTCCCACTAAGTCAAAACCATGGTTTCTCTCATCCTCGCTTCGCAGATTCTGGTCCAAGCACCAGCTCAATCCCCGGCTGCAATGGTCTCCAAAATGCTGGCGCGCTACTCCTCGGCCAAAGCTCTGTACGGAACAATCACCTTTCGCCAGACCTTCGAGCAGAACAAGTCCGAAATCCAGACTTATGTGCAGTTCCAACGCCCAGACAAACTTTATATTCGGCAGACAAAGCTCGGCGATCCGAAGGTCAACATTACTGCCGCTGATGGTCAATTGGTGACCTACGAAGTCCCACCAAATTCCCTGTCGAAACCAGGCCAGCGAATGTATGAACCGCAATGGCGTAACGGAATTCAGTCGATCATCCAAGAGGTTTACACTGCGGCATCAGCGAGCCTAATCGACCGGTCCCCGGCGCTCGATATTCTCATCGGTAAGAAGGAATATTTGAAGTTTCGCGCGGAACAATTGGCAACCGTCGGTTGGCTGAACGACACTGCACCTGCTGCTGGTCAATCGGGCGTCATCGTCGGGAACTGGCGCGAATATCCTCGCGCAGATGTCTCTGGCAAATACAGCCTCAGCATCACCAGTGATGGTGATCTCGCCAGGTATCAGGTGCAAGAAAGCATCGTCTTGCCCGGCGAGAGAAACCCAAAGCTCGTGGTTAGCGACTGGAGCCTTTCGATAAAAGTCGGCGAGCCAGGCGACTTGAACCTATATAAAGTCAAGCGCTAAGGTCGAATCGCTATCTCAAGCTGTGGCGGTTGACGATCTAGAATCGCCTTTTCATTCGGCACGGCAGCCTTGACGCTTGCCGTCCAAATGATCACGTCACCAGGATTGACTCTGGGGCGCCGCATCAATTGATACTGCACTGGCCACGCCTCAGTGATCTGATGGGTATCAAACAATCGGCTCGGCTCTCGGCCCGGAGTCTGCAACCAAAATACAGAGTCCATGTAAGTGCTGTTCAACCAAGGAAGAATCGCATAGAGCTGGCCCGACTGTTGGATGGTCCATGTTGCTTTGAGTTCGGCGCCAGAAAGAAGATTCGTGACCATGACTTCGCCGGACCCCAAGCTCACCAGCTTTGGTTCCAGGTACGGCTGAACGGTTTCGGACTTGTAGAAGTGCAATGTCGGTCGATCAGTGTAGGCTGCGACACGCTGCCGATAGGTCAATCGCAGACTCAGTTTTTCGCCCGGTTTAAATTGAAACGCCCTCGCTGGATCGGGCTGCCCGGCGGTCCAACTCGCCAGCCACTCCCCAGACTCGTTGATCAGATCGGCCATCCGCCAACCGCTCGGCACCAATGTATCGAGATGCACCCCCCGGAAGCTACCAACAGGAGCGACGAACTTCTGTTCTGTTCGATAGATCACTCCGCCGCTGGGTACGACAACCTTTCCAAGTTGGACTGCGGACCGCGGCGCGATTGGCGCCTTTCTTCCCCGAAAACTGGGTTCGCCAAATCCGCTTGCCCGGCCCTGTAATACCCATTGTCTGATGATTTCGACTTCTTCAATTGGAATCACGTGAGGGCGGTTCACCACTCCCACCATATCAGTCCGAAGATATGGGGGCATCTTCCCGGTCGCCATCGTGTCGCGGATCATCGGTGCCCAGCGACGAACATCTTCATAGCGGTCTAGCCGGATCGGAGAAACCCCGTTTGGCTGGTGGCAAGGAAGGCAATGTTGAGCCAGAATTGGCTCGACATCTCGCGCGTAATTCATCCCTTCGAGCGTTTCCTTGACATCCGGCAAAGAAATCAAGCACCCGTTCGATTTTGTCCTGGTAATTGTGACAGGCATTCCAGCCAGCGCAGAATCAAGCGCATCGGTCAAATAGTTAGTGCTGGATGTGGTTTGTGTGGGAGCATCGTCGATCGCGCCGAAGTAAATTAGCTCGCCGTTCGGGCTCAAAACAACGGCTGTCGGCACTCGAATGACTCCATATTGATAGGCTTCTTTCGCCTTAGGGTCGATGCGCCAATTCCAAGAATGCCCGCGCTTCCTAAGGACCGACTCCACAACTCTGGCGGTCTCACCGTCTTGGCTAAAGATCGCTTCGAAAGCGACCCCTTTTGCCGAGTAAATCTGAGTGATCTGGTTGATCTTGTGCGTATAGGATTCTGCGACCGGGCATTCCACACTCCAGAACAAGAGCACTTTTGGTTTCGGAGTGGTCTGTGCGCGGATTGGAATGATCGCCATCCAAACGAACAGCACCGCAATCCCAATCCATCGCAACATTCCGGTGATCACTAATCTTCTATTTCGGCAGAATCGGCTTCTTCCCTTTCCACCCAATCTGGGATTCCAATCAATTTTTCGACGAGTTTGTTTGGAATCAGCGTTCGCTCGTGGATATCCTTTCGCGGGAGTTTGTGTATTGGCTCCTCGCCTGCATTGATCTTATTGAGCCAATTCGGATCGGTAAGTGCGCTCCGTCCAATTGCGACAAACTCGGCGCCAGTGCGCGCCGCTTCGTCCAAATCGGACTTTGTACGAATGCCGCCAACGATCATCAGTGGTTTCCGCCCATCAATCTGCCGTAAAACCGTTTGGACAATCGGTTCATCGGTGCCATCCATTGCAGATTTCATCCGAAAATCTCGAGTAGATAAGTGTAAGTAATCAATATCAAAATTGCACAATTCTTCAACGAAGCGCAAAGTCTGCTCGATTCGAATACCAGGCGTTTCGATCTCCTCCGGAGACAATCGATAGCCCACAAACATCTCGCCGCGCTCCGCAAGAACTTCTTTGATGACTTGTTTGGCGAACAGGAACTTGTCCTTTCCGTACTCATCCTCGCGCCGATTCGAATGGGGACTGACGAATTGCTGGAGCAGGTAAGTATTCGCCCCATGAATCTCGATTCCATCGAAACCGGCGAGTCGTGCACGCCTTGTTGCTGCGCCAAACGAAGCCGCCGTTTCCAGGATTTCCTCACGAGTCATCTCTTCTGGAGTCTCGGCTCCCGGGCGAAGCGCAGGTATTGCGGATGCTGAGAGCAACCTTCCGGATAACGCCGCTTTGCCCATCCGGCCGCCATGATGAATCTGGAGAACAGAGGCTGCTCCGTATCTCTTGCAGATCTGGGCGAACGGAACAAAGTTCCTCTCGATCGCCTCATCAATATCCCCCCTCCATTGACCCGTAAACGCCTTCCCCCACGGGTGCACATAATTTGCGGCGGAAAGGATCATGCCGTAGCCATCTCTGGCCCTCGATTCAATGAATTGCAGCTCCTCGTCGGTGATGTAGCCCTCTTCCGAGCTTGAATAAGTGGTCATCGGAGCAAGGGCGAACCGGTTCTTTAGCTCGAAATTCCTCAATCTATACTTTTCATTCAACATTTTCAAATTTCTACGCGGGAATTCCGTTTTTTCGCTCGTAGTGAACCTAGTCATAAGGTACCTTTAACCTAGAGTTTCTCACTGAAATGAGCGACAAGAAGAACCTGTCCAAAGTTAGTCCTGGCACAAAGGCAAAGGTCGTGCGGTACCTCTGCGAAGACGAGTGTGCGCTCCGGCTTCAGGAAATGGGCATGTGCCCTGGAACAGAGATTTCGGTGGTGAAAAAGGCACCTTTGGGCGATCCGATCGAAGTCGAATTCAGGCGATGTCGCCTCTGCTTGCGAAAGAGCGAACTCGAAAATGTCGAAGTAGAGGTCGAAGACTAGTCAAATGCCAAACTCGGTTTGGCGCAAGTCGGCGCTGATCGGCCTTATTGGCAACCCAAACGCAGGGAAAACTTCTGTATTTAACGCCCTGACCGGGATGAACGCGAAGGTCGGCAACTACGCCGGTGTCACGGTCGAAAAGCACTCCGGGACCTTTCAAGCAGGCGATATCGAGTGTGAAATTGTCGATATTCCGGGTCTGTACACCCTGAACGCTCTCTCAAAAGATGAGGAGATCGCCGCAGAGGCGATTCGAGGCACCAGCGATAGTGAGCGCCCAGCCGATATCATGGTTGTCGCCATCGATGCGGTGAATCTGGAGCGCAACCTTTTCTTCTTCTCACAGGTCATCCAGCTCCAAACCCCGATCATCGTGGTCCTCACGATGACCGATCTTCTTGGCGGCCGAGGCATGTCGGTCGACTTGGCTAAGCTTGAAGAGATGCTCGGCGTCCCGGTTGTCGCTGTTGTCGCGCATAAGCGAACAGGAATCGCCAGGCTCAAAATGGCGATCCAGCAGGTTCTCGAGTCTGGACAAACACCTCCCGCCATCGAATTCAGCGACATCAAAGATCGCTATCGATGGGCCGAAAGCGTATTCCACGCCTCGGTAAAGCAAGATCCAGCCGCCAGAAAGAAGTCGCGCACCGACAAAATCGACAAACTCCTCACCCACCGATTTTTTGGTCTCGTTTTCTTTCTGTTTGTCATGTATGCGCTCTTCCAGTCGGTTTACACACTAGCGAAACCACTCATGGAAGTGATCGAAAACGTGTTCGACTTTGTTGGAAACAAGTTGAGCGCAATGCTTGCACCCATACCGTGGTTGCAATCGCTGATCGTCGACGGAATTCTTGCTGGTGTGGGCGGGGTTGCCGTATTCTTGCCTCAAATCTTGATCCTATTTGGGCTGATTTCGGTGCTAGAAGGATCTGGATATCTCGCCCGCGCGAGTTTCCTGATGGACAAGTTGCTGAGCTGGTGTGGGCTTAACGGCAAGGCGTTTATCCCCTTGTTGTCGTCGTTTGCCTGCGCGATTCCAGGCATCATGGCGGCGCGAATCATGCCGGATTCCCGATCGCGACTTCTAACGATTCTCATTGCGCCGTTGATGTCATGCTCTGCGCGCCTGCCAGTCTATGTCCTGCTGATTGGCGCGATTATCGAACCGAAGTATGGTCCGGTCGTTGCGGGATTAACGCTGTTCGCGATGCACTCAGTCGGCGTCATCATGTCGATTCCGATCATCATTCTCCTCAATCGGAAGGTGCTCCGGGCAAACAAGCTCCCATTCTCAATGGAACTTCCGCCGTACCAAATGCCCAAATGGCGCGATGTTTTCAACGCGATGGTCGGACGCGGAAAGGTGTTCCTTCAAACCGCCGGTACGGTCATCATCGTCATGTCGGTGATCATTTGGGGGCTCCTCTACTTCCCCCGTAGCGCCGAAGCCGATGCTCGCTATTTGACCGAGTACCGCACTAGCCTGTCCACAGCACAAAAGGAAGTCATCTCCGAAGAGAATTACGTCGATGGGAAGCGGCTCGAGAACTCAATCCTCGGCAATATTGGGCGCGCGATTGAACCCGCGTTCGCCCCGGCAGGATTCGATTGGAGAATCAGCACCGCGATATTGGCCGCATTCCCCGCAAGAGAAGTTCTCGTCAGCTCGCTTGGAATCATCTTTGACTTGGGCAGCGACCAAGATGAAGAATCAAACCACTTGCGCGGCGCGATGCGTGAAGCGACATGGCCAGACGGCCGCCCGCTCTTGACCACCGGCGCGACGTTTGCGCTCATGGTTTTCTTTGCGCTATGCAGTCAATGCGGCGCGACTCTGGCCACGATCAAACGTGAGACGAACACCTGGGAATGGCCAATTTTCACCTTCGTCTACATGACCACGCTCGCCTACTTGATGGCCGTCCTCGTCAACCAAACAATCAATCTATTTTCAAAGTAGCTGCAGTCGAATCCGGTCGCCGCACGTACCTTGTATTGCTATGAACGATCGAACCAAATACGTCATCACGATGTTGCTCCTTGCATTCAGCTTCATCATGCTTGTCGTTGAAGTTCGGACGATGCACCAATTCGTGATGCGCCGGGACTCAGCGGCCTACATACCGATGGTTTACGGATTGGTCGCCGCCATTGCTGCCTTGGCGGGCATCTCCACTAACCGGACGGTGCGCTCAGTCGCAACGGTGGTCTTTATTGCCGGGATCGCTGTCGGCGTGATTGGCTTTATGCGGCACACCGAAAACCAGCCAACGAAAGCGCTGAGTTTGCTCAAACCGTTTGGTTTGAATGTCGCTCCTGCCCACTCCGACGATGACGATGAACATGAAGAGGAGCGAGGCGAGGCGCCCTATCTGCCGCCATTGAGCATTGCCGGATTGGCAACAATCGCCGCCGTCCAAACCTGGCCAAAGGCTCGCCGCCGATCCTCGGATTAAGGCGTCGGCGAAAAGTCGCGGTCGTTCAGGTTTCTTGCCTTGCTCTTTTCGGCAGCGTTGAAGAACGTGTCCTTATCGTGCATCACCGCCTGTGGTGGAAGCTGTGCCGACTGAGTCTTGATGCCATCGACTTTCTGAATCGCGGTGCCAATCGCCATAAACTCGATCATGCCGCCACCCAACTCGTAAACATAGGTTTTGATACCAACTACATCGTCCGCGCCCACTCGCTCGGCGTCCACATTGATGTGATGGAGTGCGTTCTCCCGCGCTTCGTACACAAGCGAAGTCAGCTCGTTGATTTCACCGCGAGAAAACGACTTGAAGAACGCAGAAAATCCGCCCACGATGCCGAGGGAATAAACGCTTACGCCCAAAACAAGTTCGCGGGGCATGTATCCGAGTTGAGCGAGGTTCCACATCTCTTGGCAAGTCAGGTCACTCGTCACCGGATCGTCAAAGGTGTGCTGACCGTAAAGATCGTGAGTGGACGCGGTGCCAATCATCAGCATCTCTTGCATTCCGCCGAACGGCACGATCGATGTGTTAATGCCGAGTACGCAGTTTGCCCCGTACCTCTTTGCATCGTTTTTTATCCGCTCCAGTGCTAAGTGGCGAGTTTTATTAAAGATTTCGCTGTATTCGTGCACTTCTCCACGCGCAAAACTTCGGAATGCACCCCGAATCCCACCTCCGATTCCGATCGAATAAGCGACATTTCCAAAGGCGAAATGACGCGGATGGTAGCCTGCATCCAACTGGCAGAAGAGATCTTGCCCATCAGCACTCGTGCTGAACTCAAGGTGTTCGGCGTCGACGCCGGGGCGATGCACGCAGGAACCTACGCTGAGAAACTCGATGCCAACGCCATGCTGAATGAGTTCGCTTGTTACGCCAGTGATGCCAATCGCGCCACCCAAGTCTGTCCAAGCGCACATACGATCAAAGCTCGCCTGGCGTCCATCGTGAATGATCTGTGTGACTTCGTGAACTTCACCGCCCGCGAGTGTTTTGAGCCCAGCACTCAGCGCGCCGCCAAATCCCATCGACCACACGCTGTTTCCGATGACCAGTTCGCCAGCCTCCATCCCCTTCTGGTGAAGACAGTACATTTCGTTTCCGCTGAGCGCAGTGTTGAGTGGCCGTTTGATTGGCATAAATCAACCGTACCCAATTCGAGTTAATTGGGTATGGCGAGCATCCGATCAAGAGCGATTTTGCTCAGCCGGGCCACTTCAGAATCCACTTTGACGTGATTCATCACGCGGCCTTCGACGAGTTCTTCCAGCGCCCAACAAAGAAAGCTGGGGTGAATTCGGTACATCGTCGAGCATGGGCAGATTTGCGGATCGAGGCAGAAAATCTTCTTGTCAGGCATCTCCTTGGCAAGACGATTGACCAGATTGATCTCCGTACCAACAGCCCAGGTTGATCCTGATGGAGCCTCGGTAACCGTCCTGATGATCCGCTCGGTACTTCCGTTTTCATCAGCGGCGCGGACAACATCTAGTGGGCACTCAGGATGAACGATCACCCGGCAACCGGGGTTGACGGCCCGGGCTTCTTCAATCTGAGCGACGGTGAATCGCTGATGAACCGAGCAGTGCCCTTTCCACAAGATAAATTTGGCAGCGGCTAAAGCTTCTTGCGTGTTGCCGCCAAGCGGCTTGAAGGGATCCCACACCACCATCTCAGTTTCAGGATCAAAACCGAGCTTGACACCCGTATTTCGGCCAAGGTGCTGATCGGGGAAGAACAACACTTTTTCACCTTGCTCAAGCGCCCATTTCACCACGCCTGGTGCGTTGGTGCTCGTGCAAACCGCGCCACCATTCTCTCCCACAAATGCCTTCAGATTCGCCGCACTATTGATATAAGTTATCGGGATAATCTTGAACTTTGCCCGAATGGATTGAAGTTGCTTCCAGCACGATTTCACTTGGAATGAATTGGCCATATCGGCCATGCTGCAACCCGCAGCCATATTCGGCAAGATCACGATTTGGTGATCTGCGGTCAAAATGTCTGCGCTCTCGGCCATAAAATGGACGCCGCAAAAAACGATGTACTTCGCGTCAGGATGACTGCCCGCGTCCTTGGCGAGCTTGTAGCTATCACCTCGGAAATCCGCATGGGCGATGATCTCATCCCGTTGGTAGTGGTGCCCAAGAATCACCAGATCGCGCCCGAGTTTCTGCTTTGCGCGGTCAATCCGACTCGCGCATTCTTCGGGTGACAACTCCGAATACTGCTTGGGCAACGGTTGCTGGATCGGTTTCATTTAGGCACTGGGCGCGGCGACTTTGAGCTCATTCTTTAGATGATTCAAAAGACCACTGTTAGATTCTACGAGCAAATTGTAAACCTGTTCAAATCCATCCATTTCGCCGTAATATGGATCCGGGACTTCCATCCCTTTGTGGTGTTCGCTCCAATCCATCATCAGGCTGATTTTCTCTGGAATCGCACCAGGCCAATTCCGAATATTTTGGACGTTTGATCGGTCCATTCCGATGATGTAATCAAAGTCTTGGAAGTCGCGAGAAGAAATTTGCCGAGCGCGATGGTTGATCGGCGCGGCATGAATTGCGGCAGTTTCTCGCGCACGGCGATCAGGAAGTTCTCCGCTATGCCAACTGCCTGTACCGGCCGAATCGACATGGATTTGGTCTTCGAGCCCATGCTCAGCCACCATTTTCTTGAGAACGGCTTCGGCCAAAGGGCTACGGCAGATGTTGCCAAGACAAACGAACAGTACACGTATTTTCATGCTTTTCCGCTAGTTCGGGCAACGTTGCCACGCGCAGAATTCACTTCCTAGAGAACTCTGCGCCGGACAATTGTACTCGAATTGCGAGAATATTCAGCGTGCGTTGCGCTTCTTGGGTTTGCCGAAGCTCTTGCCGAACGATTTACTCGAATTCTTGTTATAAGACTTCACCGAAGGCTTGCCAGCAGGGCGACCATAAGACCGCTTTTGACCATCTGGACGTTGGCCGCTATCGTTGGAATGCCAACGGCTTGTACTGGCTTCTCTCAGCTGCGCCTCGCCGATCGCCTGAATCCGGCTCGAAAATTTCTTCTTGCCAAAGCTGGATGCTGGGGCGGAAGGTCGCTGGCTGGGCTTTGAGTCCCACGAAGGTCGGTATTCGCGTTGCTCGCCGCGATCTTGCGCCGGCCCGCTAGGCTTTCGGTCATTCCAAACTTTGCGTTCTGGGCGAGCGTTTCGATCTTGTCGATCTCCGCGAAATGGTCGCTCATCTCGCGATGGGCGTTCTGCACGCGCGGGTCGAAAATCTTCCCGAGGTCGCTCGGCGCGCTCAGGGCGATTGGTTCGCTCCGATCGCTCAAACTGCGGACGTTCAAACTGCGGGCGATCTGATTGTGGTCGCTCAAATTTCGGTCGTTCGAAGGTTGACTCAGCTGTATCTCGTGAATCAGGACGTGCAAACCGATCTGGCTTGCTGGACCGCACTTGTCGCTTGGGTCTGCTGTTCTCTCGGTTAACGTTTCGACCGCGGCCGCCGCGCTTTCCACCAGCGCCGAGATGCTCTGGCACTTCGATCTTGCTGAGCGGGGAAACCGGGATTCCTTGCCGGATCAATTTTTCGATTTCTCGAAGCGTGCGCATTTGGTCAGGAATCACGAACAGAATGCTGTGACCTTCAGCTCCTGCACGACCAGTTCGGCCGATTCGGTGCACATAGTCGTCCGGATTGTCCGGCATATCAAAATTGAGGACGAGCTCGATTTCCTTAACATCGATACCGCGAGCGGCGATGTCCGTCGCGACCAAAATTTGATAGTAGCCGCGCTTAAATCCTGCAAGCGCTTCGCGGCGCTGATTCAAGCTTCGATCGGAGTGGATTTCAGCAGACTTGAAGCCGCAAATGTTGAGGTGCTTGTTGAGCTTCTGCGCGCCAAATCGGGTTCGGGCGAACACCAAAACGGGTCCTCGAGTTTCGCTCAAGATATCGGTCAACATGTCCAGCTTGTCGTGGTGCTGCAAAAACACTGCCGACTGTGAAACCAATTCGCTCGCTGTTCCAGCCTGGGCGACTTCCACACGGTGAGGATTGTTCAGGTAGCTATCCGCGAGCGAAACAATTTCATTCGGCATGGTTGCGCTGAAGAGCATCGTTTGTCGGTCTTTTGGACAAGCAGCGAGAATGCGCTGGATACTCGGGGCAAATCCCATGTCAAGCATCCGGTCGGCTTCGTCCAAAACGACAATCTTGACGCGGTCCAACTTCATGGTTCGCTGCGAAAGATGGTCTTCGAGTCGGCCGGGAGTTGCGATGATTACTTGATGCGGGCGTCGCAGCTTGTGGATCTGCCCGGGCATCGGTGCACCGCCAATCAGCAGAACACAAATCAGGTGCAGCGAGCGCAAAGTCTCTTCGATCTGGTGGGCCAATTCCCGCGTTGGAGCAAGAACCAACGCGACTTCGCCTGGATTCAAGTTGCTGGCCAGCGGCAATCCAAAGGCTAACGTCTTTCCGGTACCGGTTTGTGCCAGTCCGATGAGATCGTGTCCTTCAATTCCAATCGGAATCGATTCTTCCTGGATCGGTGTCGGGGTGACGATGTTGTTCCGCTTCAAGAGCTCGCACAGTCGTTTGGACACGCCGAGGGCGTGAAAATTCTTCGTATCTATAGTGGTTTGCATTAAGAGTCTATTTAGTTGTTGCAATTGGCGGCGCAGGAGAATGGTGAGCCCGCCTGGCAGATGGTTTGAGCCCCTGCGCGATGCAACTTGCCCTAATCGTGATTAGGGACGCACGAACTCCAATGCTACGAGGAATCTCGTAGAAGTTAGCAAGGTACCCGTTTCAATCCTCAAAAGTCCATCATAATGGACGCAACTATGAGCGGATTGACCACTCACACTGGAAGAATTGCGGTTCTAAACCAAGATCATGTCGATACAGACCGGATTATTCCCGCTCGATTTTTGACCATGGTCACCAAGACTGGCTACGGTGAATTGGCGTTCAAAGACGTGCGCGGAGCCGATTTTCCGCTCGACCAGCCAGAAGCAAAAGGCGCGACAATTCTCGTCGCTGGGACGAACTTCGGATGCGGCAGTAGCCGCGAGCACGCTGTTTGGGCCATCCAGCAAGCCGGTTTTCATGTCGTCATCGCAAAGAAGACCGCAGAGACTCCTGGATACAGCGACATCTTTCGAGGCAACGCTGCCAACTGCGGACTTGCGCTGATCGAACTTGATGAAGCTGATCATTCCGAGCTCGCTTCGCACCCACAAGGCACCGAATGCACGATTGATCTTCCAGCGCAAACCGTGAATTGTATGGGCAAATCCTATCATTTTGAAATTGCACCTGCAACCAAAATTCAGCTCATCGAAGGTCTGGATTTGATCGGCCTGACGCTTCGCCATAAAGATGATATCGACGCTTACGAAAAAGCGTCTAATGCTTACGTACCCAAACCATCGGTGTAGACTATGAACATGAATCGATTCGGTATCGGCCTTTTGAGCATCGCCGCGCTAAGTGCTGTTGTGCTTTCTGCATGCGGGTCCACCGGCACCACTCAGACCTTGAAACCGTCTGAGCCATTGCCTACGACTGCGAAAGCCGAGCCTGCCGGACAAACCACGCCTCCAACGAACACTGAGGCCAACAAGCCTCCGAAGCACCGCACGAATCCTCGCCGACTCTTCCAGCAAGATGAGTTGGAACAAGTGAAGATCAAGATCGGCAAAAACGAATTCAACTGCTGGGTGATGGACACCAACGAAAAGCGGATGGAGGGAATGATGTTCCTCGAAGCGCAGGATTTCACCGAAAAGGATTCTATGATCTTTGTCTTCCCAGAAGCTGACGAACGAAGCTTCTGGATGCAAAACACCTTGGTTGACCTCGACATCGCCTACGTCTCGCCAAAGCACACGATCATTAGCATCCACACGATGATCGCTCACGACGAGACCGGTGTTCCGAGCAATGGTAAGGCGATGTACGCCATCGAGTTTAAGGCACGACTGCTGAAAAAGCTGGGCATCAAGCCAGGCATGAAGGTCGAGATACCTGAGAAGGTAGTCGCAAAAGACTAAGCTTCTCGAAATCTCTTCACTTGCAGCAACAACTCTCTAGCCCGATCGAGGGGCCATTGGGTCGCCGCGTCGCTCTGCGCATTCGCCGGATCCGGATGGACTTCGATGAACAATGCGTCGATGCCGACCGCGATCGCTGCGCGAGTCATGGCTGGAATCGATTCTCTCACGCCGCCAGTGGCTGTACCAGCACCTCCTGGGCGCTGAGCGCTATGCGTCGCATCGAAGCAGACAGGAACTCCATACGACCGCATCGTTTCAAGCCCTGGCATATCGACGATCAAAGTGTTGTAGCCAAAGGTGGTTCCCCGTTCGGTGAGCATCGCTCCTTTCGCGCCGAACGATTGGAGCTTTTCAACAATGTTCTTGGTGTCCCACGGCGCGAGGAATTGCCCCTTCTTTACGTTCACCGGCACACCCGTGACCGCCGCAGCCTCCAGCAAATCGCTCTGGCGACAGAGAAACGCCGGAATCTGTAGGATGTCGCAGACTTCAGCGACTGGTGCCGCTTGCTCGGGCAAGTGAATGTCCGTTGTGGCTGGCAACCCAAATTGAGTTTTGATCTTGCTCAGGATTACAAGGCCAGCGTCAATTCCTGCCCCGCGGTTCGAGCCCGCGCTCGTTCGATTGGCTTTGTCAAATGAAGCCTTGAAGACATAGTTGAACCCAAGGTCGTCGCAGAGTTGTCGCATCGTTCCGGCGACCTGCTGACACAACTCAAGTGATTCGGCAAGGCAAGGGCCAGCGATCACGGTCAGACGCTCGGCGCCAACTTCAAAATCCGAAACTTTGAATGTGTTCAATTCGATTCCTTTGCCTTTGCGATGGCTTCTTCGACTTCCTTTACAGATTCTAAGCCGTTGACGACCTGCGAGATTTCACCGCCAGGTTTGACGAAAATGATTGTCGGAAGTCCGGCAATGTTGAATTGCTTACGGACTTTCTCTTCGTACGATTTGTCCACTCCGGTACTGAGATCAATTTTCAAAAGCTGTACGCCTTCGGTGACTTTGCCGAATTCGTGTGTCGAAAAGACCTTCGCCTCAATCACCTTACATTCCGCGCACCAGTTTGCCGTGGCGTCGATCATGATCGGCTTCCCGCTCGCTTTCGCTGCTGCGAACGACTCGTCAGTGAACTTGGTCCATTCCGCTTCATAAGCTGGCGCGGAAGCGAACTGCATGCCGGCTAACAAGCCACAGGCTAAAATTCCAGCCGACTTCAACCGCCAGGTTCGAACATCTGTACTGGCCTTGTCCCACACCACCAAGAAAGCGGCAGATGCTAAGAAGAACGCCGCATAGATCACCTTTGTGTTTGCTGGAGTGGCGAACGAAGGAAACGCCTTTAGGATGTATTCGATTCCAAAATAGATCACAGCAAGGCCCATCATCGCCTTGAGCGTTTTCATCCATCCGCCTGCTTTGGGCAACGCTTTCACGCTTCCGATCTGAGCAAGGATAAAGTATGGAATTCCGATTCCAAATCCCACCAGGGTAAACGAAGCGATCGACAGAACCGGACTATTGAGCTTCGCGACTTCTGTAAACAGCGCGACGATCACTGGACCTGCGCAAGGCGCCGCACCGATACCAACAAACAGCCCCATGATCAGCGCGCCGACGGCCCCACTTCGACCCTTGAGCTGGCTCTGCACCACCGGTGGCAGTCCGATTTGATACAAGTCGAACATCGAGAGCGCCATGCCGATAAAGAGCAGTCCCATCAGAACGTTGAACCAAGCGTAGGTAAAGAGCTGGCCAAAAAGTCCTCCAGTCGCCGCCGCGATTCCGCCCACCATGCCGTAGCTGAGCGCAATTCCCAGCATGTAGTTGAATCCTAAGGCGAGCCGCGTGGTGGATTGGTCTTTGGCTTGATTCGTGAAGAAACTAATCGTGATCGGAATCAGCGGGTATACGCATGGAGTCAGGTTGATCAACAACCCGATGAGGAGCAAAACGCCCACCGCGAGTGGCCATTCTCCCTTTGAGATCGCCGACTTGATCATGCCACCTAGGCCGTCTTGCTTCGGTTCTGGAGTGGTCTGCTTTGCGCCAGTAGGTTCAGTGGTAGTAGGAGTTTCGATTGCTCCTTTGGCGACCGGTTCCCCTGCGACTTCCAGCTTCAGAGTTTGTTCAACGGTGCCGGGTGGGTAGCAATTGTCTTCGTCGCATTGCTGGAAACCAAATGAGAATTTGATTTCGTGCGGTCCGGCTTTTTCTGGGGCAACCAACGTGAACGGGATTTCAATCTCGCCATCGTGAACCGCGTACTTGTCGGGCAGTCCGCCAATCGACTTCTCGGTTCCGACGGGGTACTCAATTTTCGCTAACTCAGCACCTGTCGCTTCCAGGGTGATCGGAATTATGGTTTGGTCCTTCTGAGGGTTCTGATACGCGTGGAGCCCAGGAGCAAAGCTAACCTTCGCCACGCCTTTGACCGTCTCATTTGGCCGTGCAGAAGTTTGGCTGAGGCTCACTTTCACGGTCGGGTCTTGGACCGCCGAAGCCACCGAAACAGGTGGATCCTGAGCTAAGCCTAAGCAGGCCAGCATCAAGGAAAAGCAGATGAGCCAAAACTTCATGTTGAGATTGATGCAAATACGTTGGACCAAGGTTCCAGTTTAGCCGCTAGGTGCCCAAATAAACAGGCGAGCCGCCCCGATAATCGAAGCGGCTCAGAACCTGGTGCAGGAGTGGGTAAATAAACTTTAGTTTCGTTGCGCTTGCATCTTTGGAGTTGCAGGAGCAACTTCCACTGCGGCGTGGGCAGGAGCGAGCAGATAGACATTCTCGCCGAGTTCTTCCCAGCTTCCTTCATGCGCATAGTTCACGCCGCACATGAAGTCCTTGATCTTGTCGCGCAAAGAATCATCGCAGCTGCTCAAGTTGAGAATCTGTTGCTCGCCACGCTTAAGGCCGTCAGCAGCTGAAACAGCATCTTGGAAGGATTGGACAGACCGTCGGACTGTAATCGAATACTGACCGCGGGTGTGCACGCGAAAAGTGGTGTTCTTGTTGGTTGGGGTCGCTTCGTCGTAGACGTCGTCTTCCATGTAGTCTTCTTCTCGACTAAACATGTTCTTGACACGCGAAAATAAGCCAGGCTTCTCTTGAAGTTCCATTTCTTCCATGATCGTATTAGTCCTCATCCGTGAGCGGTAAGTGGCTTACCAACTCTCAGGCCTTGAAGATCGCTGACCCGACTCTGACATGGGTAGATCCTTCCTGGATCGCCACTTCAAAGTCACTGCTCATCCCCATGCTCAACCAAGCGTCAGGTCCGAACCGATCTGCGAGCTTCTTCAGCTGCTGAAAGTACGGACGCGCCAACTCCGGGTTTTGGTGCACAGGTCCGATAGTCATAAGACCTCGTAACCTTACGTGCTTGCATTTTAAGACACTTTCAACGAATTCGTCAAGCGCATCGGGCGAAATTCCCGATTTTTGTATCTCATTTCCGATATTCACCTCGATCAGGGCATCAATTGATCCTTCGATTTTCTGGAGCGGCGGAATCTGAGACAATCGGTCGAGTGAGTGGATTACTGAAAACAAGTCTGCAATTCGTTTGACTTTGTTGCTCTGTAAATCGCCGATGAAATGCCAGCGGATGTCTTTCGGGAGAATCTCGATTTTGGGGATCGCCTCTTGCAATCGACTTTCGCCGAAGTCACGCTGACCTTGATTGTATGCCTCTAGAATCTGATTGGCAGTCACGCCTTTTGTCACCGCGATAAGCTGAACTGAGCCTTGAACGCGACCAGCACGAGTCTCCGCTTGTCGGATTGATTCCCGTATTTTTTCTAGGTTTTTGGCGATGTTTGGCATGAAAATTGCGCTGGTTCAGGTTTGGAGCCCGGGAGAATCCCCACAGAATTGCGACTGAATCAAAATTCGGTCGCACTCCACGGAGAATTCTCCCTTATAATACAGATTGCTATGAAACAGTGCCGTTTACTTTCACTGCTGGCAACGGTTGCCGCAGGAGTGGTAGCCAATGCTCAAGTTGGCCCCGTGCCTTACAACATGGATTTTGAGCCACCAACATACGTTCCTGGCGTACTTTACAATGGCGTTACCGGCCAAGGCCCATGGTCTGGCGGCGGCGGATACACCGTGCAAAGCGCAAACAACGTTTACAACGGTTCGCAATCCGTGCGATTCAACTCGTCGCTCTTCACTAGTGGCAACGCATTTTCTGGTTTTGCAAAGTTCACCGACACGATTCCTGGAATCTTCGGTTCAAACGAAGGAACCTTCGTTCTGCAGACCCGAATGAAGCTCACTCAAGCTGCTTCACCAAGTGGAAAGGTTGCCTGGGAAATCGCCCTCTGGGGTACTTCGTCAGCAACAAGTGCAAGTTCTAACGTACCACTCGCACGTCTCGGCTTCAACGAGAATGGCGTCTGCACCGTTCGACACGGTGGCAACACAGCTTTTCCAAACATCAGCCAAACCGGCGCGAACACTCCGTTCAACCCATATGACTGGAACTGGGGAATCGTCACTTACGAATGGTCAACCCGAAAGGTCCGAGCCTGGATCAACGGCGCGCCAGTTGCTGATGGAGCATCGATTCCGATTGAAGTCACCATCCCAGGAACAGCAGCTGCATTCTTTAGCTGCAACGAGTTCGATATTCAGATGTTGCGCGGCGGAACGACAGGTAGCTTCCCAACATACGGCGGCGTTGCAGGTACTCCATTCGCAAATTCGGATCTCTATCTCGACTTCATGCGTGGCGATAACCTGAAGAGTCCTCGAACGATTCTGTCCCGAGTGATCATGAACGACATCAACTTCGTTCGATCGACAACCGGCACGCCAGTCGCAGTCGAGCTCTATGCTCCAAGCGGTACTGCTCCGGTCGAGACGATCAACACCACTCTGGATGACATGCGGTTCTTTACCGCGGTACCTGCTACGTCGGGCGTCGGCTTGTACGATATTAGGGTCAAGCCACAAGGATGGCTCTCCAAGCGAATCAACGGCGTTGACCTTGCTGATGTAGGCGTGTTCAATCTTGAATTCACCTGTATCACTGGCGACGTCGACAACGACGATGAAATCGGCGCAGGCGACTTTGACGCAATCACCGCCGCGTTTGGTAACTCTGATGTCAACCTTCCAGAAGACGTGGACTACGATGGCGAAGTCGGATCTAGCGACTTTGACTGGGTGGTCGCACACTTCGGCGAAGCAGGCAGCTAAGACACTCTGCTAAAACCCAGACGGCCCCACTCCTTGGAGTGGGGCCGTCTTTGTTCAGAGCGGCCGAATGGTCGGCCAGTCGAGTTCGATGCCCTGAGCCACGCAAAGCCTCTGGAATTCTTTGACGAGTTCATCGCTCGCAGTGACCTCCTGAGGAGTCAACTGATTCTTGATACAAAATCCAGCGAGTAGCGCCGACGACTCTCCGATATTCCACTCTACAGGATGCAACCGATAGCAGCCGTTGGTGATGTGCGTCACCCCGATGTTCTTGCAAGCAGGCAGGAGGTTTTTTATGCGCTCTGGCACGAGGCTTCCGAGCGGAATCTGGAATGGATACGCCGCCAAATCAACGGAATTTCGCCCGCCCGCGCTCGGATGTAGATCGATCCGGTATGCACCGACACCGACGGAGTCTGTGAACTTCTCTGGCCCACCCAGTTCACCACGCATTTCCACGCCAATATGCGCCTCAGTCACCGTTTTCTGGGCACGGATACGTCTCGACTCACGGTGATAGGGTGCCATCGCGAGTCCAGTCGCCGTGCCGACCGCAGATGGGCAAAGATACAACTCGGGATAACCAAAGCCACCGTCATGGCGCTCCGCTTCGGTCTGAAGCCAATAGAGCAGCGAAAGGCTCTGTTGCTTCGCATTTTCATAGGTCTCGTCAACCATTTCTTCAGGTTGGTCAATCACCTTGAAAAAGTGATCGTTTTGAACCCAGTTGATGATGGAAACGTCGTCAACCGGGTTTTCCGTCTCCAAGAGCGAGCCATCGACGATCCGGCGGTACGTGAACAGCCCCCAATCACCGAAAAGGCTGAATGTTCGCCGCTCCATTGAGATCGCATCGACGACATCCCAACTGAAGAGCTTGCCTGGCCAAGGAGGGGTGATCGCCGGAGAATAATTGCGCCAAAACTCATACTGAGCCGGCTTCTCGATGACGTTGTTGCTACCAGGCTTGAACCCGACCGCCATGCACCAGGTGAATCCTTGAATATCGTCCGGATTGGCTTCTTCCAGTGCGTGCAATTCGCCAAATTCCGATCTGGATTCCGAGCCGACTCGATACTCAGTACCAGTCATCGGCAACAAGTCGCCTAGTTCGGTTGCATCCAAAACGAACTTGGCACGAATGGTTCGAGTTGCGCCCTCCTTCTTGTGAAGAACCGTGACCGAATCTACTCGGTCCGCACCAGTCGTAGCAGAAGTCGGCACCGTCTCGTAAAAGATTTGCAATTGACCTGTACCAATCGCGTTTGCCAGCATTTGATCCAAGACTGCTACCGCCACTCTTGGCTCCAAGCAAGTTCGACTGACCCATCCGTTCCCAGGATTTAGATTTTCCCACCGTCTTGCCGAAGTGGTTAGGGGATGGAACTGCCGATAGTACGCCCTAACATCATTTCGGAACTTGCGATATCGCCGGGTGCAACCATGAGTTTCGATCCATGGGTGTTCGTCTGGAGGAACAGCTTGGCTTGTGAGCTGTCCGCCAAGCCAAATAGTCTCCTCCGTCATGATCACTCGAAAGCCCATGTCAGTGGCCGCCATTGCTGCAGCGCAAGCTCCTGTGCCGCCACCGACGATCAAAATATCGCACTCTAAATCCGGAAACAAAGTCGCCAAATGTTACCTTTTGGGTTTTGATTTGGGATGTGCGGATTGAACCACGTCTTTGAGCCGTTCGATGCTGATATGAGTGTAAATCTGCGTAGTCGCCAGTGATTCATGACCGAGCAACTGCTGCACCGTTTTTAACCCGGCGCCACCATCCAAAAGATGCGTCGCAAACGAGTGTCGCAATGTGTGCGGCGATGACTCTGGAGGCAACCCCGCCGAAATGCACCATCTCTTGACGATGTTCTGCACCGTCCGCGTTGTCATTGGCTTCCCCGTCGGGCCAGTAAAGAGCGTCGGATTGGGATTTTGAACCTTGCCGGCGGTGCGTTCTGATCGAATGTACTCCGTGATCGCGTTTCGGCACGCCTCGCCAAACAGCACCAGCCTCTCTTTGCTCCCTTTACCGAGCACCCTCGCCATCCCTTTGTCTAACTCAAGATCATTGAGGCGCAATGCCACGACTTCACTCGCTCGCAATCCCGCCGAGTACATCAATTCCAAGACAGCTTGATCGCGAAGGGGTGATTTCGAGGAGGAATTTTGATCCAACAGATCGGTCATCTGCGACTGGCTGAGTACTTTCGGGAGTGTTTTTCGGCGAATCGGCGCCTCAATTCCAAGGGAGGGATCGACCAAAATCGCGCCGGATTTCATAAGGAATTGACACAAACTACGAATAGCGCTGAGTTTTCGAGCCCGGGTGACAGGCGTCGTTCCGAACACCCGAAGTGTCTTCGAGATTGCGTCGGAATCTAAACCGCTGGGACCGAGACTCTCAGCGAGCTGAGCAAAGTCCTTTTGGTACGCACGGACCGTGTTCGGCGAACGCGAAGCCGAAAGGAGTTTCAAGTACTCCGCAATCTGGGCTTCGAGCTGGGTGCGATTCAACGCCAAGATCAGCCTCCGTCGACGACTTAAAGCTTCTTAAACAATAGCGATGCGTTCTTTCCGCCGAAGCCAAATGAATTGGTCAACGCATAGTTGACTTCCATCTTGCGGCACACATTCGGAACGTAGTCCAGATCGCATTCAGGATCAGGAGTTTCGTAGTTGATCGTTGGCGGAACCACCGAATCTCGCATCGCGAGAATGCAGAAAATCGCTTCAACTGCACCGGTCGCACCGAGTGAATGCCCGAGCATCGACTTTGTCGAACTGATCGCAAGCTTATGAGCGTGATCACCAAAAACCGACTTGATCGCCTTTGTTTCCGAGCTATCGTTGTATGGGGTGCTGGTCCCGTGGGCGTTGATGTAGTCCACCTTGTCGGGAGTAATGCCAGCCTTGCGTACTGCCATCGCCATAGAGCGAATCGCACCGTCGCCATCTGGCGACGTTGCAGTGATATGGTATGCATCAGCGCTCATGCCGTATCCGACGAGCTCGCCGTAAATCTTCGCGCCTCGCGCAACCGCGTGGTCATAGTCTTCAAGGATCATCACGCCCGCACCTTCGCCGATGACAAAACCATCGCGGTCTTTGTCGAATGGGCGACTGGCACGCTTGGGATCGTCGTTTCGGCCGCTCATCGCCCGAATGCTGCAGAACCCCGACATCCCGATTTCATTAATCGGTGCCTCAGCACCACCGGCAACCATCGCCACGGCATCTCCGCGCCTAATGATTTCTGCTGCATCGCCAAGAGCGTTCGCCCCGGTTGCGCAGGCCGTAACCACGCAAGAAATGGGTCCTTTGAGGCCGTTCAAAATTGAAACATAGCCACTGGCCATGTCCGGAATCATGTACGGCACAAGAAACGGTGAGACTTTGCTTGGTCCAGATTCAACCAACCTTCGGTGCTGGGCGCCGAGAAAACCGAGACCTCCGATACCGGCGCCAATCAAGACACCAATATCTTCTCGGTTAGAGTCGTCGACGACTAACCCCGAGTCCTTCAGAGCTTGCGCCGCGCCGCTCACAGCATAGGCGATGAACGGATCAATCCGGCGAGCTTCCTTCCCCTCCATCCACTCGGAAGCGTCGAAATCGGTGACTTCAGCGGCAAAACGAGTCGAATACTCGGAGACGTCAAACGACTTGACGAAATCAACAGGATTTTCGCCAGCTACGAGCCGGGTCCAGCTTTTTTCAACGCCGGTACCCAGAGCTGTGACTAGCCCAATGCCAGTCACAACTACTCGACCTGAAGGTCGATATTCTGGATTCATGCTTACGAGTTCTTCTTTTCGATGTAGTTAACAGCGTCGCCAACCGACTTGAGCTGTGCTACATCATCATCTGGAATATCGATTCCAAATTCTTCTTCGAACGCCATAACCAACTCGACGACATCGAGTGAATCGGCTCCGAGATCTTCGGTGAAGCTGGCGGTTTCCACCACTTCTTCTTCTTTGGCACTCAGTTCTTCAACGGTGACCTTGACAACTTTCGCGAGAATTTCCTCTCTGGTCATAGGCTCGAAGATACCCGCGCACAAATTCCCCCCGCAAGAGGACCGGGACTTCTATGGAAACCCTAGTACGTTTTTTGTTGTCTATAGACACTGTCTATGTCAAAATTAGGCACTGTTATGCGTTTTGCTCCTGTTCTTCGTGGATCTTTACTGATTGCCTGCGGAATCATCGCCGCTCAATCGAATGCTCAACTTCGCCTTGGGCAGTGGAATGTATCGAACTGGAACATCACGAGCCTGACAGCTCCGGCCACGCTCGCCCGTGTGAACGGATTTAGGACCTCGATCTACGGCACCTTCCAGGGTCGGCAATTCGCACCCGATGCATTTATGGTCCAGGAGATCACATCGGCTGCGACCTTAGCTCAGTTTGTCAACATGCTGAACACAGCTGCCGGGAGTCCCGGAGATTGGGCCGCCGCGCCATTCATGGATGGCGACGATACCGAAAGTTGCTTTGTCTATCGGACTTCCAAGGTTGTCCTGGTCGCTGGACCGATCCTTGTTTCACTCGGACAGACCGCGACAAACGGAATTCCTCCGCGTAACTGCTACCGTTATGACTTCAGACCTGTCGGATTCAACACACAACATGCGGTCATGAGCGCATACGTCACTCACATGAAGGCTGGCTCAACCTCGGCTGACCAGGCAAAAAGATTGACCGAAGCACAACGCATTCGTGCGGACGCCAATACTCTGGTCAATCAGGGCGGAATCATTATCGCGGGCGATTTTAATACGCAAAACAGTAGCCAAGCCGCCTACCAAGAACTCATTGGCAACCAGGTCAACAATGTCGGTCGGTTTTTTGACCCGATCAACACTCCTGGGTCATGGAATGGCAACCAAGCCTTTCGCTACGTGCAGACTCAAGACCCATACGACACGTCTGGTGGTGCCGGCAACGTCGGGATGGATGACCGCCTAGATTTCATCCTTCTGTCGAGCGGACTCGTGGACGACGATGGACTTTCCTACATTGGAAACCCGAACATTCCTTACAGCACGACGACCTGGAATGATCCCAACCATTCTTACCGGTGCTGGGGCAACGATGGAACCTCATGGAAGTTCCAAAGCGGCAGTTGGAAAAGCTACGGAATCACGGTCACCAACAACGAAATGGTTGGAACTACGATTGCACAGGCGATCATCGATTCCACTGGCCTCCAAACCGCCCACTTGCCTGTCTTCTGCGACCTTCGCGTTCCGCCAACGGCGCAGCTACTTAGTCCAACCATCGACTTTGGCTATGTCTCGCAGGGCAGCACGGCCACAGCGCAAATCCAGATTCAGAACACTGGAAACACGGCTTTGTGGACGACAAACGGGATCGCCGATCTTCGCTACACCTTCAATACGAGCGGCAATTTTTACGGCCCGGCTGGACTGTTTTCGGACAATATCGCGGCCGGAGCACAAACTCACAACATCAATATCAACACTTCGACATCTGGCCGAAAAACGGGCACCGTTACGATCAGCACGAACGATCCGTTGAACCCAACGCTCACGATCAATTGCACAGGTGTTGTGGTGGCGCCAATCGGCCCTCCAGTTCGGCACTAATCCAGCGGGAAGGTATCATCTTGTGCGGAGCGTCCTAGGGTCACACGCCATTAGGACAGGTTTTTGTGGGCCTACGTAGAATCTATCGGAGCCACAAAACGGCTCGATTGAAAAACTCATGGCACAAGAAAATTTTGATGCAGATGTGGTCGTCATCGGAGGCGGCCCCGGCGGTTATGTAGCAGCGATCAAGGCCGCGCAGTCAGGGCTCAAGACCATCTGCGTTGAAAAGGAATTTCTCGGCGGTACCTGTTTGAACTGGGGATGTATCCCTAGCAAGGCGATGATTGCCAGCGTCGAGACCTACCAGCACATCAAGCACGCAGACGCGATGGGTGTCGTCGTCAACGGCGATGTGTCTATCGACTTCGCGAAGTTCAGCGCCAGAAGAGACAAGATTGTCCAAACCCAACGCGGCGGCATTGGAATGCTCTTCAAAAAGAAGGGCGTCGAAAGCGTGGAAGGGTTTGCAAAGTTTGTTGACAAAAACACCATCGAAGTCGAAAAAGATGGTCAAAAACGCACTATCAAAGCCAAGAACTTCGTGATCGCGTCCGGTTCAAAGATCATCGTTCCTCCAATCCCAGGACTCCAAGGTGGTCGAGAAGACGGAATCTGGACCAGCGATGACGGCGTCACCGCTCCCCACGTGCCAAAGAGCATGCTGATAATCGGCGGTGGTGTGATCGGTGTCGAATTCAGCTATGTTTTCAACGGCCTCGGCACTGACGTGACTGTCGTTGAAATGATGCCTCGCCCAATCCCAATGATGGAAGATGAATTGGGTACCGAACTTCAAAAGCTCCTCACCAAGCAAGGAGTGAAGTTCATGGTGGAATCCGCCGTCGAAAAACTCGAAAAGACCAAGGGCGGATGGAAGGTCTACGTTAAGACTGGTGGCGAAACCAAGGTCGTGGAAGTGGAAGTGGTGCTGGTCGCTGTTGGCCGTCGCGCTTTCACTGACAACATGAACATGGAAGCAGTCGGTATCGAACTACACCGAGGCGGTGTCACAACCGACGCAACTTTGAAAACGAGCGCGCCAAACATCTACGCTATCGGCGACGTTCGCGGGCACATTCAGCTGGCCCATACGGCCAGTTACGAAGCCAGCGTTGCGATCGATAACATCGCCAAGGGTACGAATCGAGAGGCCGACTACCGAGCTGTCCCGAACTGCATTTACACCCAACCCGAAGTCGCTTCCGTCGGCATGACTGAGGCGCAAGCCAAGGAGCAGGGGTACGAAGTCGAAATCGGGAAGTTCACCTTCCGACCGCTAGGCAGGGCGATGGCGATTAACCAACAAGATGGCTTCGTGAAGATTGTCGCCGATAAGAAGTACGGCGAGATTTTGGGCGTTCACATGATCGGCCCATACGTGACGGACTTGATTGCTCAAGCCGTTGTCGCAATCAAGCTAGAAGCGACAGTCGAAGTGATGATCGATACCATCCATGCTCACCCAACCTTGTCGGAAGTGATGCTGGATGCATACGAAGATGTGCACCACGCAGCAGTGCACAAGATCTACTAAAGACAAATTCTGAGCGCACCCCGGAGGAGAAACTAGCCGGGCGTGCGCTCTTTTGTTCTAATTCAAGTTTTCGATGTCGCCGTGGTATTGCAGCGCCATACCAGCGTCTACTGCGTACAAAACAGCGCTGTAATCAGCTTCAACCGTTTGGTGTACGACCATTTCCACCTTAAGCCAATTTTCTGCTGTATTCACGGATAAAAACTCGCCCTGATTCGGTAGAACTTTCAAATCGTGGACTTCTTTCTACCAATCCCATGCCTCTGCGCTGCGGTAATTTAATTCGACCTTAAACATAATCAATCCATGCAAATTTTTCCTTCTTGCACTGAATTTCTTCCATAGCCTCTCCGAGGCTTAAGCAAGTACATTTACTGGTTAGGCATCAAATATTGCTAGCCTAGTCGCAATATCACATGATTCTTCTCCTCGACAACCACGACAGCTTCACCTACAACTTGGCGCAGTTGGTCCGGCAAAACGGAGTCCAAGTCGAGGTTATTCGAGCCGGAAACGACTATGATCTGAGTCGGTATACCGCGGTGATCTTATCCCCTGGTCCAGGCGCCCCATCGGACGCCGGCGATTGCCGCCGAATAGCGCGACTAGCGCTTGATTCGAACCTAGAAATCCCAATTTTTGGCGTCTGTCTTGGGATGCAAGTGCTAGCGATCGAAGCCGGCGCAATTGTTCGCCATGCGAAAACAGTTGTCCACGGAAAGTCCGATCTCATCGAACACGATGGCCGCACAATCTTTCGGAATGTGCCGACTCCAACGAGCGTGGTGCGCTATCACTCACTGGCGATCGACGCCGTACCAGAAGAATTTGAACCAAGCGCAACTTCAATTTCGGATGGAGAGATCATGGCAATTCGGCACAAAACGCTCCCGATCGAAGCTGTGCAGTTTCATCCAGAATCGTGGCTGTCTGAGTTTGGGCCGCAAATGATGGCTAATTTTTGCTCGCAAGTAGCTTCTCGACGTGCTTAGCCAACACGTCAAATTCCACATTCAGCTTGTGGCCAGGCTTGCAGTTTTTGAGAGTTGTGTTTTCCCAAGTGTGAGGAATGATGTGTACATCAAACTCGGAACCACTTGGCTCAACCACAGTCAAGCTGATTCCGTCTAATGTGATCGAGCCTTTGTCGATGAGATACCGCTGACCGCCATCAAAAATCCGAACGCGAATCACCGTCGATCCAGAAATTTCTGAAACGCTGACAACTTCGCCGACTTGGTCCACGTGCCCTTGAACCACATGACCGCCGAACCGATCACCAAGCTTCATCGCGCGCTCAAGGTTGACGCTGTCGCCCGCCGAAAGAGCTCCCAAAGTGGTCCGACCCAAGGTTTCCTCGCTCAAATCGAATCGGAGGCCTTCGGACTGATCAACCAAAGTCAAACAACAACCATTGACCGCGATGCTTTCGCCAATCTTGAGATCATTCCAGTGAGCACCCGAAATCACCAGGCGAAAGTCGCTGAATGACTTCACTTGCCCAAGGGCTTCGACAATCCCAGTGAACAAGTTAGGCTCCTTCGGCCCGCTTTTTGATCGCCGAGAGCACCGATTCCATGTTGTTGATCACGATTTTGTGAACCACTTTGGCAACGAGAGGCCCCAGCCCAGGAACTCGGTACTCGTATTCCAGCACCGAGTTGAACCTGGTGCCGCTCCCTTCTGTCGCAAAATCCCAGGTTCCTTCGAGCTTGTCATAATCACCGCTCAGTTGCTTGAATTCGCACCGATGTGCTGCGTCATCCCACAGGTCTTCTTGTCGCCATCGGACCTTCAAACCAAACGAAGGGACGATCCCGACCCAATCGCTCACCACTTTTGGCGGAGCTTCTTCCACAATGACGAGTGATTGAACATCAGCCATGAATTCTGGAAAGCTCCGGTTATCTTTGGCGATGGCATAGACCTTTTCGATCGGGGCATCAATGAGTACGGTTGTTTCGACAGTGGGCATCGTGCTTCAATAAAGAACGCGCTCTTTTGAGCCGCGCTCGCGTAAATCATAGCAGGAAGCGAAACGTTGAGTTATTCTGAAGTCAAAGTCGAGGTCGGGACCATGCAAGCGCTCATTCTGGATAAACCAGGGGCACTGACGTTAAAGGCAATCCCTATCCCGATACCAGGTCCTGGCGAAATCCTGATCCGCGTTGTCGTTGCGACCACCTGCGGCACCGATCTGAAAGCGTTTCTGCGTGGTCATCCACAAATTCCGACACCTGGCGTCTTCGGTCACGAATATTCGGGGGTTGTGGCTTCTGTTGGCGAAGGAGTGACTTCCTTCCAACCTGGTGATGAAGTCATGGGCGTTCACAGCGCGCCGTGCGGCTCATGCGAGTGGTGCCGGAATGGGGACGAAAATCTTTGCGAGCACATTATGGAAACCAAGGTTTTGGGCTCATACGCCGAATACCTTCTGATCCCAGCCCACATCGCGAAAGTACACGTTTTCAAGAAGCCAGCGGAAGTTTCATTTTCCAGAGCGAGCCTGTTGGAGCCGCTGGCCTGCGTTGCCCACGGCCTCAACATGCTTCAAGCCAATAGCAACAACACGGTGCTCATCATCGGACCAGGAGCCATCGGACTGCTTTTCACCGCGATCCTCAAGAGCCTAGGCTTTGCCAGTGTCACCGTTGCCGGTCGAAATCAAGAGCGACTTGCCATAGCGGCGGGGCTTGGTGCCAACACATTGAATTGGACAGATTCCGTCCAGCCAACCGCGGAACGTTACGACTGCGTGATTGAGTGCACTGGCCGGGTCGAAGTGTGGGAAAGAAGCATTGATTTCTGCAAGCGAGGCGGCAAGCTGATGCTCTTTGGGGGTTGCCCTACAGGCACTCGGGCTTCGTTTGACACCGGCAGGCTGCACTACGACCAGATCACCGTTCTCAGTCCGTTCCACTTCGGTACTAACGCCGTCAAGCAGGCCAAAGAGTGGATTTGCGACCTGTCGATCCCAGTGGATCGATTAGTCACGGGCGATCGCGATCTGCGCGATGCTGAAGCCGTCTTTAAAGATCTTGCCGAGGGGATTGGCGTTAAGTATGCGCTGAGACCATGAAGGCCGCGAAGTACATCCCCGGCGGATCGATTCAAATCGTTGAGGTCGACACTCCAAACTGTCCACCGAAAGGACTTCTGGTGAAGACCGAGGCCTGCGGACTTTGTTCTGGCGAACTCATGAGCTGGTACATGGATCGCAAACACGATCATGTCATCGGGCACGAGGTTTCCGGCACTGTGATGGAATCTCAAGACGAACGGTTCCCTGTTGGGTCGAGGGTTTTTGCGCACCATCACGCACCCTGCATGAAGTGCGATCAATGCCTCCGGGCGGCGTTTGTGCATTGCCCGCAATGGAAAGCCACACGCCTCGATCCTGGCGGGATGGCGGAGTTCTTCGCAGTTTCAGAAGACAATCTGAACGACACTCATCTCGTCGACGATCTTTCGCCACGACAAGCCGCCCTCATCGAGCCTCTTGCCTGTGTGTTCAAAGGGATACGAAAGGCGAAGATGGTCATGCGAAGCGTGTTGATCGGCTCCGGGACCGAACGCGTTGCCATCATCGGCGCGGGTGCGCTTGGACTGATGCACGGCTTTGCTCTTCCGAAGTCCACACTGATCGAGCAGTCAGCAGATCGTATTGAATGGGCGAGCGGTGAGGGTCTTGAAGCGTGCCGTCCAGAAGAAGTAAACGGCAAATTTGATGCAGTCTTTGTCTGCCCTGGTAATCGCGAAGCAATGCGGCTTGGATTCGACCTCTTGGAACCAGAAGGCACGCTCGTGATGTTTGCCCCGCTACCGCCACAAGACGACTTTCCATTTCTTCCCGAAACGGCCTATTTCAAAGATATCAGCTTGGTCAACACGTATTCGTGCGGTCCAGCGGACACGTCGCTTGCACTCAAGGCAATGCGAAAAGGGGTGTTTCAGCCGGAGCAAATTGTCTCCGACTTCATCTCGATCGACGAACTGCCCGAGGCTTACCAGCGTATGAAATCGCACCAGATTTTGAAGGCGATGGTGGAGTTCCCAGCATGATCAAGAAGTTCGATGGCGCACAGTGGAATGGGGTCAAGAAGGATGTCTACAAGGACGAGCCTGGGACCTGGCAGGGGGTCGCCAAGCACGTTTTGGCCAGCAGCCTAAATGCGCAACACGAGACCCGGGTGTTCGAGTTTTCACCGGGTGGATATTCGAGCCATGAGCACCATGAGCATGAACATTCCGTTCTGATCCTAGAAGGGAGCGGTGAAGTGCTCATTGAGGGTGCATGGACCCAAGTCCAAGTTCTGGATTTTATCCACGTGGGGCCGAATGTCGTCCATCAATTCCGGGCAGGAGAATCTGGGATGAAAATCGTGTGTATCGTGGACCGCGAGCGAGATAAGCCTATTTTGGTCCCAAACGAATAACTCAATGACAGTTGGAGCGTCAAACAGAAGGAGCATGAAGTTTAGGTCGATTTGTGTCGCATTTGCGGTCGCGTCTTCCGGCATAGCCGGTGCCTGCGCGTCAGGGCCAACTCTGCTCGAATCCGTCGGCCTTGACCACGAGCGCGAGTGGATAAAGGATCTGCCTCCAAATGTGCGGGCTATTGCTCACAAGCTCCAAGAGCAACAACCTACCGACGAGAAGGCGACACCCGCCCAGACCATAGACACTCCGAACCCAAATTCCGCCGAAGAAAAGCACAAGCGGGAGCTTGAGGAAGATTCGAAATTGGGCAAGGAAGTCGCGGCAGAAGTCGAAAAGGAACTTAAATTCAGCGACAGCAGCCAAATGATCAGCCGGGTTCGGAGGATCGGAGCAGAGTTTGCCGCGATCGCTAACGCCAACAAAGTTGACGTGAGTTGGGGCGACAAGCGGCTCAATCCGTTCGACTACCAGTTCTTTGTGGTGAAGGGAGACGATGTCAACGCTTTCTCACTACCTGGTGGCTATATCTACTTCTATGAAGGGTTGGTCAAGTTCGCAGAGACCGATTACGAACTTGCGGGCGTCATGGCGCACGAAGTCAGTCACGCCTCATTCCGCCACATGGCGACCTTACAGCGAGAACAAAGCAAACTCCAGGCCGTCACCCTTCCATTGATTTTGATCTCGTTGTTGTCCGGCACCGAAGCCGGTCAGGGCGTTGCCATTGCGGGCAATTTGACCAACCAGGCCATCGGGAGCGGATGGAGCGTCAAGGCAGAAAAGGCGGCAGACTATGGCGCTTTCCAATACATGAGAAAGAGTGGCCAGAACGTGAACGGTCTGCTCACCTTCATGGAACGGCTGGCGTTCGAAGAGCGGTTCCAAGGCAAAGTCGATTGGGGGATCTACCGAACTCACCCGCCAAGTCGTGAGCGAGTCAATGCCGTGCTCGGCATGATGCGCGGGGCGAGCATCCCGATCCAGCGAAGCGTCAGTTCGACGAGCCTCCGCGCAGTTGTTCAGGAAAACGAGGACAAAACTTTCACGCTTGTCGTTCTCGGACGAAAGTTTGTGACTTTTTCCGGCGAAGGCGCGGCGACAAGGGCCGTCAAAGCTGGCGAAGCGGTCAGCGATTTTCTGGACCAAGTTCCCAGCATGTACGACGTAGAAGGTCGTCCTTCGGGCGAAATAGTCGGTCGCGGCAATCCGCTTTTCAAGCTTGAACCGCAGGATGTCGTGGGTACTGATGCCACGATGGGTTCAACGGTGGATGGCGTGCTTCGTGAATTGAAGAAAGTGATCTTCGATCTCCAATATCGAATCTGGGATAACTAAGCTCCATCTGCTAAAATCACGGGTATGAGCTTTGTCGTCACACTTCCGCTCGAATCTCTCGTGGTGGATGCGGGCCCTTCACACCAATTCGCGGTGGAAGTGACCAACCGAGGCGACGAACAAGAAACTCTTGAACTCACCGTCGAGGGTTTAGACCCGACTTGGTATTCCGTTCCATCCGAACCGTTGGCACTTTCGCCTGGACAATCCAAACGCGAAACCCTACTGTTCCGCATCCCGCGCGAATCCGAAAGCGGCGCCGGAAACTACCCTTTCACAGTCTCCGTTCGGTCGCTAAATTCGGGTGAGACCAATTCGACGTCGAGCGTTCTTACCGTCAATCCTTATCACCAAATTAGCATCAGCGTGAACCCAAAGCGTGTGGCGATGGGAAGCGTGTCGAGTCCAGCTCAATACACGCTGAACGTTTTGAATTTGGGCAACACAGAGCACTCGCTCCAACTGTTTGCCAACGATCCTGAAGGCGACTGTATCTTTGAATTTGAAGCCGAGCAATTCGCAATAGGTCCAGGGCAGCAGCGCCAGGTCACGATGCAAGCTCGCCCGAGAAAGAAGAGCTTGATCGCGTCACAAAAGCTGTATGGTGTGAACGTCTCGACCCGGAGCACGACCAACCCGACGATCGCTGCGTACACCAACTGCCAACTCGAAGTTCGGCCGATGGTCTCTCCTGCGCCTCTTGCCGCCGTTTTGGCACTGACCATTCTTGGTGGAGCATGGTTCATGGCGATGCCTCGCCCGGCGCGAATCGAGTTGTTCCAGGTCGATAAGCAGCAAGTCCTGGCCGGCGAGCCGTTGATGATCAACTGGCAGGTTGCCAATTCTCGGAAGACCCAAATCCGTATCGGAGACCGTGTTTTGCAAGCCTCCAGCTCCGAAGCTGGGTCGTATCAGTTCATTCCAACCGAACCAGGAAGTTACACGATCACTTTGGTCGCAATGGGTTCCGGAGATTCGCGAACAACCCAATCCGCTAATGTCGTAGTTGGGACTCCTGAAAAGCCGGAGATCACGTCCTTCACCGTCTCCTCAAATTCAATCGAGGCCGGAAAGTCGATCACCGTCGAGTTCAAGGTGAATCCTGCAGTCAAAAAAGTCACGCTATTGCCTAACAATCTTGGGTTCGATACTCAAGAGGGAAAAGTCTCTTTCGTCCCGAACTGGGTCGGGGAAATGGAACTGACTCTGGTTGCTGAAAGTAAATCCGGGGAGAAGGTCCAACAAGTCCAAAAGGTGGAAGTCAAAGTTCCGACCGTCAATCAGAATCTCGTCAAGATTTTGAGTTTTAGCGTCAGCAAGACCAAAGTATTCGGACCTGACGCGAAGATCGTTGTTGATTGGAAATTCCAGAACTGCGTCAAGGCTGAAATCCTGTGGGACGGCCAGTTGACGACCATCGATCCGAACAAGGGCACCCAAGAGATCGCGATCAAATCGACGGGGCAACTCGTGATTCGCGGCTACAACTCCGAAGGCAAGATGATCGAGCAACGCCGAACGATCGAATGGAGCCCAGACGAACCAAAGCCGAAAGACGATGCCTCACCAGGCGGCGGAACGCCACCACCACCAGACGTCAATCCGACGTCTTCGCCGAACACCACGACCACAGTCACGCCACTATGAAAAAATTCGCATTGCTCTCCGTTTCCGAAAAGACCGGATTGGTTGAATTCGCACGCGAATTGGTGGGGCTAGGATTCAGCCTTCTGAGTACAGGCGGAACAGCGCGAGCTTTGCGAGATGCCGGGCTCGAAGTGGCAGATGTTGCCGAAATCACTGGCTTCCCTGAGATGCTCGATGGCCGCGTCAAGACGCTACACCCGATGGTTCATGGAGGCATTCTTGGCGACACACGGCTTGATGCCCACCGAACTCAAATGACCGAGCACGGCATTGCCCCGATTGAGGTCGTCTGCGTTAACCTCTATCCATTTGAAGCAACGGTGACCGGGCCACACACGTTCGCGGAAGCTGTCGAGAACATCGATATCGGCGGTCCTGCAATGGTTCGCGCGGCAGCAAAAAATTCAGCCAACGTGTGTGTTGTGATCGATCCGGCCGACTATGGGTTGGTGATCGAGCATCTGCGCAATGGCACTACAGATCAAATCAAGCGCGAACTGATGGCTAAGGCTTTCCGGCACACCAGCTATTACGACTCGATGATCGCGGAGTATTTTAGTCCACAACTCGACACCGAAACGATCTCAGTTGGTCTGCGCAAATCCTATGGCTTGCGCTACGGAGAGAATCCGCACCAAAGCGCGGCGGTCTATGTTGATCCGCTGGCCAAAGACGGCGTGGCAAACGGCAAACTCCTTTGGGGCAAAGAGCTGAGTTACAACAATTTGCTGGATGCCGACGCTGCCTGGGAATTGGTTTGCGACTTGCCAGATTCGGCTTGCGCGATCATCAAGCACGGCAACCCGTGTGGCGCCGCCGCAGTTGGCAACTTTGCTCAAAGTTATCAAGTCGCCCGCTCTTCCGACCCGATCTCTGCCTTTGGTGGAATTGCGGCGTTTAATGGGGTCGTTGATCTAGCCGCGGCCGAAGCAATGACCGAGAAAGGCAACTTCCTCGAAGTCGTCCTGGCCACAGACTTTGCTCCAAAAGCGATCGAGGTTTTCAAGAACAAGCCAGGTTGGGGGCAGACCGTACGGTTAATGCAAGTCTCCATCAGCCCTGAAACCCCGTATCGCACTTTGCGCTCGATTCGCGGCGGCATGCTGGTTCAGCTCAGCGACGAGGAACCAGGGGAGGAGTGGCAAGTCGTCACGGATCGCCAGCCGACCGAAGAAGAATGGGCCGCGCTCAAATTCCAATGGACGGTGGCCAGACATGTGAAGTCGAATGCGATCGTGATCGGTCGTGGGGATCGTCTGCTCGGCACTGGAGCGGGACAAATGAACCGGGTCCAGTCGGTGCGGCTGGCACTAGATCAAGCCGGATCCGATGCTGCTGGAGCGGCACTGGCGTCCGATGCGTTCTTCCCATTTTCGGATAGCATCGAAACTGCGGCTGCGGCTGGAATCAAGGCGGTCATTCAGCCTGGCGGAAGCAAAAAGGACCAAGATTCCATCGACGCAGCAAACAAATTTGGCATCACCATGGTGCTCACCGGCGTCAGACACTTTAGACATTAAGAAAAATTTTCAGTTATTTTCGTTTCTTTTCGCGTCAATTCGGAAAGAATCGCGGATAATCGGTAAAATACGTTGCTCCAGGAAGTGCGATGAAAAATCAGAATGACCTTATCATCCGAATCGTAATGATCGTGCTCGCGGTCATCGCGTGCGGTGTGATCATCTTCAACAAGCCTTCGGCTTATGCGCCCGCTAGCCCAGAAAAGGTTCCAGTAGTGAACCTACAATTGCCTGCGGGTACCGTTGTTAAGACTAAAGGATTGCCTGGTGGTGGTGACCAACCTGGCGGTGGCGGAGGCGGTGGTGCCCTGAGCCCATCTCCTGCTCCTGGCGGAGGCGGCGGTGCTGCTCCTGCTCGACAGCGACCTGGATTCGAAGGTCGATCTAGCTAAGTTTTAGTTCTGCCCATTTCAAAGAGCACTTTCATCGCCTTCCTGGTGTTCTTTGTTTTTTGGACCGAATGCAACGTATTCCTGTGTCCCCCGTTTTGAACGTGGGGTTTCATAACTTCGTCATGACCGACAAGATCGTGGCGTTGGTCAGTAGCGAGTCTGCTCCGATGCGCAGGCTCGTTCAGCAGTTGAAGAAGTCCGGTTCTGTGATCGACGCGACACACGGACGAAAAACAAAAAGCGTCATTTTTACATCGAACAGCGACATCGTACTCTCGGCAATTTCTCAAGAAACCCTCGCCAAAAGACTGTCAACGGACGAGGCGGTGCCGGATGAGGAATAACGAAAAAGCAACTTTTATCGATGCAATCAAGCGCAGACTATCGCGAGATATCGGCATTGATCTCGGAACAGCAAACACGGTTGTCCACGTTGGCGGTCGCGGCATTGTCCTTCGCGAGCCATCGGTCGTAGCGATCAACAAAGACACCGGCAAGGTGATCGAAGTGGGCGAAGAAGCCAAGCGCATGCTGGGCCGAACCCCTGGCAACATCGTGGCTGTTCGCCCAATGCGCGACGGCGTGATTGCTGACTTTGCTTCGACCGAAGAGATGCTCCGCTACTTCATCAAGCGCGTGAATCGCCGAGGAGCACCTTTTGTTAACGTCGTTGTTGGAATCCCAAGCGGCGTTACGGAAGTGGAGCGCCTCGCTGTTCTGGAAGCATCTCACAAAGCAGGTGCTACAAAAGCGTACGTGATTGAGGAGCCCATGGCTGCCGCGATTGGCGCCGGTCTCAGAGTCGAAGAGCCGCTTGGCAGCATGATCGTGGATATCGGCGGCGGCACGACCGAAGTCGCCATGATTTCTCTCGGGGGCATCGTCAACGCGAAATCCATCCGCGTCGCTGGAGACGAAATCGACGAAGCGATTGCAAGCTACATTCGGGTCGCCTACAACCTCTTTGTCGGAGATCGCACCGCCGAACAAACCAAACTGGAACTCGCAAGCGCGTATCCACTTGAACAAGAGCTGACTTTGACCGTTCGAGGACGCGATTTAATCAGCGGTTTGCCAAGATCTGCCGAGATTTCCAGCGAAGAGATTCGGTCTGCGATTTCAAAGCCAATCCAAGCCATCGTTGAAGCGATCAAGCTGACGCTCGAATCGACCCCGCCCGAGCTCGCCGCCGATGCGTTTAACGATGGAATTACCCTGGCAGGTGGTGGCGCGCTATTGCGAGGCCTCGATCGTCTCATCATGGAGGAAACAGGGCTACCAGTTCGGATTGCCCATGACCCGCTGAGCTGCGTCGCCGTAGGAACCGCAAAGATGCTCGACGCGTTACACGAGAGTCCGCGGATCCGGCGAATGCTGGAGAAAGCATCGAAAGGGTAAGCCGTCCCCTATCCAAAGATATTGGGCTCATTCTTGGGCTTCTCGTTGTTGCGTTTGTACTTTCTCGAATTCAAAATGACGCCCGAGATGCTGGAAAGACCGACATCGCGAGCCAAGTAGGGCGCACGATCACCTATCCTGTGTCCTCAAAAATTGGATCGGCGCTAGATTCGACTGGTGGATTCTGGAATGGATTCGTTTCAAGCGGACGATTGCAACGAGAAAATGTTCGACTTCGCCAAGAGCTGAGCCTCAAGTCCAATTACCAAGAAACGATTTCGTTGCTCGAGGCCCGGCTGGATGAGATGCGAAAACTTCAAGGCATAGCCGAACAAATTCCTAGGGGAAAGGTCGGTGCCGAGATCATCGGATTTGACCCTGCCGCTAACCGCGTAACGATCAATGTTGGTTCTTCGAAAGGGATTTTGCCTGGGCAAGCCGTGATCTGCGGCGAAGGCCTCGTTGGGGTGATCCAAAGCACCGAAAGCGGCCGAAGTCAGGCACTTCTCGTGACTTCACCTGCCCTGAGGATCGGTGCCATGGTCAACGCGGGTTCACCGCTGGTTGGAATCCTGCGCGGGCAGTCGCGCGGAGTTTTGGCGCTTGAGATCCTGGATTCCTCCGCGAAGATCCAGATCGGGGCACAAGTCGTTTCGAGCATGCACAGCGAAAAGCTGCCTGCATACATTCCGATCGGAAGAGTGATCCGCCAAGAGAACGCCGAACAATACGGTCTAACCAAAGTTTATGTCGCGCCAAACGCCGACATCTCGAGAGTCCGCGAGGTGATTGTGCTCAAATGAAACTAGCGGCACAGTTGATATTGATCGGGTACCTCTCTGCGATCCTGGACCAAGCGCTCGGACCACGTATGGTGCTCGGCGGCATCCGCCCAGACTTCTATTTGGTGGGCATTGCATGCGCGTCGCTGTTGGCGCCCAACCCGGCTGGCATCTGGTCTGGATTCATCGGTGGATTACTGCAGGGCATGTCTTCCGGTGCCAATTTGTTTCAGTACGTACTCAGTCGAACCCTTACTGGATTCGCCGGATCACGCATAGGCGGGCTCGAAATTGAGATCGGCCCCGTGCTTGCGGCGGTGTTTTGTGCGCTTTTGACGCTTTTTGGCCAGGTTGTGTTGATGTTTGTGGCTCCCCCCCGAGCCATCGGAGCCTTCATGCAAGATACAATACTAACAGCGGTCTACAACGGTGTGCTGGCGATACCGATCTATGCGGCTCTACGGCCCATGATGCGCTCCTACCGGCTAGAAGTAGACTGAGAATACGAAGGTGTATTTGGAATGAGCGGAACTGAAGTTTTAGGAATGGCCCGCGAGCAACTCGCAATGGCCGCGAAATATCTTGACCTTGATCCGGGCCTGCACGAGGTTCTGAGCCGACCCAAGCGACAATTGATCGTCAACTTCCCTGTTGTGATGGACAACGGCGAAGTCGAGGTGTTTGAAGGCTATCGCGTTCAGCACAATACCAGTCGTGGACCTACCAAAGGCGGTATCCGCTACCATCCCGATGTAGACGTTGCGGAAACCACAGCGCTCGCGATGTGGATGACCTGGAAATGCGCGGTCGCCGACATTCCTTACGGCGGTGCGAAAGGTTCCGTCAAGGTTGATACCAAGAAGCTGAGCAAGCGCGAGCTTGAAAAGCTGACTCGACGATTTGCGACCGAAATCAACATCGTTATCGGCGAGCGAAGCGACATTCCTGCACCGGACATCGGCACCAACGGCGAAGTGATGGCGTGGATCATGGACACAATCTCCATGCAAAGCGGGCACACCGTTCCTGGGGTTATTACCGGTAAGCCAATTCCTCTCGGTGGTTCACAAGGCCGAATCGAAGCTACCGGACGCGGATGCATCGTCTCTGCGATCGAAGCTTGCAAAGAGAAGAACATTGATTTCTCGAAGCAAAAGGTCGTCGTTCAAGGATTTGGAAACGTTGGTTCTGTTGCTGCGATGCTCGCTCACGAGCTTGGCGCGACCGTCATCGGTGTCAGCGATGCCAAGGGTGCGATCTACAACGAAAAAGGTCTGCCGATGGACGAACTGTATGCCAAGTACAGCGGTCGAGACGGCGGAATCTGCGAATACAAAGATTGCGAAATCATCGACAACAAGACATTGCTCGAACTCAAGTGCGATATCTTGATTCCAGCGGCGATCCAACAGCAAATTACCAAAGCAAACGCCGACCAAATCAAGGCCAGCATCGTTGTTGAAGGCGCAAATGGCCCGACCACGACTGAGGCTGACAAGATTCTGCACGACAAGGGGATCTTGGTGGTTCCAGACATTCTCGCCAACGCTGGTGGCGTTGTTGTCAGCTACTTTGAATGGGTTCAAGACCTCCAGAACTACTTCTGGGAAGAAGACGAAATCAACGTCAAGCTGGAGAAAATCATGAAGCGCGCTTATGCTGGCGTGGCTCAAGCACGAGACACTCACAAGTGCGATATGCGAACAGCGGCGATGATTATCGGCGTGCAGCGCGTGGCCGATGCCACAACCACTCGCGGAATTTTCCCTTAAGAACCCCCTGGGTTTCGAGTTCCGCAACTGCCCCCAACACCTTCATTTTGTTGGGGGCATTTTTGTGCATGCCCTTTTAGGGTTACATTAGAGCTATGAGCGAAATTGAATTGGGTGAAGCTCGCGAAATCCGCCTGCGAGACGTCAAGGCGAACCCGAAGGTGCAAACCTTGATTGAGGGCGCGAATAACGTCATGCGCGCGATGGGATACACCGAGCACGGCCATCGGCATGCTGGCATCGTTTCCACCATCACTCGTTTCTTGCTCGACGGGATCGGGGTGAGCACGCGAGAAGCTGAATTGGGCCAGATCGCAGCCTATTTGCACGATATCGGAAACGTCATCAATCGAATCGACCACCCGATCAGTGGTGCTGGAGTCGCTTATCGGATTCTCGATGAAATGGGGATGCCTACCGCTGAGATTGCTCCGATTTTAGGCGCGATCGGAAATCACGAAGAGCTTGTCGGTACTCCAATCAGCTTGATGTCATCTGCTCTGATCATCGCCGACAAGAGCGACGTGCATTATTCCCGAGTTCAAAACCCGATTCTGGAAACGTACGATATCCACGACCGAGTGAATGCGGCTGTACAAAAAAGCAAGGTCGAGTTTTTGGATGATAACAAGGTGATCCAACTCACGCTCGAAATCGACACCACGTTTGCAACAGTGATGGAGTATTTCGAGATCTTCTTGACGCGCATGGTGATGTGCCGCAAGGCGGCTGACACGATGGGTCGCAAGTTCAGCCTGAGCGTCAATGGCACGCTGGTCGAGTAGCATTCGAAACTAAAAAAAAGCGGCCCGCTCGAATGAGCGGGCCGCTTTTTGCTTGACTAAGTTAGTTCTTAGTTGTCGCCTTCGCCGAAGTTGGCAACTACGATGTCGAAGTCGCTTGCGCCTACTTCACCGTCGTTGTCGCAGTCTTCTGGACCAGTGTTGCCAAAGTTAGCAACCACTGCGTCGAAGTCGGTTGATCCAACTTCGCCATCTTGATCGATGTCGCCGTTCATGCAGCTGGCATCTTGTCCGGTCAAGTTGCTACCGCCAGTGAAGGAGATAGTCTTGGCCAAGAATGTGCCGCCCTTGAACTTCAGGGTTACCGAACCAGTCATCGAGCTTGGAAGGTTGATGCTGTAGCCACCACCCATGTCGCCGTCGACTGTTACCGAACCGCTTGCGTTAACAACGCCGTTGGTTGCAGTCCATGCGATGGTTTCGTTGCCGAGACCGTTGAGGGTGTCTTGGAGTTCCAAGTTACCAGCAACTGTGTAGCCCGATACTGGCAGGTTCGTTCGGAAGTTAACGATGAATCCACCGAACTCTGACGAGGTCGTGGTTGCCGAGAATCCATTCGCGAACGCGGCGTTGTATCCAGCTGTAGCGAGGTAGTACGTACCTGCAGCCATTCCATCAAGGTCTCGACCGCGGAACGGAGTACCTACGCCGTTTGCAGCGCGAGGTGCAGCTGCGTTACCAACCGACAAGAGGCTGAGGAATCCATCATCATCGTCGTCGTCAGTCACGAGCATTCGGCCAGCCGAGTCGAACAGTGCGAGTTCCGAGTCATCGTTTCCACCAGCGGTAGTCCAGATGTCCAGGAAGTTCGAAGTATCCGAAGCGACCGAACCAGACAGGGTGAACTTGTACCACTTAACCGAATCAGTACCAGTAGCGAACGAAAGCGGAGTAGCTTCCGAAGCTGTATCCGAGTTGATGTCGCCGAGGTCAGTTGCTGTTGGAGGAGCTACTGGAACGTATGCTGGGCCAGCGATCAAGCCAAACGAGATGTTCGACAAGGTTTCGTCTGCGCCTGCAACGTCATCGTAGGATTCGTAGATTTCATAGGTCCAAGTTGAACCGGATGGAATCGACAAACCTGCCATGTTGTAAGCAGAACCCGCGTTGGCTGGCTGAACACCATTTGGTGCACCCGCACCCGATGTTTGTGGAGCCAGACCGTACGTGTTCACCAATCCGCTGAGTGCGCCAATCGTCGACGAAGTCGCCAATGGGAAGTCGCAGTTGAAGAATGGATAGGCCGAGTTTCGGAGTCGAATTCGGGCTTCAGTACCGAACGATTCGGCAGCGACGAAATCAAGCGTTCCACCAGACAGCACTGCCTGAGAACCCAAGATGTAGCTTGTGCCAACTGTTCCGAGCGTTCCAGATGCGTTTGCAGGGTCGCCGAGGCTACCTACAGCATCCTTTGTGCCAGGAATCGTGTGGAATGCCGCTGCGGACAAGCCAGTCAGCTGGAAGTTCACGTTGGACACGGCGGCGTCTGCTGAATCTGCAACGTCGTCAAACGATTCGTACGACTGTGCCGTCCAGTTAGCAGCAGCAGGAACAGCAGCACCCAACAAAGTTCCGGTTGCAGTGACTGCGCGTGGGATACCAGGAGCGGTGAGCACGAGCGTCGGCACTGGCGAAACGAAACCTGCAAACGGAGCAACGTTCAAGTTGCTTGTTGGGAACGCGTCGCATACCAATCGGAAGCTAGCTTCTGATGGCCACGATGTGGTGGCGGTGTTGCTGAACGAACCGCTGTTGACCTTCACCTGAGCGTTCACGATGAATGCAGATGCATTGGTGAAGCCAGAAAGAACAATGTTGTCTGGGTCGTCCACGACGTCCATACTGTTCACGGGCCCTGGAATATTGAAAGTCATCGCGAGCGTGCCGAACGTTGGAGGTACTGGTGCCGTACCGTCATTGATCGTGAACGTCAACGAATCAATCGATGAGTCTGCGCCGACGCCATCATCGTAGGTTTCGATACCTTCGAAGGTGTAGGTCGTGCCAGCGACCATCGGCATGCCAACCATAGTACCGTTCAGGGCTGGAGCAGGATTAACAGTCGTTGTTGTCACGTACGTTGTGCCAGGGAATGGCGAGAAGTACGAGAAATAGCCTGGGTAACCGCTGTTGGAAACGCCAACGCTTGCTTCAGAAGAATAGGTGCCAGCAATAAGAGATGTCGCAGCCCCGGAAGCTACTGAGATCGTACCGACGTTGAATGTAGCTCCAACTGCAGCTTGAGTCGTAGTCCCGTTATCTGGATCTCCTGGAAGGCCACCGGTGTTGAGCCCGGTGATCGTAAATGTTTGGGCTGCCATTGAGGCCGCCGCAAGGCCAGCAATCCCAAGGGATGCGAAGCCCAGTTTTAATGTTTTGTTCATTATTCCACTCCTAAGAAATGTATTGATTCCCACATGACAAGCAAAGTGCCAGACCAGGTGTGATAAACAGAATACGCCAAATTTCTCAGGAGTGGTAGTGCGAGGCGCGCAATTTTTGAACCTTTCTGCGAGATTTTTTCGGGTATCCTGTCAGATTCCTACTCTGCCCAGGGCGTGCCTTGGGCTGAATGAGGCCATAGGGTAGATGAATACACGAAAGTACGAAACCATGTTTTTGGTCGCCGCAGGGCTGACCGATCCTGAAGTTCAGCAGATCGCTGATCGATTTAAAGGTGTTGTTGAGACTCACGGCGGCAAAGTCGAAAGTGCCGGCAAGTGGGAAAAGCGCAAGCTCGCTTACATGATTGGCAATCACAAGGAAGCCAACTATGTCTTGATGAACTTCGAATCGGGCACCGAAGCCCCTGCCGAACTCAAGCGACAAATGCGAAACAGTGACGACATCATTCGTCACATGATCCTTCGACTCGAAGACTAATCCCTCCGGTAAATCAATGATCAACAGAGTTGTTCTTGTCGGCCGTCTCACCCGCGATCCAGAATTGCGACAGACGACTTCGGGCAAATCGGTTTGCGATTTCTCGATTGCAGTCAACAAGCGCGTGAAGCCTTCAGACGGTTCTCCAGACGCAGACTTTTTCCGAGTCAATTGCTGGGACAAGACCGCTGAATACGTCGCCAATTACCTTGCAAAGGGGCGATTGGTTGCGGTTGACGGCAGACTCTCTGCCCGAAAGTACACCGCGAGCGACGGCACGAATCGCGAAGTTGTCGAAATTGTCGCGGACAATGTTCAAGGGCTCGATCGACCTCGAGATGATGCTGGTGCACCAGCATCTGGCGCCGCCGGTGGCAAATCCGTGCCGTCTGACGCCGAGTACGATCCATTCGCAGACGAGTAAGCTGTATGGCCATGGAACTGGCCGCACAGCTTAATTCTCGCGAATTCGTCCTTCGCAACGATCCAAAAGGCATGTATGCCTTGTTTGCGGATTTCCCAAACCAAGTTCGAAAAGCAACCGAAATCGCTTTGAACTCAGATCTTCCAGCAGATTCCGAAAACCCAGGGCTCGTCGTTTTGACCGGTCTTGGTGGATCTGCAGCTGGCGGGGATTTCGTCAAAGCACTTTTCGAGGAGTCGGGGTCCGTACCTTTCCTCGTCAACCGCGACTACCACCTTCCAGCTTACGCTGGAGCAGCTAACAACACGCTTGTTTTCGCCTGCAGTTACTCTGGGAATACAGAGGAAACACTCTCCGCTTATGCCGACGCAAAGGGCAAAGGCGCCAAGATCATCTGCGTCACGAGCGGAGGAAAACTCGCCGAGCTCGCACAGGCGGACGGCAACACCGTCATCTTGATTCCGGCGGGACAACCGCCTCGTACTGCCCTCGGATGGATGCTCATGCCGGTCATCATCGCTTGTAGCTCGATGGGCTTGCTCCCTAAGCAGAACGTTGAGGCACTTGCCAAGCATCTTGAAACGCGAATCCAAGAATGGACTATCGAAGTGCCGCACGATTCCAACGAGGCTAAGCAGCTGGCCGTGCAGTTGTACGGAAAATTCGGCGTGCTCTACGGCCTGGGTGGATGGCAGGGGCTTGTCGCGAACCGGTGGAAGGGCCAGATCAACGAGAATTCAAAGAACCTGGTGCTCAACAACACCTTCCCGGAACTCAATCACAACGAGATTTTGGGTTGGGTCCAAGCCGATCGACAAAGCGTTGGCGCATACACCGGAATCTTGATCGAGGACGGAACCGAGTCCAACAAAATGAAGAAACGGTTCGCTGTTACAGCATCGATCGTAGAGAAAATCTGCCCGTTTACAACCGTTCAAGCAAAAGGAAACAGCTTGCTGGAGCGGATGCTAGATGCGGCAGTACTCGGTGATTTTGTTTCGATCTACCTTGCCGCCCTCAACGACGTTGATCCAGAAAATATCGACGCGATCAACGTTTTGAAGTCAGAACTCAGCAAAGTGCAGTGATCTTTGCCGTTGATAGGATTGCGGGCGTTGCCAATAACCCGTAATCCTATCATTCGATCGCTTGGAAATCCACGGAATCTGACTGTCGTGCCCAGCATTTGGGTGCAGGAGGTTCTTTCTAGTTTTGACAAAATTTTTGGCTTTTCAAGTTCTCACAGTCGGGTTAATGGTCAGTGCGCACGCCGCTGAAAATCCACCCTCAACCGGTGGAAACACAATCACGCTAACGAACTCGACAGCAAATGGCTCAGGCGCGGCGCTGGGCGGCGAGAACCTTCTCGCTACATTTGGTATTTCTGCATCTGTGAGGACTGAAGGCGATGTGACCAAGTCTCGGGAAGGGCGTTTCACCATCGAATGGGGAACGTCCACCAATCGAAACAAGATGGAACTTCGGCGAGCCACTGAACTCTCAATTCAAAACGGTGTGCTCGTGATGTCCGGCAATGGCGTCTGGACGAATCGAATCGTGACGCTGCCCACTCCTACGGAAGGCATGCGAGGAAGAGGTAAGCCGACGGTAACCGAAACCCGCAAAGAGGGAATCATGACGATCACGATAACGGACGGGACGTCTGAAGCCACCGACATGCTCAACGTTAGCTTTGCTCCACCAGGAACAACACCGTGGCTTTTTAATGGTGGGCTGACACGCGGAAATGTGAATTTCCGAACCGAAACCAAGACCAAACGGGTTCGCGCCACGCCTTCGCCTAGTTAAAAAGCGCGATTATTGAACACTTCGGTTGATCCGTCGTCAATGCAAATTGAGACGGGTCAACTTTGTTTTGGCCCTGACGGAGTGAAAACAATGAAGTTATTGAATAAGAGTTTGACTATTTTGGCTGTAGGTTTGGGAGCAACCGCAATCGCACAGTCGCCAGTCTATGTCGTTTCATTTGGACAGGGAGTCGCAGTCAACCAAGCTAACAAGCGCGCTGAATTCAACTATGAAGTCGGCAAGAAGCGAAATCCTGACAACACCGTCGTGAACGTTGGCCGATTTTCCTTCAACACCGTTGCGGAGAATGCCAATGACCGCATCAAAATCGTTTTTGAGCGGCCAGAATTTCTGGGCGTAAATGCCGCTGGCACCGTTTGCGAGTTCGGTGGAAGAGCCGTTTTGACTCGGATGACTCCTCAAGGCCGGCGCGAAATCCAAGGCCGAGCAGATGTCCGTGTCGAAGACAAGTGGAATCCAACTCAAGGTGTCGAGCCACCAGCAGAACATCCACGCGATACCATCCGAGTACGATTCGTGGTGCCACGACAAAACAGCACCACTCCAGAAGTCGTGTTTGAATTCGGCGGCAACGTGATGCGAGGCAATTTGGCTGTTCGCGCACTGCCATCCAATCCAGGCGCCGGCAACTAATTCAGTACGGCAACCAAACTCCTGAATCACCCAGCAATATTGCTGGGTGATTCTCTTTTTGAGCCGATCTGGTACGGGTTTTGCACGAGAACCTGTGGGAACATTGCTCAAATTGCTAAGTCTTCTAATATAATCCAGTTACCTCATGAGATTCAGGTTCACAACGTTGTTAGCCTTAGGTGGTGTGCTTTGTAGCGCGAATACGTATGCTCTATCTTGGCTAGGCAATACGCGGATGACGCAAAGCGGAGGCGCGCTTCCCTACCGCGGGTCGTTCCTTGAACCTTGGCAACAATTGAACGTGGTGACCGAAACCTGGCCCATCGAACCTGGTCAGCGAGTGTTCGCCGTAGTCACTACAAATAACTGGGCGACTACACAAGAATACGAATTCTCATTTCAGCAAAACATCAACAATAACTCCCGGTGGACACTGAACCTCGGACCTTGGACACAAGGCTCGCAAGTACAGTTCTATATTCGTGGAACGAAAACCGGGCAGGCGAACGCGCTTTTCGACAACAACAACTCCGCGAATTTTGGAATTTATCAGCGTCCGGCTCCAAAGTATCGCAGCGGCGCAATCCTTCAATGGTTCGCCACCGACTACAAAACGATCATGGCGCGGCTGCCGGAAGTTGTGGAAGCCGGCTACTCTGCGATCTACCTCCCCAGCCCAGTAAAGGGTGGCGTCGGTGGATTTAGCGCGGGATATGATCCTGTCGATCGCTTCGATCTTGGTGATCGGCTGCAGAAAAACACCGTTCGAACCAACTTCGGCACAACGCAAGAACTCCAAGAGCTCATCCGAGTCGCCAAAAGATTCGGCCTTGAAGTCTATTGCGATCTGGTCATCAACCACAACGCCAACCGAGCGAATCACCCGATCAATCAATACCCGGATATGATCCCTGAGGACTTCCATATCAAGTCTTCAGCGGACACTTCCAACACGGAAATCAACTTCAACAACGAGTCCGCATTTACGTTCGGGATGTTGAATCATGATCTTGTCGGGCTGGCCGATATCGCGCCAGAAGACGGCAACAACACTCAAACTGGCGCGTTTACACTTCCTGCCTACGCCTCCAATAACGTTTGGGGCAAGCCGAGTTTTGTCCGACAGCCAACGGTTCCACAGCTCTATCCGTCGAACACACCGGTCGCTGAGGATGTCCGGGAATTCCTCGAAAGGTGGGTCAAGTGGCTCTCCGGTTCGATCGGATTCGACGGCTATCGCATCGATGCTGTCAAGCACATGCCGCCCGGATATTTCGGATGGGCACCGGATCAAGCCGCGTCTCAAGGCTTCAGCAAGGGCAACCTCTTCCCGAACGTGCTCTCCGCCTATTCCAACACTTACCTCTTCGGCGAGATCTACTCAAGCAATTCCTACGAGCTTCGAGAATATGCCAAAACGGGCACGAATCTGCTCGACTTTCCGATGTTCTTTAACTTAAAGAATGTCATGAGTTCGAACGGATTTGGTGATCTTTCTGCTGCGCTCGCAAGTGGCTACGGCTCAGATCCCGCGACCGGACTTTTCTATCAACAAGGCGGACTCAGCCCAGACCTCGGAGTCACCTTTGCGCAGAGCCACGACGATGGTCCTCCAACGTCATCGAACCTGTCTTATGCGTTCATCCTAGGCCGACCAGGTCGCGCCAAAGTGTATTACGACGGCAACAACATCCAGCCCGGTAACTGGTCCAACTTCCCTAAGCCGGGGCGATTCGATGCTCTCGGAAATGGCGGCGACACCGTCACCAAGCTGGTCAATGCCAACAGCCGGTTTGGACGCGGCTACACGGTTAATCGCTACACAACGTCGAATTGTTACGTTTTTGAACGCCAAGTGAACGGTCGCGGAGTGATGATCGTGGGGCTCAATAGCCGCGGCGATAATAGTTCACAGACCGTAACTTTCAATTCTGGATTTACTCCAGGAGTCATCTTGGAGGACCTCTCGGGTCAGCGGCCCAATGTAACAGTCGGCGCATCAGGCTCGGTGACCCTCACAATCCCAAGCAACTACAGCGCAACCGAGGCCAATAATGGCAAGGGCTACGTCATGTACGCACCCAAAACACCGAAGCCAGTCACAGGCTCCGGCGTAACAGCGTTCCAACAAATCGGCACACGAATGACGCCAGTAGCTTTTGGAACCAATTCCATGCCCGCCGGCCAGTATTCAACCAGCCGTTCGTTCAGTTCCGCCACAGTGACCTCCAACACGCTCACGCTTCGGCTCCGCGTGGATTCTGCCTCTGGAGCGGTCGTGCGAATCAACAACGGCATGGCTCTACCGGGCAAGCCGCCACTTTCGAACACGCCAGAAGGACTTTCAGATGGTTGCATCCCGATGGACAACCTCGGCGGCGGGGTGTTCGAAATCCCGAATATGGACATCAGCGCGCTGCCGGATGGCCTGAACCTCTTTAAGATTCGCGCGTATGCCGACACAGGCTCTGATCCGGGAGCCTTCACCGACTTCAACACCTTTATCTATATCAACCGCGGATTGGGTACGAAGGTCGTCATCAACGGGGACCTCGCTGAATTCCCGAGTTCCCCGCTCAGCACTCAGTTCAGAAATCCGAGCTCGAACTCGAACCGGATCGATGGCCTCTATGCCTTGAACGATGACCGGTATGTTTACCTGGGTCTCGCAGGCAGGGTCGATGGAAACGAAGGGCTGGTGAACGGTATGGGCCTAGCGATCGATATTGATGGATCAGGCACTGGCGTGCGCGATCTGAGCACGCTAAACGACGATTCTGGACCAGCAACTCGCCTCATCTCGAATACGCGAATCACCTTGCCGCCAGGAATGGCCGCAGACTACATGGTAGGTGCGTTCCGAAACTCATCGATGGAGCAAGTGCCCGAAGCCCCATTCGCGGGAGGATTGGTGACGCCTTTCACATTTGGCGCGCAGGCCGGATTGTACAAGATCAATTCGTCGAATTTGAGAGTTCTCAATCCGCTCTCTGCGAGCCTCGTGACCGACATTCGAGCCAACAAGACCGATCCCGCCAAGGGCGTCGAGATCGCGATTCCGATTCGGACGCTATTCTCGGGCACCCTCACCTCAGGGACAGGCATGAATCTCGTGGCATGGCTGGGCTCCACAGGCGAGTCGAATTCCTTCTTGGCTTCGACCGATCCGCTTCGCGGGACTCTGGGCGGCCGTCCGGCACCTTCCGCTTGGCTGTCAAACCAGTTCTTGCCATCGCAATCGAATATCGCAAACGACCCTGGTACGAGTGCTGTTTCGCTGCTAAGCTCCGCGCGATTCAATCTCAGTTTTGCAACGGCTAGCACCGCTTTTGGCCTGTCCGCAAGCACTCCGGTTCTGGACGCAAACAGTGGACAGTACTCGATGTCTGTGGTGTTGACCAACATCGGGGCCTCTTCGATCACCGGGCCGATTTCGCTAAGAATGAGCCTGCCTTCCGGAGTGGTGCTGGTCAACAAGACGGATTCGAGTCTGACTTCTGCTGGAAAGGTGTATCAGACCGCTTCGGTGCCATCAGTCGCCGCCGGAGCTACCGTGCGGTTCGATCTCAAGTTCACTGCTCCAAACGCCGCGGCAATCACTCCGACTTACGAAGTGATGACTGGCCCGGGCGTCCTGTAAAGTTCTCGCATAAAGAGAATGGCCGCTGGAAGAACTCCAGCGGCCATTCATTTCGCTACCAGCACGAGCTTAGCGTCGAGGGCGGAATCGAGTGTTGAACGAGTCTTCACCGTCGCCATTGCCCTTCTTAGGAAGGTTATCTGGCACGCTTGGTGCATCGACTGCTGCTCGATCAGAAGTCTCCGATCGATCTCGGTCTCGTCCACCGCGCTCTCCACGGTCGCCTCGGTCTCCACGATCTCCCCGATCACCACGGTCTCCGCGGTCTCGGTTGCCGTAGCCACCTCGATCTCCACGGTCTCGGCCGCCTCGATCTCCGCGATCTCGGCCAAATCCACCGCGTCCGCCTCGGTCACGATCGCCGCCACCGGTTGGGCGAGTATTGCCATCGGCTTCAGCATTTGCGGCGAGATTCGGGTGCGATTGCGCCACACCGAGCGCGGTGAGGTTTACGCGGCCCTGAGCGTCTACTTCGTACACGCGCACGGTGAGTTCATCGCCGACCTGAATCACGTCGTCTGGACGTCGTGGTGCAGGAACGGTGATCAGCTCGGTTGGAACCAGGCCGTCTTTGCCGCCTGGCATCTCGATCAGGGCGCCTTTGCCCATCAAGCGAGTGACCTTTCCGGTGAACTCCATACCGACTTCGAGCGAAGCGGTGAGTCCACGGATCATTTCGATCGCTTGGTTGGCTGCGTTGCCATCGGTCGCCGCCACCAGAATTCGTCCGTCTTGTTGAACGTCGATGCTGGTTCCGGTTTCCGACGTGATCTTTCGAATCGTCGCGCCTCCGGGGCCAATGACGGCACCGATCTTCTCTGGGTTGATCTGAATCGTGGTGATTCTTGGAGCGTTCTCGTTGAGTTCGGATCGAGGTTCTGGGATCGCTTCGTCAATCACGTCAAGGATTTCAAATCGAGCTTCCTTGGCTTGTCGTAGAGCGTCTGCGAGAACCTTTTCTGGGATACCGTCGAGCTTCGTGTCGAGTTGGAGCGCGGTGATACCATCGCGGGTTCCAGCGACCTTGAAGTCCATGTCTCCGCAGAAGTCTTCCATGCCCTGAATGTCGGTTAGAACCTTGAAGGTCTTGCCGTCAGACATAAGCCCCATCGCGATACCAGCCACAGGAGCCTTGATCGGAACGCCAGCGTCCATCAGCGCGAGCGTCGAGCCGCAAACAGATGCCATCGAAGTCGAACCGTTCGATTCCAGGACTTCGCTGATCACCATAACGGTGTAGGGGAAGTTCGGGTCGTTGAGCGGAATCACCGACTTGAGAGCGCGTTCGGCCAGCGCACCGTGTCCGATCTCGCGTCGGCCTGGGCCACGCATTGACCTTGCTTCGCCAACCGAATATGGTGGGAAGTTGTAGAAGTGCATGTACCGCTTCTCGGTATCTGGCTCGAGCCCGTCGAGCGATTGCGCATCACCAGGTGTTCCCAGCGTTGCAATGCTGAGGACCTGCGTTTGACCTCGTGTGAAGAGACCTGAACCGTGCACTCGTGGCAAGAGTCCTGCGAGAGCCTCAAGCGATCGAATCTGCTTCAATCCACGACCGTCTGGACGTTTGTCTTGCTCGATGATGAGCTTTCGAACGGTGTCTTTGACGACCTTGTCGGAAGCTTCAGCGAGTTGCGCCAGCATTTCAGGTTCATCGGCGTACTTTTCGGTGTACTTAGCGATGATCTCTTTGACCAAATCGTCAAGTGCGGATTCTCTTGTCGCCTTGTCTGGGTTCAAGAGAGCCTTTTCGATATCCTTTTCGCTGCCCTTCTTGATTGCTTCGATCAGCTTCTTGTCGATGAGCGAAAGTGGTACTTCTCGCTTTTCGCGGCCGTACTTCTTGGCGAACGCTTCGACCTGCTCGCAGATCTCTCGAATCGCTTCATGAGCAAAGTTGAGCGCCTTGATCATGGTCTCTTCGCTGACTTCGTCAGAACCGGCTTCGACCATGCTGATGGCACCCTTGTGACCCGCCACGCAAAGATCGATGGAGCTGCGGCCCATTTCTTCGTAAGTCGGGAATAGGATGAATTCGCCGTCGATTTGACCGACTCGGACGCCGGCAACCGGACCGTTAAATGGAATGTCGCTCAGGGCCAGCGCGGCACCAACAGCGGTGATTCCAAGCACGTCTGGCGGACATTCCATGTCAACCGAAAACGGCATTGCGATGACTTGAACGTCGTTTCGAAGTCCCTTCGGGAACAACGGGCGGATCGGTCGGTCGATCAGTCGGGAAGTGAGAATTGCGCGATCCGAAGGTCGGCCACCGCGCTTGATAAAGCCTCCAGGAATCTTGCCGATCGAATAGCGTCGCTCTTCAAAATCGCAAGTGAGGGGGAGAAAATCGATCCCCTGTTTAGGGTTTCGGGACATGGTGGCTGTCGCCAATACGACAGTCTCACCCATGCCAAGCAAGACGGCTCCGCCAGCTTGCTTGGCAACACGACCAGTCTCGATACTGAGGGACTTGCCCCCAATTTCGATAGTCAGGGTTTGTATCATTGTTTACCTCTTAGCTAAATGCTATCGAGGTTTGACTTCACGAATGTTCAGCTTCTTCATCAGTGCACGATACTTTTCAATATCTCGTGCCTTCAAATAGGCTTCTAGCCGACGTCGCTTACCCACCATCATCAACAGACCTCGGCGACTATGAAAGTCCTTTTTGTGGGTCTTGAGGTGATCCGTAATTTGCAAAATTCGAGCCTGCAATAGGGCGATTTGAACTTCTGCTGAACCGGTGTCTCCGGTCTTGACGGCGTTATCATTGATAACTTGGGATTTAATTTGCTTATCTAGTGGCATTTCGTTAGTTTCAAGCCTCGCTCGAAATTCACCTCGCCGTCGCTAATGGTCGAACGAGGAAGATTGGTTTCAGCCGAATTGCCGCTCTACGCAAACTCCCGTGGGAGGCTCCGTACAACGGCACACCGCCGTAACCTTTCAGCGTGGGATTATACCCCTCAAATCCCGAAATCGCAATCATGTAGAAATATTTCTGCTATATTTGAGAAATGGAACTGATGATCCAGATGCTTTTGAACTCGTGGGACCGCCAATGTGCCTGCATTAACAACCTTTTGACTTTAATGAATCCGGAGCTCTTGGAAGTGAAGCCCTCCGAAGATGGCTGGAATCTGGCCATCCAGTTCGCGCATATTGTTGAAGTCCGCACCTTTTGGCTCAGCAACGCTGCCGAGACAGAGAATTTAGGGCTACCCAGTTTGTTCACGCTCGACGGTGATATCTATCGGGCATCCCGGGATATTGACGCCATTCGCGTGGCACTTCGTGCCAGCGAGCAAGCGATCAGAAACTTCCTCGCCGTCAAGCTCAAGACCCCAGAGTCACCCTGCGGCGGCTACGAAACTCCGATCAACTTCCTGCAGCATATGATCTGGCACGAGGGCTGGCATGCTGGCCTTATCATGCTCGGTCTGCGCCTGGCTGGGCACGAACCGACCGACGTTTGGGAAGAAACCAACCTCTGGTCGATGTGGCGAACGGAGTAGTTATTTAGGCGGAAACGCTTGCCGCATGGCCTCGCCCCTGAACGCAAAAATGCGCCGAACTTCGCTCCGAACAAACAGTTTGTGTGCAAGCTCGGCCAGAGGCAATCGCGGCAATTCGTAGTCCACGGTGTCCCACACTCGGGTCTTGTCGCCTTCAGCTTGGAATCGATGCTCATGAATCCATTGGCGATAAGGCCCCTTGATTTGGCTGTCTACGAACCGAACGCCAGGCTCCCAAACCGTGATTTCGGTCCGCCACTGCATCGGAATTCCGCGCAACTTGAGGCGGTAATCAATCAAAGCGCCCGGCTTCATCTCAATCGGAAGCGGGGTCAAAATTTTGAATTGAAGCGAGGCCGGGGTCAACTTTTGCAAATTCGCGGCATCGGCAAAAAAGCCAAAAACCTGGTCCAGCGGTGCGTCAATCACCGTTTCTTCTTGGTAGCGATGGATCGGCATGTAGGGCGTACTACGAACCCGGGCCAAGGATAATCGCATTCAAAATGAGCTTATCCAACCCTGGGAATTGCGCCCGAAAAGTTGGATCCTGAGCAAACCAAACCACCTTGCCTCTACCGATTTGAGCGGTTTCGACCAGGCTGATCCCGCGGAGGTCTTTATTGGTGTTATCCCACTTCCAGCCCACGAGCACCGAATCCCCATCGGTCGAAGTTTGCACTGCTGAGCCGCTTTTCGGAGCCTTGCTGAAGCTATCACCTTCGATGTGCATCGGCAGCCAGGTGTGCTTGTAGCCATATCCCAAGAAGCTCATCGGGTCGATTTCCGCTTTTGCAAACAGACCTGGAAGACTCGCTTCACCCTCTACTGAGTCGTTATCAAAGAACCCAGATTCGCCCATTGCCCAGCGGTGGTTGCCCAGCAGAACGAGGCATCCGCCAGATTGCACCCATTCGCGCAATTTTCCGCTAGTCGAACCAGAAACCCCCTCAGGTAACACGATCGAGGAGAACTTTTCAAGTCCGCTGCTCATGGCTTGGTTGGACATTGCGGTGAATGGCAGCTTCCATTCCTGTTCCAGCAGGTACCAAAGTGCGCCGCCAGTTAATTGACCGGGACCACCCATGAACACAGCGACTTTGGGGGCTTTCAGTGTCCGCATGCTCTCACTGCCGGGACCCTCTCGACCATCGTCGGGGTAGCTCGTCGTCAGCGGTGCAAGCGCGACTGTTGCCGACTTTGCCATTGACTGCACTTTGCTCATCGCATCGGAGCTGTTTCGGGCACTAAGCACAAAGAAAGTCCCGGCCGCATATGATTTGCCAGCCACTTTCATCGGCTTCGTGTTCTGAGAGACCTTGATTCCGCTGGATAATAGGCGGCTCACAAACAAAACGTCTTCGCGGTCGGAATACGGCAAGACGTAGCCGACAGAAGAATCGGCGGTGTCAGGTTTTGGTGGATTAGCCGAACCCACGGCAACAGGTGGAGCTGATTCGCACCAATTTGCTTGCAGCCCATAGGCGTACGGCAGGCTCCAAGCTGTCGTGTCATAAAATTCGAATGAATCCAAAACTGGATCCGGTTTGCCTAGCTTGTCGTTCTTCAGCTTTGCCATTTGTCGCTGAATGAATTCAGGTTCAAAATCCGATACCGGTTCGAGGAGCGCCTTTGCGAAAGGTCCCTGTGACTGCGCCATGTCGATGACCAACGAGCCGGATTGGAATTGACGGGCGCCGACCGTTTTGGAATAGTAATCGTGCGCATCGGATTGACTCCAACTCCCACCGGCAAATTTGGATTTGATGCCGGCCCTGGCCAAATGTGCCGAGAACCGCATCAACTCGCGTGGGTCATCCGATTCAACAACTACGCGCTGGAATTTCCCAGCATGCTTACCTGTAACTGCTCTATCTTTGAAGTCAGCAAACGAGGACAAAAGCTCTTGGCGGTGCTCGCTAGCAGACTCTAGGACAGCAAGGGCGGAAGTGAAGTGCTTTATCGCTCCATCGCGCAGCGTTAGAAGAGTGTCGTCGGAGCGAAGTTGCTTCAGAACTTCCCCTCCATCGGTCTCGTGGGTCATTCCGATCGCGCCCATCAACGTTGCGTGGGCATCCAGATAGCAAACATTGTACAAATCGTACTGATCGCGGATGAAGTAAGTCCAACCTTGCTTATCAAACGCAGAAGCCGTCGCCTTTCCAAAGATTGAGGTCCACTTTTCGTACCGCGCTCGGTCGGCGTTCGCGTTCACCGATTGTTGTACTGGTGGGAAAAAATACGTTTCGACTTCGCCGTGCTGATCGACATAAACTTGCGGATTCCACTTCAGCACGTGCGCCACTTCTTGCCGCGTTTCAGCCTGGCTCAAGGCGACTCGATCCCGGTTCATGTCAAACCGGTAGTGGTTTGCGCGGCCATAGAACGCGCTCGGCATGCTCTGATCGTAACCGCCGCGGTCTGCATTACCCGTGGGGAGTGAGTTGTACGCGACAACATAACGTTCGTGACCATCCGGGTTGTACACCGGATTTAGCATCACCACCACGTTGTCGAGCATCTTTGTGATACGTGGGCTCTCGCTGGCTGCGAGGTTGTAGAGCAACTCCATCGCCGACTCGAATGATGCTGTCTCGTCACCGTGAATGCACTGATTGATCCAGATCAGCGTTGGGCCTGACTTGATAAATCGATCCGTTTCGGCGGTACGGCCTGTATCTGCTATCTGCTGCAGATTCTTCTGAATTTGCGGAAGCATCTTCAGGTTTTGTGGAGAGCTAATCGCTAAGGTTCGAAGCGGCCTACCCTCGGTGCTCTTCCCATATTCGAGCACCTTGACCCGGTTTGGTGCAGCTTTCGCAATTCCAAGAACGACGCGTTCTTGATCGTAAAAAACAGTGTGACGATCTCCAACTTCATATCCCAAAATCGATTCAACCGTAGGCACCGATTTTTGATACGGCGCGTTGGAATCGAAGTGGAAATTGGGCGCCGAGAAGGCGAGCGCAAGTCCGAGAACGGAAGAGATCATAGGCCATTATAGCCCGGTCAAAATATAAACCGTCCCCAAGTTCTAGAGCGAACCTGGGGACGAAATCAACTTACGGAATTACCGCTTCATGTTGATGAGGTCTTGTAACATCTCATCGACTGTTGAAACGACTTTGGTATTGGCTTGGAAACCTCGCTGGGTGATAATCAAGTCGGTGAATTCGTTGGAAATGTCCACGTTGGACTGCTCCAAGAAGCCCGCATTGATGCTACCTCGACCACCCGTTTTCGGCGTTCCTGTTACCGGGATACCAGAGTTGTCAGTGCTTCGCCAGAGGTTGTTTCCGGTTCGTTCCAAACCACCTGGGTTTGAGAAGATCGCCATTGCAACTTGACCGAGTGATCGTGTGAGGCCGTTGGTAAACAGACCCGTGACGATTCCGTCGCCACCGATCGAATAGCCTTGCAGCGATCCGGGTGGATAACCGTTCTGGTCAAACGGTGTGACGTTACTTTCAGCCTTGAGCTGGCTCAATCGGCTGAAGTCGAGGTCCACCGAGAAAGAAGTCGCACTACCACTTGCTGGGAGTGTGACTTTGCCCAGGACGTCTCCATTCACGATTTTTCCGTTTGCATCAAAGTACAGTCGGGCGTTTCCGGTCGAAGCGTTGTTACCAATCACGGTCGTTCCTTCGGTGACTTCCCAATCCCAGCTACTGACAGCACCCGCAGGAACTGCGGCACCGCCAAGAGGAGGAGCATTGCGGTTGGACATCTTCAGAGTGATGTCATGCGCACCACCCAAGGTGTCGTACACTCGTTGCACGACCGACCAGCTGTCTGTGGATCCGGCTTCTGCGTCGAGGTTTCCTTTGAACGAAGCTCGAGTAGTCGATTGGACCGCGTCTAGCGAACCGATCGGAATACTGAGATAGCTCGTCGGAGTAACTGGAGAGTTGGTATCGATGTTGCCGAATTCATCTGCAACCCAACCGACCAATCGCTCACCGGTCGATCGCTGGACAAGCACACCGTTCGCGTCCAAGTCAAAGGCGCCGTCTCGGCTGTAGGCGACACGCTCACTATTCGAAACGATAAAGAAACCGTTTCCTTGGACAGCGAGGTCGCTTGGGCGGTTCGTCGCACTGAGCGAACCCTGTTCTGAGTTCACGTCTGTTCCTGCGACCAACACACCAAGACCGTATTGGATTGGGTTGGTACCGCCGCTCGCTCCGTTTGGCCGACTGGCACCACGGATCGTTTGGGCGATCATATCTTGGAAGGTAACACGGGCGCCCTTATAGGCAGTCGTGTTAACGTTTGCGAGGTTGTTTCCGATCACATTCATCCGGGTTTGCTGAGCTTTGATACTCGCAACACCGGCAAGCATGGCTTGTAGCATGGCGTATTGTTTTCCTAAGTTGATTTAGGATCAAACTACCAATGCATTCGGATTCTGTGAATTTGCGCTCGACGGAGACTTCAGCTCACGATTGTCGAGTTGCCCACGCTCACCTGAATCGGCAAGACGTTCCAGCGTTCTCACAGGATCACCATACAATTGCTAGGTTGTCCCATAGAGAATGGTTGGAACGCGATCAATTTTCCTCAGGTCTCGAAGCTTGCAATCTACTTCAGGTTTTGAAAATCAATGACCGCCGCGATTGAAAATGATGTTCAAATAATCGAATAGTTGAACTCGCCACCAGGGCCAATCATGCCCAACTCCGGGCCGATCATCGCACCAATGAGGAATGCCTTTCAGACCCAAAATGTGCGCCATTCGATGGTTATCTGCTCGGCAGATATCATCGTGACCGGTTCCAAGCACGATGCCCATCCGATGCATCGGCTCGATATAGGATGGATCCGATAGGTTTGGCATGTAGTCCACAGGGTTGTTGAAATAGACATCCTCGGAGTAGTAGCCGTAGAAAAACTGCTTGATGTCGAATGCGCCGCCCATACTGATCATCTCGCAAACATCCGAAGGGTGCCGAAAAGCGAAGTTCAGGGCGTGGTATCCACCAAAACTACACCCTCCGACCATCACGCGATCCTTACCCGTTTCGTGCTTTGCCCTGGCGACGACTTCGTTGAGAATCATGCTGTCGTAGCAGTTGTGGTTGTGAATTCGCACCGATGGATGGACATCGTAGTTATAAAAGCTCTGCTTGTCGATGCCGTCAACACAATAGACTTTCACCATTCCACTGGCGATAAATGGGTAGATCGCACCCACCAAACCGAAGTCGATATTCTGGTTGTAGCCGCCCATTGACGTTGGGAAAAGGATCAGTGGCGTACCTTTGTCGCCAAAAACACTCATCCGAGTTTCTTGCCCGAGAGCAGGGCTATGCCACGTAAAATGCTGTTCAGCGACCATATGTGCTCGGAACTGTACCACGAAATCGTAGGTTCAAAACGTGCCCAAATCCCCGTAACCCGTCTAGCTAGAAACCGTACTGACCGCATTTAGGCCGACGGTAAACGCACTAACAGCAACAACACTGCTGGTCATAAAACTCGATAAATTGGGCACTGGTAAAGGTCCTTGGGTGGGCCGTTTGGTTGGCGTGGCATACACCTATCGTCTGGGGGCCAACCCTCCCAGGGGACGGATAGAAAACACGGCATGTACCTTTTAACCTTTAGCGCAGAAGACCGATTGATTCAGGCAGGACTTGGCGGAAATGTCACCGCTGGCGAGTGTGCAGTTCTCAGAGACGAGATCACCTCGATCCTTGAAACACTCGGTTCGAATGTTGAAATTGAACTCGACGCGACCCGAATGACCAAAGCGGGACCAGGCGTCCACGAATCTCTTGAACAGATGCGATTTGCCTTCGCCTCGTTCCAAGCACGAACCTACGTTTATCACGAAGAAGAAGTGGCGGAAGTCATGAGTCCGAACGTACGTGCCATCTTGGAAAACGAACACGAAGAAATCTATCAGATTGCCCTCACAGGCTAAACAACTTCTCTCCTGAGTCTCCCCCCAAAAAGCAAGCAAACCCCACCAACAAGGCCCCTCGTTCCCACGCGAGGAGGCCTTCGTTGCGTCTGACGTTAGCGCGTGCTCGCAGGAACGATTCGAATGATCTTGTCCGGATCGTTTAGAGCGGCGTAGATGTTGCCATCCGGTCCGACAACGACATCGCGGACTCGGCCGATGTTGTGGATCAGCTCCTCACGCTCGACAAACTCGCCATTCTTCATTCGAATGCGGTCGATGTTCTGTCCGACGAGCCCGCCAGCGACCAAGTCGCCTTTCCACTTTGGAAACGCGTTTCCTCTGATGACATCAAGCCCGCAGGCGCCAATGCTTGGCAACCAACGAAACGCCGGCAGTTTGAAATTTTGCCCAGCCTTTGGCCACGGTGTTTCCATTGGTGCGTCGTTGTAGTTGATCGAAAATGCGATCAGTGGCCAACCGTAGTTCGCTGCCTTCTCGATCTTATTCACTTCGTCACCACCGCGAGGGCCATGCTCGGTGTCCCACAATTGACCGCTAAGATCCAGTGCAAGCCCTTGCGGATTGCGGTGACCATAAGACCAGATCTGCGGCAGCTCACCGTTCGGCGATTTTGCAAACGGGTTGTCTGGCGGGATAGTTCCATCCTCAAAAGTGCGGAAGATCTTGCCGTTCGGCCGGGACAAATCTTGTGCTAGTGGTCCGCGTCCGCGTTCGCCGCTGCAGAAGAAGATGTGACCTTTTCCGTCAAAAACGATTCGACTTCCGAAGTGAACACCGCCTCCAGAATAATGCTTCTGGTCCGCTTCAAAAATCGTCTCCTGGCTCACCCACTTGTTTCCATCCAGCTTGCCTCGAACAATCTTGGTAAACCCTAGGCTGGGATTGTCCCTGCCGATATCCGAGAAGCTAAGGTAAATCCAGCCGTTCTTGGAGTAATTCGGATGTACGGCGACATCCATCAAACCTGCCTGGCCGTTTTGATACACCTTTGGAGTGCCCTCAATCGTGGCGATGACATCCCCATTTTTGACCTTGACCAATGCACCCGGGCGATTTGCAACCAGCATTGTTCCATCCGGCAACCAGTCTAGACTCCATGGAATTTGCAGCCCCTTGCCCCGATCAACGACGGTTTCTACCTTGTAGGGATGTGAGGTTGAAGGAAAAACTCCATTCACCGGTTTTGGATCACCGAACTCGGCACGCAATGCCGATGCCTGAAGTTCTCGAATATGGACAACGAGCCCCCAAATTTGCTGGTCCGTAAGCGTCGTTCCGTACGCTTCCATCGTGTCCTCGGTGCCGTTTTTGATCGTATCAAAGAAAATCTTGTCGTACTTTTGGAGGAACTTCTCTTTCGTGTTCAGGCTCTTCGTTCCGCCGCCGCCACCCTGTGCGCGTTCACCGTGGCACTTAGCGCACATGGAATTGTACAGGTTGGTGACGCTCGTCACAGACTGCATCGCAGGGATCGCAGTTGTCGACACGGCAGTTGGCGCAGTGGGAACATGGGCGGGCTTTAGCTCAGTCCGGTTATAAGTGGCTAACCCGCCAATCCCTAATCCCACGAATCCCGACAACAAAATGGGCCATTGCCTCATGCCTCATTTTTACCTGAGTGAAGCGATTCGGGCTCAAAATTGGTGTCATTTGATCATATAAATACTCAAATGTAGAGATTGGTATGTCAAAATGAACGTAGAACTCTCTAGGAATTAATTGAAACAATGGCAATTACCGTGACTTCTCGTGCAGCTGCAGAACTTAAGGAACTGATGATCGCTGAATCCCGACCAGACGCAAAGTTGCGCGTTTGGGTGGCTGGCGGCGGTTGCTCTGGCCTCCAATATGGAATGGCACTAGACGACGGCAGTCCAGAGGAAGGCGACCAGGTTTTTGAAACCGAATTGGTGAAGGTTATCGTGGATCCATTGAGCCTTCAATACATGGAAGGTTCGATCGTGGACTACATCGACGACCCAATGGGCGGCGGATTCAAGGTTGAAAATCCAAACGCAACCAGCTCCTGCGGATGCGGATCTTCGTTCAAAACCGAAGATAGCGATGGCCCAAGCGGCGGCGGTTGCGGCGGCTGCGGCTGTAAGTAACAACATCTTAAAGAAAAATAGCGGCTGGTCAAGGTGCATTGACCAGCCGCTATTTTCTGTTTGAGGTGACGGATGTTCTTAAATGGCAATGGATTCAATATCGTCGCGGAACCGCTGGTGAATGTAGTTCACGAGTGCAACCCGCTGTTCGACGGAGCCTGGCATAAACCGAAGTCCGGTCGAGTGTAAATCGGTGCCCTGCAGTGGATAGCTGTATCGCACTTCGGCGTGGGTTGTGATCTGTTCGTTCTCATCGTCGGTAATCGAAATGAGGCAAACTTCCCCGGCTTCATACTGTCGTCGAGATCGAGCTTGCATTCCGCCCAAACTCAAGTCCACGATGATCGCGGGTTCAGGAGACTGGTCGCCTTCTTTGTACACCAGGGCATACTCGAAGATATCCCAGCGCTTGTACTGACGGTTCTCAACTGCTTTATTGTTACTCACGGTGTGTTACAGCCTTTCTAAGAGGGACTCCTATGGTTGAGTTATCGGCCCTTGCCCCAGAAATGTTTAGAGATGATTTTCGGGCTGAAACACAAAAATGCCCGCTCCAACTTGGAACGGGCATTTCTTGAGTTCAACTTAGCTTGAACTTAGTTCTTGGTGATCAGGACGTGACCACTCTTTGGATCGAAGTCAACCTTGACCTTGAGGGACTCGCCGATGAAGCTCAGTGGAACCACGGTTCGACCGCGTTCGATGAACGGAGCGTATTCTAGAGTCAACTTGCCGGAACCCAAAAGTGCAGTCTTATCGCCGATCTTCAGAGTGATGGCATCGCTTGCACCGGTTGCCCGGACGGTCTTGTCGTCGTTAGTCCACTTCACATTTCCACCAGCGGCCTCGTAGAGGTGGCGGAACGGAGTGAATGGGACACCGTTGGTCACTCGTGGCTGAACGTCGAACTGTACGACTCGTGCATTGTAAGTGAGGCTGAGCGCACCGCTGTAATTCACCCGGGTGCCCTTAGTGATTCGGACGGTTTGAGTTGCAGCAGTCACGTTTTGCGCTGGCTTAACAACAGGTTTTGTAGTAACCGGTTTAGTAGTTACAGGCTTAGTGTTGTTTACCGCTGGCAACGGCTTGATGCCGTTGTTGCGTTGAGTCACAGGCTTAGTTGTTACAGGCTTGGTAGCTGGCTTGACAGTTGCAGGCTTCGTTACTGGTGCCGTTCGCTTGCCGGTCGGAGTGAGCGACCTGACGGAAGTCGTGCTCGACTTTGGCGGAGTAACCGTCATCGGGCGAGTGCCGACTGGCTTTGCAGTTTGGCCCGCGATCGTTGGAGCCATCGCCTTCAGATCGGCGACGGCTGGTACTGGAGGAACCGTTGCCAAAGTTGGAGGAGTCTCAATTCGATCCGTGCGACCGCCTGGATTGTTCACAAAGATTCGTACCTTTCGGCTCTTCCAGGTCGTGTTGTTTTCGTCCACAACCCAAACTTGGATTTCGTGCCAGCCGTTGGACAGACTCTCGGTGTCGAGAACGTAGCTGTATGGCTCGAAGTTTCGAAGCGCTTTCCACTCGCCATCCACCATAAAGCTGGCGTATGCCTTTCCGAAAGTGCGCTTCAATTCGATCTGGATGTTGACCAATCCGAGAACTGTCTGACCAGCCTTTGGCATGGTGACCACGACTGGAGAGTCTGTGACTGGATCGACCGTGATCGTGCTGTTTTCGACGCCGAGCAACTTGCCCGAAGCATCAAAAACCAGCGCCTCGACCTTGTTTTGCCCTTCGTTCAGAACGGCTTGATCGATTCGGAAGTTTGCCGAACCCTCAAGCTCGCCATTCACGACTCGCGTGCCCACGCTCATTCCATTGACCTTCAATTCGACCAACTTTGCAGTCGAGTACGAGAAAGTCACTTTGAACTGAGAACTTGACAGTGCCTTTTCAATCGCCACATCGGGGATTTGAATAGACGCAGAGGCAATACCGGTTGCGCCCAACATAGCGATCGCAACAGCCCCCAAAGATATCCAACGTTTCAACATCGGTTTAATGTCCCACTCATTCGAGCGCGCTGCACACGCACACGAACCATACTTTGCCAGAATAACCCTAATGCACGGCGGGTTGCTACCCCCTACGACGCAAATTGTGGATTTATGCGGCATCCAAGGCAAGCCCTGACTGACTTTCTAGACGGAACAGAACCCGTTTTAGGTTGGGAATTTCTTTCGAAAAGTCCCGTGCCTTGTTATCGACTTTGTTCGCAAAATTGGCAAGGCAACCCGTGGCATCACGATGTCTGGTGGAATGGCGGCGAGGGCGATACCGCCATCATCAACATCACGGGCGACCGGGTGGATGCGGCCGATTTGCCGGTTCACAATGCTCTCATCCGGCACAGTCAGATGCCGGTAGCCACTTTGTTTGATGTTCCAAATCAGCCGCTGTGGGACCGACGTGAAGACGACCTCATCGCCTTGAGCTTCGAGGAATACTTGGTTTCAGGTGATCCCTCCTGGCCCCTACTTTTCCCGATGGTCCAATCGGTACGGGCACTGATGGAAGCTCTTTTTGAGCACACTTCAGGCAAGATTTCGAAATTCGTTTTGACTGGCGGCAGCAAGCGCGGATGGACAACGTATCTGGCCGCCGGTACTATTCCTCGTCGCGTAGTTGGCGCCGCTCCGATGGTCTTTGATAACCTGAATTTCCCGGCTCAAATGGCGTTGCAGAAAGCTCGGTGGGGGGACTACAGCGAGAAACTCGTTGATTATTCCAGTCGCGAGATGATGCAACTACTGGAGCAGCCCCGTGGACTTGAACTTGCAGCGTTGGTCGATCCAATTCATTTTCTTGACCAAACCCAAGCTCCGCTGCTCATCATCACCGGCACCAACGATCCATTTTGGATGGTGGATGCAGCGCAAGTTTATTTGGGCGACCTTCCAGAGTCGGCAAGATTCTTGTGCCTTCCGAACACGGGCCATGATCTACAAGGGGCAATTTCGCCCTATCCAACGGTTGGAGAGTTCGCCCGCCGTTGCCGCGACGGTCGATTGCTCCCAGAATTAGAATCGGTCCCGAGAGATCAGATCCAACACTGGACCGCGTATGGTCCAAATTGGCAATTCGCAGATGCAATCTGGCAACAAGCCCCTGAGAAAAGGCGTCCGAGAGCGGAAGTCAGATTAGCGCAATTCAAAGGTGACCTTGGCCAATACTGGCTTTCCAGTCCGGTTTCGACGGCTTAACCAGGCATGGGGCCGGATTCAGCGATAATCGTGCTGGAGATTCCACCACGAACAGCAAAATCGGCGGTAATCCGCATCCATCGCGGCTTACACGCAGCGTAGAGATCGTCCAAAATCTGGTTCGTCACGGCTTCATAAAAGATCCCCGCATTGCGAAACTCAAGATAGTAATACTTGAGCGACTTCAATTCGATACAAGTCTGATCCGGGATGTACTCCAGTTCCACCGTCGCGAAATCTGGCAGACCAGTCTTTGGGCATACGCTTGTGAATTCTTCGTTGATGTGGCTAATCACATAATTGCGGTGCGGCGCGGGATTTGGGAACACTTCGAGATCAAAATCTTGGAACATCTGAACCTAAGAGGATACCTCCCGAGCACCGATCTACTCCTGCCATAATGCCAGCATGATTGCCGTAACTTTTCCTGGCCAAGGATCGCAAAAACCGGGCATGGGGCAAGAGATTTTCTCCAACTTCGATGTTGCGAAAGAGGTATTCGCGACCGTCAGCGATTCCACAGGCGTAGATTTGGCGGCGCTCTGTTTTGAGACTGATGAAGAAACTCTGCGTCTGACCCAAAATGCCCAGCTCGCACTGTTTACCACCTCGATGGCGGCCTGGGAGGTGCTGAAATCCGAGCAGACTGTCTCCCCAAGTTTCTTCGCCGGGCATAGCGTCGGCGAATATGCCGCGGTCGTCGCAGCAGGTGCGATCAGCCTAAAGGACGGCGCAAAGTTGGTTCAAAAGCGAGGTGAGATCATGGCGAGTGCTCCCCCAGGGACAATGGCAGCCGTGCTCGGCTTGGACGCGAATCAGCTTTCAGCGGCGCTCAAAAACGCTGAGGGCGTCGTGGTCATCGCGAACGACAACTGCCCAGGTCAGTTGGTCATCAGCGGAGATGCACAAGGCGTCGAATCGGGTGGCAAACTAGCCTCCGAAGCGGGTGCCAAGCGCGTCTTACCACTCAATGTAAGCGGTGCATTCCATAGCCCGCTGATGGCGGAATCGGCCAAACAAATGGGCGAATTTCTTCGGAGCTTTGAATGGCAAACGCCGCATACTCCGGTAGTCAGCAATGTTCAAGCCAAAGGAATTTCTGATGGAGCGGTCTGGGCAGATCTGCTCGAAAAGCAGTTGCAAAGTTCAGTGCGATGGACCGAGTCCATCCAGCACATGCTCGCGGCTGGAGTTGAAACGTTCATCGAATGCGGAGAGGGAGAAGTACTCTCCGGTCTGCTAAAACGAATCAGTAAAGAAGTCAAGTCGTACGCGTTCGGTACGAGCGCAAATTTGCCAAGTTTTGAGGGCTAAATACTAAAATGAACCTAGATTTTAAAGATCAAGTCGTGATCGTCACCGGCGCAAGCCGAGGTATCGGCCAAGCGATCGCGGTCGCATTCGGCCAAGCCGGCGCCAAGGTCGCCTGCATCGCTACCACAAAGGAGAATGCGCAAAAGACCGCCGACCTTGTGGGGAACGGCGCAAAGGCATACGGCCTTGATGTCAGTAATGAGGCCGACGTCGAAAGCGTTTTCGCAGAAATTTCGGCAGACTTCGGAACGCCCTCTGTTCTGGTCAACAATGCCGGGATCACTCGCGATAACCTCGTCGCCAGAATGAAAATGGAAGACTTCGACCGAGTGATTGCGGTCAATCTCCGTGGTGCCTATTGCTGTTCGAAAGAGGTCTACCGCCCGATGATGAAGGCGCGCTACGGACGGATCATCAATATCTCCAGCATCGTGGGTCAAACCGGAGCCGCGGGCCAGGTCAATTACTCAGCGAGTAAGGCAGGCATGATCGGACTCACCAAATCATTTGCAAAAGAGCTTGGCGCGCGTGGAGTGACATGCAATGCGGTCGCGCCTGGGTTTATCGAGACCGATATGACGAGCGAGCTCGGTGATGAAATGAAGGAGGGAGTGATCAAGAACGCTCCCGTCGGGCGGCTTGGCACTCCCGAAGATATCGCCGCAGCCGTCTTGTTCCTAGCCAGTCCTCAGGCAAGCTACATCACTGGACAAGTCATCACCGTTGACGGCGGCCTGACTTTATAATCCCAACACTCGCGGTGACGCCAAAGGCTTCGGGCCGGCGCTCGCAGTGAGTGAAACCAGCTTCATGAAGGCGTCTTATGACGCCTTCTGTCGTTTTGTGCCCCAAGGCACTTTCTGGATCGCCGATGTAATGGTAAAACTGCCCATGTCGCGAAAGCACCCGTTTGATCTTTCGATAGAATTCGAGCGAATACAACTCACCCGCAAACTGGATCGTCGGTGGATCGTGAACAATTGCCGAGAAATGCCCTTGAGGGAACTGGTCTACGATTTCAAAAACATCTCCGACGATCTGAGTGATCTTTTCTGAGTTAAATAGCTTCTGGCTCCAAGGATTTTGCCTTGCGATCTCCAAGCCAGTCGGGTCGAGTTCGCATGTCACCACTTGATCGGCTTTCTTCGAAGCGATGATCGCCGTGTATCCGAGGCCGGTCGCCGTATCGAGCACTGTGCCCTTGAGCGGGCCGGCAGCCCGAACTTTTCTTTCCGCGTCCGCCCAGGGGTCAAAGTCCTTGATGCGGTGCATCGGAATCCCACTCACAAGCATGGTGGGGGAATTCTCGGTGGGGCAAAGCGAGCGCACCCACTGAGTTTCTTCGCTGAACAGACGTATTTCGTGGACGCCCTTCGTATCGATCCGAAAGCACTTTCGCTCTTCCTCACCAATCTTTTTGAGTTGCGCCCAGGTTAATAGCGTGCCGTTGATTTCGGCACCATCGGGATTCAGCGGCAACAAAATTTGGGTCAATCCTAGGTCCAGCGATGTGAAGACTTCGGGCAATCCGCGTGCTTCCAAAATCTGTTTCGCTTGATATCGAGAGATGACAGTCAACTGTTCGGCATTCATTTTTAAAAAATCCGGTGTATTCTTGCAAAATTAATGACAACAATCGAGCTTCTGATCTGGATGACCAAAGACGGTTTGGACAAAGCAATCAGCGCAACCAAGGCTATGCCCGAGGAGCGCCAATCTTGGAAGCCGTTAGATTCTGGCAGAACCGCCATCAACCAGCTTGCCGAATGTTTGCAAGTCGCGGAGTGGTTTGCCCGGATCATCAGAGAAAAGAACGCAAACTTCTTCACTCCTGAGTTCTTTAAACTCGAGCACGAACTTCGCGAACAGATTTCACTACCGCATGTACTGGGGAATATTGAGATTGCGTACGAATCGCTCTACGCAGCAATGCGTGATCTGAAAGAAGAGGACTACACATTTGAAGTCTCATTGCGGCCAGGGCTGAAAGTGCCACTGCTCCACATCTGCTATTTCCCGCTTCGGAACCTGTACTACCACTTCGGGCAGATCAACTACATTCAAACGCTGTACGGCGATTACGATTCGCACTAAGCATCCAGCCCATGTCGATGGGCTCGGAAGGCATACAAGCGCTGACCGAGGAAATTCCAAATCGCGACCACTCCAGCCGCTACAAAGGTGGCGATACGCGCCGCTTGCTTTGGATCACCTGGGATGAAGTGATTGAGTACGGAACTGATCAACACGTTGAGCACCAACCCGACAACCGAGATCAAAATGAACCGCGCGAATTGGCCGCCGGAGTCCTGCCTTCCTTTGATACCAAACGTCCAAAGCCGATTCCAGACGAAGCTATTCACGATCGCGATCGCGGCTCCAGCGGCGCAAGCGACGGGCCAAAAAGCGTCTTTGGGGTCCGGCGAGGTGAACAAAGTCGGCAGCGCAGATTTCATCTGTGCGCCGATCGTGCCACTGAGCTTGCCTCCGCCGAGTTCTGCTTGAAATTGCAGGGTCATTCTGATGCAGTAATCGATTACAAAACTCGATCCACCGACAATGCAGAACTTGAAGAATTGCCGCACCACCCTGGATTGAAAAACTCCGGTCGGCTCGACTATGGGAAGATCGTCGTTGCTGTCTATAAGGCTTTCATGGAGCCTCTTCAGCAATGCACGCTCCCAAATCCGGTTCACTTTTGTTCCGACGAATTCATGCGTGCCCATAGGCTTGACAAGGATCGAGTCAATTCCGGATCGATTCGCGCCCAACACATCCGTGAGCAGTTGATCACCGATCATGACCGCTTGATCTCGGTCAATCGACAATAGCTTCAGCGCGTGTTCGTACTTCTCTCGGCTAGGCTTGAATTTGCCCAATGCATAAGGAATTTCTAACATCGTGCTCAGGCGTTCAAGCCGGGCAACATTTCGAGTGTTTGAGATCAGGCATAGCTTTATTCCCGCAGACTTGAGCGATGCAATCCAGTTCAAAACTCCTTCCGGAAGTTCTTCGCTGCGCCAAGGCAAGAGCGTGTTGTCGGCGTCCAGTAACACACCCGATTTGCCGAGGTGAACGAGTTCTTCACTCGTGATGTGCGTCACCGAATCCACGGCTCGGACAGGGCAAAATCGCCGGATATTTGCCGAAACGCCTTCCCTATCAAAACTGCCTGATCTAAAACTCAATTTTGCTCCGGTGGCTTCATCCTTCTGGCGATCCGAATGTTTGCTAGATGCTGGCTATAGGTCGGGGCAAATAGATGCCCACCTGAAAGATCGCCCTTAGCAACGTAGTAAAGGTACCCGTGTTTTTGCGGGTTCATTGCCGCTTGAATTGACTTTTGACTTGGAGAGCCAATTGGCCCAGGAGGCAATCCAGAATTTCGGTAAGTGTTGTAGGGTGAATCGACCGTTCCGACGATTCCAGGCCCAAGCACTTTCCATTCCTGCAAGGCATATAAGACCGTAGCGTCGATTTCCAACCGCATCGACTTGTTCACGCGGTTGTGAATCACGCCGGACACCATTGGTCGCTCCGAATCGAGCTTCGCCTCCAACTCCACCATCGATGCAATGGTCACGATTTTGTACAGGTCGAAGAAGTTCTTCTCGGGTTCTAGCACACGCTTCTTGAAGGTCGCGAGCTGCAAGTTGATCACCCTCTCTGCGCCGAGTGTCGGCGGCAGATCGTATGTGTCCGGATAGAGGAAACCTTCGAGGGTCTTTGCTTGTTTCGGGAGCCATGGATTCGCTTTCCGAAATTTCTCGGCGTCATTGGCGAGGTCGATGTACTCCTGCGCGGTGCAAACTTTGTTTTCTTCGAGTCGCTTGGCCGTGCGAGCGATCCACCACCCTTCCGGCAAACGCACCATCTGCCGAATTGGCGAGTTCAAACTGGCGATAACCTGATCCACGGTCATGTTCGGCACAAACTTGTACATGCCGGGCTTAACCGATTGCAGGGCAGATTTGTATTGGGCGTACAGGTCGAATGCCCGGTAATTCGCGATCACGTCGGCATCAACAAGCCGCTGAACAACTTGTTTCCGGCTCATCGACTTGTCGAAATAGAGATATTTCTCCTTTGAGAGCTTGCCGGGGCCAAGCTGGCTGTTGAACCATACGGATGACGCTACAACCACAGCAACGATCACAGCTGTGGCGGCGATGAGTACTTTTTTGATGCTAATTCTTCTGCTCCTTAAAGAATCGGTAGAGGATCTGGCAAGCTGATTCGCTGTCGATTTGTTTCTTTCTTTGCGCAGCGGTGTATCCCATTCCCTTCAAATGTTCATGTGTCTCGGCGGTGGAGAGTTGCTCATCAACCTCGTTAACAATCCATCCCTGTTCGCGAATTCGATCGGCGAGCATTCTACAAATTCTGGCCGCTTTGCCATCCTCAAATTCGGGAATTCCGATAACGATTTGATCCACTTCTTCATCCTGCGCGAGCTTAGAGATCGCGATCGCGTCCTTCGCGAGTGTGCCAGTGGCGAGCAATCTCGTCCTCGGCGAGGCGACTTCAGCTTCCAATTCTCCGACAGCGATGCCGATATTTACTCGCCCAAAGTCCACGCCCATAACTCGCATGACTAGTTCACTCCTTGGACAAAGCAAGCCGATAGCTTTTCGTGTAGCGCGCCATTACTACTCAACGCTTCAATTTGAGGTGAATGGTTCCCGGAAAAGTCGGTGCATTTGCCACCCGCCTCTTGTACGATGACTTCCATGGCACTGATGTCGTATCGTTTGATGATTGGGTCAACCATGGCCTCAATCCGCCCTGTTGCGACCAGAAAATGTCCGTATGCGTCGCTCCATCCCCGCACGGCTCGAATTTGGTGGCTGAGCTTTGTCAGGTCTGCCAAGCGGCCGGTTTTGTCAAGTGACGAGATCGACCCGCAGCTGATTACGGCTTCCGACAGATTTGAAGTTTTGCTGACCATTGCCCGGCCGGCGTTGGATTGAGCGCCCTGCCCTTTGGCCGCATAGATCCACAATTCCAGCGCAGGAAACACCGCGACGCCGATTTCGGGCACTCCTTCACGCTCGAAGCTCAGTAGAGTCCCGAATAGCGGGACATTACAGATGAAGCTCTTGGTCCCATCGATAGGATCAATTAGCCAACGACCAGTTCCTGTGCCATCCTCGCCGAATTCCTCGCCGAAAATCGCGTCTTCGGGATAGGCAGATTTGATCAGCTTTCTCAGGTGCTCTTCAGCCCTGCGGTCAGCGATAGTTACTGGACTAGAATCTTCTTTCTCTTCAACTTTGAAGTCCGCACCAAAATAGCTGAGGGCAATGTGCGCTGCCTCTTGTGCTGATTTGACCGCAAACTCTAACCGAGAATCCACGATTATTCGCTGACTCCGTCGTCGATCTCTTCTGATGAATCTGCCAACCGGCCCGGAGCGATCTTATCAACCTTCACTGGTTCTGCCGGGGCCTGAACATGGCTCGGCACGACCTTGCGACTTTCGAATCCGCCGACAACCGCCTTTTGCTTGACGTGTGCTCGCTCGGCCCGCTCCTCTGCACCTTCCAAAATCGGCCACAACGACGAACCAGCGTGGTGGCTAGTCACGAATTCGTTCCAGACACTAAAGTAGAGGTCTCGGGTTTGCGCCGCGATATTCTCCCAATTGAAGTCGAGATAGAGCCTGGCACGCGCCATCTTCTTCATTCGATCCGCCTTCTTAGGATCGCGCAGGACGCTGAGCACCGCCCAAGCGAGGCTGTTGCTGTTCCCCGCAAAGAAATTCGTGCCGCTGACATTGTGCAGGCAGACTTCTTTCAAACCACCGGCATCGCTAGTCACCACCGCAGCCCCAGCCGCCATCCCTTCCAGAGCGACGATTCCAAACGGTTCATACAGACTCGGAAAGACGGCAACATCCGCGCAGCGATAAAGCTGGTGGAGCGAGCGGTTGGCCATGAATCCAGTAAACAGAACTTTGTCTTGCAGGCCATACCATCGGACAAACTTTTCAAACCGCTCACGATTTCCGCCGCCGACAATGACAAACTTCGTATCCGGTTCATTCGCGAGGATGGTTGACGCGCTATTGAGCAAGAGCTGAATCCCTTTCTCGCGAACAAATCGCCCCACATACATCACGATTTTCTCCTTGGGCAAGGCGAGTTTTTTGCGCCAGGCATCGCGACTGTCGTCATCCCACTCGAATTCAAACTTCCTCGCGTCGACGCCGTTGTAAATTACTTCGATTTTGTCTTGAGGGCAAGCGAAAGATCGTCCGACTTGTTCCTTCATGTACTCCGAGCAAACGATCACTCGCCATGCTTCATAGGTCAGCCAATACTCTTGCTCGTGGATGTACTTTTGCATCGGCGAGAAGATGCCGCCGTTCCGTCCTTCTTCCGTCGCATGAACCGTGGCGATCATCGGAAGTTGGTATTCGTACTTCAGTTCCCGCGCGGAATCTAAGCTGAGCCAGTCGTGCGCATGAAAGAGGGTTGGCTGCCCTCCCGGTCGCCAGTCTTCTAGCAGCTGGCGAACCCGAAGGTCAGTTGCCCTATTGAGCAATTGAATTTCGTGGACAAAGTCGTTGGGTTCGTGCTCCAAATGCACACGGTGGACATGCACGCCGCTCGGCTCGATTTCTTCGTCCGGAGCTTGAGGCGTGGCCTTGGTGACCACGTGCACTTCGATCCCAAGCTTGACGAGCTCTTTGGATAGGTCAAACACGTGGGGGCTGATTCCACCCACGATTCGGGGCGGGTATTCCCATGAGAGCATGACCACGCGAAGCACAGTTCATTTTAGTCTAACGCCACCAGAGATGGTGGGGCGTCATAATTGCCCTTAGTGTCTGTTGCAAAGGAATTAGCGCAAAAAGCAGTCTTGTTGATGGAGTCAGATCGCCGAGCAGATGCGATTCAAGCCATCGTTCGAGCTGCAATCCAATTTCCAAAGGATTTTTGGGTTCAGTACGTTGCAGGGGTCATCCATCTCCAATCTGGAAAAGCAGTCGACGCCGAAGTTTATTTCTCCCGCGCATTGAAGCTCGACCCAACTTTCCTGACCGCGAAATCGGGCCTTGGCGCCTCCTTGGTCGCGCAGAAGAAATATAAGGAAGGGCTGGTGATTGCCAATGAAATCTGCAAAGACGATCCAAATGCGATGGATGCCTTTGACCTGGCCATGAACTGCCACGTTCACCTCGGCGACTATGAAAGTGCTGCTATTGCTGGACAACGCGCTCATGAACTGGCACCGACCAATGAGCAAGTGACCCAAAATTTCTATGCGACATTGCGCGATTTCGACCCAAAGCGCGGCGCTGAATTTTTGCAGAAGATTCTTGCCGGCAGCCCCAGCCGATTACTCTTGAGATCGCTTGCACCGGACACCCTCTATCCCGACGATTTGCCGGAATCTGAGATTGCAAAGATTCATAACGAAGTCGCGGAGTTGCAAAAGGGACTCGCCATTGGTTATCGCCCTTCGGTCAAACAGCCCAGCGGTAAGTTGCGACTAGGGTTTCTCTCCGCAGATTTTCGCGCCCATTCAGTTAGCTTCTTCCTTCTGCCGCTTTTGAAGAACATTGACCAGTCCAAGTTCTCGCTGTTCGGCTATAGCCTCAACGTTCACGTTGATTCGTTTACTAAACAATATCGAAGCCTGATGACCTTTCGACCGCATTCCGTCAGTTCAACGGGAGCTTTGTACGATCTCATCATAGGTGACGAAATCGACGTCTTGATTGACCTAGCTGGGTTGACCGGTGGCGGTCGCCCCGACGTCATCACGACCCGGCCCGCCCCGGTGATTATCTCGATGATCGGCTACGCGTCGAGTGTTGGCTCTCCATGCATCGACTACAGAATCGTCGATTCGATCACTGATCCTTCAGATTCGGAAGATTGGGGGCCAGAGCAGCGCTACCGGATGGATCCGTGCTTCTTGACCTACGACCCGATTTATCCGCTGCCGAACATTGTTCGTCGCCAATCGGGCTCACGTCTGACCTTCGGATCTTTGAACAACGACGTCAAAATCACTTCCACAACGGTGCGCCACTGGAGCGCGATGTTGCAAGCTTTCCCAGAATCAGAACTCCTCCTGAAGAGCCTCCGTTCAGGGGCACCAGTCGTCCAGAATCGTCTGAAAGCAGAATTCGATAAATATGGCCTTGGGGACCGAATCCGGTTCTTGCCATATGCCAAAAGTCCAGACGCCCACATCCAGACCTACAACCAAATCGACATTGCGCTCGACACATTCCCGTACAACGGAACCACGACCACGATGGAATCCCTGATGATGGGAGTGCCCGTGGTGTCCGTTTCTGGAACCGTTCATCGCAGCCGAGTGACCCAAAGCCTTCTCGCCGCTATCGGCCATCCAGAATGGGCCGTCGACACCAGCGAAGAACTTGTGGAAGTTGTCCGCAAAATGGTGGACGATCTCGAGGGATTACGAGCGTCGAGGCAATCATTGCGTAAGCAAGTTCAGGATTCCGTCATCTTCGATCACGCCGGATACGCCCGTCGATTTGAGGCGATGATCGAGGACATTGTGAGCAAACGTTGGACCCAATAGCCGAGTTTCAGCAAGCGCTCGCTGCTGCGAAGCAAGGGCGATTCGAGGAAGCCAAGTCCATGGCAGTAGCACTCTCGGCGCGCCATCAGGACTTGGCCGCTATTCAGGCGCATTGCGGCATGCTCTTCAATAGCCTCCAGCAACCTAGTGAAGCCGCGGACTGCTTGACGCGTGCATATGAGTTAGTGCCAAATGATCACGGAATTCAGTTTGCACTCCTTAAGGTGCTCGTGAACCTCCGCCGATTTGCTGAAGCGCTCACGATTTCCTCTGGGTTGATCGCGATTGATCCGACAAATATTGAACTTCTGGATCGCCATGTGATCTGCCTCGCAAATCAAAATTTCCTTTCGGAAGCCATATCTTTCAGCAAACGACGATTATTGATCAGTCGAAACGAGGCTGTGATTTTGAACCATTACGGTCTTTTGCGACGTGATGATGTTTGCCTCGCACACGACTTTCTCGCTGAATATTCCGCTGAATTTCCAACATTAAATATCAAGAGAAATTTGGCCGAGTCGGCACTCTATTGCGACCATTTGCCGGAAACGCAGGTTGTCCAACACCATAATCAGTCAGCACTCGCGTTCAAAAAGCAGTTTCCCCGAATCTCACTTAACTCCAGAAATTCTAGGAAAATAGGTGTCGGATTTATCAGCGGCGATTTTCGAGAACACGCGGTCGACTATTTTTGCCGCTATTTAATCGAAAATTTGAGGCGTTCGGGATTCGAAGTTTTCGTCTACTCCACAACAGATCGACCTGATTCGGTGACCGAACAATACGCCAAGCTTCTGAACTATCGAGACTTCTCACCGAGTACAGATTTTTCGAAGAATCTCGAAATCATAAAGAGGGACAATTTAGACCTACTCATTGATCTAGGAGGAATGTCAAATTCCAGCCGGCCAGACTACGTAGCCTGTCATCCTGCCAGAAAAGTCATCAGTGCCATCGGTTACCCAATGGCATCTCCGCTCGCGGATCAGCTCGGCGACGCCTACGCAGACGATGGGAACAACGAAGTTCTTCTGTTAGATCGACCGTTTCTATGCTACGACTACGGTGCACCGTTGCCCCCTCTGCCACAAGATGACCGAACTGGGATACTCACTTTCGGCTCTTTCAACGCCAGCGAAAAGCTCACAGACACCACCTTCAAGCTTTGGGCACAAGCCTTGGAAGATGTCGGAGAGTGCAAGCTGATTCTGAAGCTCAACTACTCACCAGGACCGAGGATTTTGCGTCACATCCATGAGAGTTTTGGTTCCAATATCACAGTGGAGATCTTGACTTCTGTGGCATCACACGCCGATCATCTCCGAAGGATTGCGGCGGTCGATGTGGCTCTGGATTCATTTCCGTATACAGGTACCACTACGACGATTGAGTGCCTTCTAATGGGAACTCCGGTGGTTAGCCTAGCTGGAACCAACCACCGGTCACGGGTCTCAGGAAGCATCCTCACCGCGACAGGGCACGGCGATTGGATCGCCAATGATCCAAAGGAATTCGCCCATATTGTCCAGCGGCTTGTTCAATCTCGTCCTTCCCGCCCTGAAGTCCGGGATTCTCTCATGAATAGCCCGTTGATGGATACCAAAGACTACGCAGTAAAGTTCGGAAAACTAATTAAACAGCTCGTAGACGCTTAGGAACCTTCGGTGTACTCCAATTCATGGAGCATTCGTGGATTTTGTCGCCAATCAGTGCGGACCTTGACAAACAGCTCAAGAAAAACATTCTTCCCTACGATGTCTGCTATCTCCAACCGAGCTTCGGTCCCAATCCTCTTGAGCATTTCCCCTCGCTTGCCGATCAAGATCGCCTTTTGACCATCTTTTTCGACGATAATGCTCATCGCGATTCGAACCAGATTGCGCTCTTCTTCCCAGTCGTCAACGATCGTTGCAACAGCGTGTGGAATTTCCTGGCGCGTCAGCCGCAAGACCTTCTCGCGAACCAATTCTGCGGCAAGACGCCGGACAGGCTGGTCAGTGATTTCGTCTTCTGGATATAGCATCGGCCCGGCCGGGAAATGCTCCAAGATCATCTCAATCAGCTTATTAACGTTCTGATTTTTGGTGACGCTGGTCATCATCAAATTTTCAGTACCGAAGAGCTTAGTGAATGATTCATAGCGATCTTCGACGTCAATCGCGCGCAAAACATCCATCTTGTTCAAGCAGAGAATGACGTTCGGCTTAGCCTTTCCATCGGCATCAATCCAATGCGTTTGCTTCAGCATTGTAGCGATCGCCTCGTCCTCTTTGTCGACTTTCTTGCTGGCATCGACCATGATCACCAACGCGTCGGCACCTTCGATCGAAGACTGTGCGGTCTCATTCAAGATTTTGCCGAGCTGAGTGTGGGGCTTGTGAATTCCTGGAGTGTCCACCAGTACGATTTGGTATTCGTCAGTGGTTGCCACGCCAATAATCCGGTGCCGAGTGGTTTGTGCCTTATCGCTGACAATGCTCACTTTCTGACCGACCAATAGGTTGGTCAGCGAGCTCTTGCCCGTATTTGGCTTCCCGACAAGAGCGACGATCCCGCTCTTGAACGGCTTAGTTGCGCTTTCGGAAGACAACGTTCATCTCCTTAACGTCGAAGTCACGCGATGTCCCGCCCTTACTTTCATTCGGTCGGCGATTCTTGCGCCTTCGCTGATGTCGTCGATCGTTGCGCCGGTCGCTCGAACTGCCGCTCCCATCCTCATCAGCGAGTTGATAATCCACGTTGATCGACGATGGCTTTACGACGAGCACATCTGCCAGCTCCTCATTCCAGCTATCCTCGACCCAGCTATCCATTCGCATGATAGGAACATCAAAATGGATTTCATCCAAGTTGATCGTGTTCTCCGGTTTCTCGGGCAGTTCTTCGATCTTCAGGAGTGAATCGGGCGCAGTTGAAAGAATTGCTTCGATTTCGCTCTTGATGCCAACTAGGAAGAGGTGTGTGCTTCCGTCTGTCGCGACAAACTTGTGTTGACTGGCTTCCGTCGCGCACCACTCAGAGCGCTGAAGGTTGTAGACAGACGCCTTGTCGGGCACAGCAAGGGTTCTCGGTCCAGCACCGCGACAGTGAACGGTCACAAACGGTGCCCTTACATGCACCACGTCTTCAACGTAATTCCAAACATGCGCGCCAGCCATCTGACCAAGCGCACGGAAAAGCGCAGGAGTCACCACCGGCTCACCCAGGAAGACTGAAGTCCAAGATTGACCTGGCTCTTCGCCTTGGAAGTCACGCACAACGTAACTCGGGAGGCCGGTTGAAGTGTATTCGCCAAGCACAACGGAATCTTCTGGAATCGCGAAATAGCTTGGTTCAAGTTCACCGCCAAAGTTCAAGTTCCGCTCGGGTAGCGCTTCGCAAAGTGGATGTTTGCGATGGACAATGCTCGTTCCACTCTTGCAAGCGAACGGCTGTCGCTTCAGAGCAATTCCAGTGACTTCTCGCACGCGCTCAAGCGCATCACGTCCACCATCAAACAGCCCGGCAGCATACATCCAGAACAGCACCTTGCCATCGCGCTGCAATCGCGATTTGATCGCGCTTCGAACTTCTGGCCGAATATCCCACGCGTTCAGGAACACGTACAACTTCGCTTCTGGGAAGTGCTCGCGGTGGGCAAGATCGCTCAGGAGATAGAAACCAACCGAGAGCCCGCTGCGAAGAATCGACTCGCGAACGTTTTGCACCAATAAGCTGAATGCGCGCTCATCCACCAAATAGCTCAGCGATCGCTCGTCGATGAACACCGCGACCTCAGGATCGGCTGGTGGCGCAGCCATTCGAGTAACCAGCGAACGAAGAACATCCTTTCCGCGCTCCCAAATTCCGTGGGTCTTCAGCCAGCCATTGCCCCAAAGATCCATCCAACAAACGCCGCTGCTGTGAGCAAGCGCCGACCCGGCTCCGCGCCAATGGACGGTTTCCAAAGCCTGCGGCGTCTTCATCACCGGGTTAAAGTCGTCAGGTTCAAACTTCCCGCTGATTGGAGTCTTAAAGTCTTCTTCGCTGACATACAATTTGCCGTTGAGCGCGAAGCTGTCTACTGGACCAGGGAATGGTGATGATCCACCTGGCTCACGATTTTTGTAGCTTGGCGGCCCAGCGATAAAGTCCACTTCTGGGTTTCGCAGCAGCTTGCCCAAGCTGAGGTGTCCGTTGGCTGGGTGGCTCCATTCGAACGAATAGCCATAGCTGACGCCTACCAGGAAGTAACCATCAGATGCTTTCTTGGCAGCGTGGGCCAATCTACCGATTCGCTCCACCGTGCTGTCGCTCAAGAACAGGTGATAGTCCACCCCCCGCTGTGACTTGCGCCCGGTTCGTACGAACTCTTCGCCCGCACGAGTTTTATCTAAATATGCCGGAACAGAAACCGTGTCGAACTGGACTTGACCATCGAACCAGCTTGCGCACAATGCGACGCTATCGTTTCGGTAGCGAAGTCGAACCCATTTCCGGAACGCTTCCTGTGCGGCCGGGCTCTGATCGTAGCCCCAACCACTAGCAAAGAACCATTCGCCTCGCTCGAGGTGGACCCCCATCACGTTCTTACCGGTGTCCAATTGCTGGGTCTTTTGCACAAAGTCTACAAGACAGGCTTCCGCATCCATCCAGAATTCGTCGTCGCTGATGCTTGGCTCAGGAACGCCCCCATTTTCGGCGACATAGCGACCCTGCTTGTATTTCTGCTCCCAATTCGAAGCAGCGGTAAACACCACTCGGAAGATCAACTGTGCTTGAGGATCAACCGCTGTGATTTGCTTGGTTAAGTAGCCAGCGAGCTTAACGGCGTCATCAGCTCGGTGGTTGTCATTGACTTCCAGCTCGACAAACAAGATGAACACGTGAACGCCAACCTCGCTGGCCATCTTCACTTGCTCAAGGATGTTTTCGAGTTTGTGTTCGTCGCCAACGCTTCCAAAGAAGAATAATGGCGGGAAGACGCGTCCGTCACGCACGAGCGTCGGAACACCATCGCGTACCGTCACTTGCGGAGCATCTGCCGGAACTCGCACGATCTCGCGAGTCTCGACTTTGACTGGCTCCGGCTCAGCTACGACGACGGGCTCTGGGGCAGTTTGCTCGCGTTGGATCGCAGCTTCGCGCTTTTCGCCGCGTCGAGATTGTCGGACTTTTCGGACTGGTGCTTCGGTTGGTTCCTCTGCGGGAGCAGCGCTCGAATCCTCGGCGGCTTGAGTCGGCTTGGCCTGCTTAGGACCGCGCTTGGTCACCGGCATCATGTTTGGTCCGACCGTGCGGAAAAGCGGCCTCGGCAATGGTTCGCCGTCGAGGGAGGTGAGGTTGCTGACGAATGGGGCCGTTGGCACCTTCGCTACCGCCTCTTCGGGCTTCGATTCCGTACGTTTTGATTGGCGGCCGGCTGGCTTCTGAGGCTGCTCCGCGACGACTTCTGGCTTCTTTTCGGACTGTTTTGCCTTCCCAAACAGCGGCACCTTTGCGTTCTTAGCGGGTGCGGTTTGCTTTGGCTGGTCCTCGGCTCGAGCAACTTGCTTCTCCGGAGTTGTCTTTCTTGGGCGGAAGAACGGCACCGGAAACTCAGCAGAAGTGCTGCTTACTTCAGGAACAGTTAGGGATTCCGAAGCATCCTTTCGAGGTCGTCCGCGACCACGCTTGGGCATGTTCGCTTCTGATTCAGCGACCGGCTTTCGTGGTCGTCCGCGACCACGCTTTGGAGCATTTTCGGCTTCCGGATCGACTGGTTTTCGAGGTCGTCCACGACCTCGCTTCGATTCTGTCGGTACGCTAATTGGCGCGTCGTCCGAGTTCTTATTTCGCATGTTTTTCTGTCAATAAATTGTTCTTGACCCAAGCTCGAAACTCCTCGGGAGAATCGATCAAAAAGTCGGGGCTTGCGGCAACGAGATCCTCTCGCTGAGCACTGCCATATGTCACGGCAACGGATTGAATTCCAGCACTTTTGGCGCAATGGATATCGTGCGTTGCATCACCAATAAAAACTGTTTCGCTTGGATGCAAATTCAACAACTCACAAGCCAAGAGCGCAGGTTCTGGATCAGGCTTTGGCCTGCTCACTTCCGTCGCGCTAACGGTTACTTTCGACTTTCTTAAAACTGGAACTTTCGTTATCATCCAGTCGAGCTCCTCTCGATTTCGACTGGTCACAAGCGCGGTCGGGAATCGATCGCAGACCGCCTCATAGGCTTCTGTCACTTCGCTCCACAGCCGAATCTTGTCCGAATGGACGATGTAGCGGTCCATTGTGTACCGCTCCCGCTCGTCTAGATTTGGAGATCGCATCTCGTCCATGCCATACAGGTTCATCTGAACGCGGAGCGGAATCCCAATCAAACGGCGGAGTTCGTCGTCCGAAAACTGCTTTTGAATCAAGTGAGAGTACGCATCACGCAAACCGTGAATGATCATCTCCACCGTATTCACAAGGGTGCCATCTACATCAAAGAGCACCGCCTTGATTGGTGCTCGTAGTGAGCTGGCTTCCATGCAAGTCAAATTATGGCAGGTCAAGCTCGCTCAGAGGAACCCTGATTCAAAAATCGTCCTAAAGAGCTTCTTGAGTGTTGCCGATATTTCTACCAGGACAACCAAAAGGATGGAGAACATTACGCTCAACATCCTGGGAAGTCGGGCCGCGACGCCGCTGGAAGCACCTGAACCAAAACTTCAGGCAGATTCAAAATTTGAGTCTGAGTTGAATCAAGCGCTAGACGCAAGCCCGCCAACCGGGAAACAATCGAATATTGAGGAGCAGGAAGCAAGCTCAAATCAGCCGAAGTCTGTGAGCACCAAGCAGGACCCGCTTCTCCAAGAAGAAACCATTGCAGCAAATTTTGCGGTGGCTCTCATTCCGTTTGCCGCGGTCACTCCGACTCCGTCGTTGAGTTCAGTGCCCGTGATCGGCAAGGTTCTCACTACCGAAACTGGACCAGCACCGATTGCAAGCCTGCAATCCAGTTCCGCTGCCATGCCGGTCGTTGCTTTCGATTCGAGTTCCAAGACAACTCCTTCGGTTACACCGAATACTGCGACAGGGTTTTTAACTGAAGTCAACACGACCCCAGTTGTAGCTACCGGTAAATTCGTTCCTGAAACGGGCACCAACTCAATCGAAGTTGCACCTCAAGCTACGTCTCAACCCCAGGTCTCATCGACTTCGAAGCCGATAGAGCCGTTGATGATGGTGCGCGGGCTCGAAAAATCTGTCACTCCCCAGGTGCTCGATCCGGAAATGGTCCAAACCCTTAATCCAGTGAGTATCACTGGTACAACTGGCGCGGCAGCAACTCCGGCTACCGTCGTCCAACCAACGACTCAGACTCCAATTCCGGCTCCACCCACGACTCCGATCCAAAGTAATGTGACGCCAATTGAAGTCGACGCGACAAAGCCAGAAGTCATCAGTTTGGAACCGTCCAAAGTAGCGGTGACACAAACTACAGCTGGTCAAGTCCCCGCTCCAGCATCCGAAGTGATTGTCGCGATGACGCCAAACGCTGATCAGGGCGAGGTCCAGGATACTCCGGCTCCAACACAAGCAGAGTCAGCGAAGAAGTTAGAGGTCGCTGCACCAGTGGTTCAACAAGCAATCGCCGAAGAAAGACAGGTGAAATCTAACCAGCTTGGACAAGATTCCGAAGAATCTCTGCAAGCACCGATCGCCGACGAGTCCGCCAACGAACCCGCTGTAAAACCAACAGCTACAGAGCCAAAGGCAGTCATTGAATCGAGCAAAGGTGCTCCTCCAACTCAATTTGCAGACCTGGAAGCGGATCAGGATGAATTGAAAATTGAAAATTCAGATTCGACGGACACGTTGCTGGTCTCGCCTCGAAGCGAATTGAACTCTCAAAAGCTCGACCCAGCCATCAAGGTGGAATCGAAGCCAGTCGAAGCTGACGCGCTGCTCAAACAAGCGGTGATCAAGCAGACGATTGACCGAATCGAAGACATGGCAATTCACAAGCCATTGAGCCAAATGACCATTCGGCTCAACCCGGACAACCTCGGCGAAATTAGCGTGACCATCAAGACGATGGGCGCGAAGTCGGACGCGGAAATCTCGGTGACCAACGACAAGGTCATGGTCGCGATGCAAGAGTCAAAGCAGCAGCTTTCCAACACGATCGAGCAAAAGGGACTGAACCTCAACTCCTTAACTCTTCAATTTGGCGGAAACGAGAGCGGACGTGGTCAACAAAACACCACCGAAGACTTTCAACGACTTAACCGAATGGCGAATCTCCGAAGCGATGATTCGGCACAAGAACCAACCAATTCGAACCACATCAACAACCAAACTCCAGGAAGTTTGAATCTAGTCATCTAAATCAACAAGGAAACGAAAATGGCAGCAATCTCATCATCCTCAAGTATCTCAGCTGAACAATACTTTGGCGTCACACCCGCTAAAGAAAAGACGAAGCTGAACATGGAGACGTTTATGCGACTCCTCTCAGTCCAGCTCGCAAACCAAAACCCGCTTGAACCGATGAACGACCGAGACTTCTTCGCACAGATGGCTCAGCTCGGACAGGTGCAAGGTAGCGACAAGACCAACGACAAACTCGAAGTCATCCAAGCAACCAGCTTGATCGGCAAGAAGGTCACGGCACTGCGACCCAATGCGAACGCACTTGCCGATAATCAAGGCATGTACGCTACGGGTCAGGTTGTCAAGATGATCGTCAAGAATGGCGAACAATTGTTGACAATCAAAGAAGCCAATGGCGGCACCGTAGACGTCACCTTTGATAGCATCCAAGAAATCGCTCAATAACGCTCGTGAGTAACCCGATTCAAAACAATCGCATCGCGGACCTGTTGCAATCTCAACAGGTTGCGCCGCAGCAGAAAACCGCCGTCAACCCGGCGGATCGGTCGGCGTTTACTGAGCTCCTTGAAAATAGACTCAAAGTGAGCAGCCATGCTCAAACAAGGCTGCAAAGCCGAGATATTCAACTCGATCAAAACGCGTGGGAACGTGTGCTGGGTGGCGTCGATAAAGCCGCTCAAAAAGGGGCAAAGGAGTCCCTGGTTTTGATTGACGACATCGCCCTCGTGGTGAGCGTCAAAAACCGCACCGTGATCACAGCCGTCGATCGGGCCAACCTGAAGGAGAACGTCTTCACCAACATCGACAGCGCAGTCGTGGTCTGATAGTCTTCGCCAATTCTTGCCCCGTGATGCCAACGTTTCCTGGCCAGCGGGGCAATTGCATTCATTGTCCCGACAGAATTCGGGTCATCCCGTCAATAATAACAGTATTCACCCATGCGAACTTTGAAATATGCGCACTCGTTTGAAGTCGTTTCTGATCTGCCGGACCACCTGCACGATCTAGAAGCGCTCGCCATGAACTTCCGTTGGACATGGAACCTTGAGGCCCAGGAGGTATTCGAGGAAGTCGATCCAACCCTCTGGGAAAAGGTCGAACACAACCCACTCCTGCTGATGCGAAGGCTCTCACCAGAGCGTCAAAAAATGCTCACCAAGGACAACCTTTTCCTGAGCAAACTCAAGCTCGCCAAGGAAGATTTGGACGCTTACATGGGTGCATCCACTTGGTTCGACGCGCAGTATCCGGGCGAACGTGATCGAGCAAAAATCGCGTATTTCTGCGCTGAATTCGGGCTGAACGAGTGCCTCCCAATCTATAGTGGTGGCCTCGGGCTCCTCGCAGGAGACCATCTCAAAGCAGCTAGCGATCTCGGAATCCCACTGGTGGGTGTTGGTCTGCTCTATTCAAAGGGTTACTTCCGGCAGTTCTTGGGTGAGGACGGCTGGCAACAAGAGAAATATCCGGCGTACGATTTTTACAACTATCCGATCACTCTCGTTCGTGGCGCAGACGAACAGCCACTTCGAGTGGTCGTCGAGTTTCCAGACCGAAACGTCACCGTGCAAGTCTGGAAAGCGCAAGTTGGCCGCATCGAGCTCTACCTTCTAGACTCGAACATCTTGGCGAATCATCAAATCGACCAAGGGATCACGGACAACCTGTATGGTGGGGACGAGCATATGCGTATCCGCCAAGAGATCGTACTTGGAATCGGTGGATTGCGGGCTCTGGAAGCACTCGGAATCAAGCCTTCGGTCTGCCACATGAACGAAGGTCACGCCGCTTTCTTGACCATCGAACGACTCAAGCAGTTCATGGAGGAGCACAATTGCGACCTCAAAGTAGCGCGACAAGTGACCGTCAGCGGCAACGTTTTCACGACGCACACCCCTGTTCCAGCAGGCTTCGACGTATTCCGCCCCGAGCTGCTGAACCAGTACATGTCGAAGAAGATCTCGCAAGTCGGGCTCGCCTTCGACGATTTCTTGGACTACGGCAAGATGAATCCGGAGAATCCAAGCGATCCGTTCAACATGGCTATCCTGGCGATGACCGGAGCAAACTACGTCAACGGCGTCAGCAAGCTCCACGCAGAAGTCAGTCAGGCGATGTTTGCCGATCGGTGGGATGACTACACGGTCAATGAAGTTCCGATTGAGGCGATCACCAACGGAGTCCATACCGCGACCTGGCTGGGTGAGCGCATGGCTCAACTGCTGGACCGTCATCTCGGACAATCTTGGCGCGATGATCCAAGCGATCCGGCCGTTTGGGAGAAGGCCTCGAAGCTGCCCGCGGAAGAACTGTGGGAATTGCGCGAAGACGCCCGCGGCGACTTTGTACGATTTGCACGCAAACGAACCGTGAAGTCCTTGCAGAATCGAAACGCCGGACGCCAGGAAATTCAGCAAGCAAACACGTTGCTAGACCCACGAATCCTCACGATTGGATTTGCACGTCGGTTCGCGACATACAAGCGCGCGTTCTTGCTTTTCAGCGACAAGGAGAGACTCAAAGCGATTCTCAACCACGCCGATCGACCGGTTCAGTTTGTGTTTGCGGGCAAGAGCCATCCAAAAGATGATGGCGGTAAGAAGCTCATCCAAGACATCACAAATTTCATCAAGCATGAAGGGGCTGGCCACCGGATGCTCTTCCTCGAGGATTACGATATCGAAGTGGCAAGGCACTTGGTTCAAGGCGTTGACGTGTGGCTCAATAATCCTCGTCGACCGATGGAAGCCAGTGGCACCAGCGGCATGAAGGTAATCCCGAATGGAGGTCTTAACTGCTCGATCCTCGACGGATGGTGGGCCGAAGGATACGCCTCGAACGTCGGCTGGGCGATCGGCGATGGAACCGAAGATCCCGATCAAGGCCGCCAAGATTGGCTGGAAAGTCGGGCTCTATACCAATTGATCGAGCAAGAAATTGCGCCACTGTTCTACACGAGAAGCGAGGACGGAGTACCGATCGGTTGGATCAACATGATCCGCGAATCCATGCGCACTTTGGCGCCACGATTCTCAACCGCGCGGATGGTCCGCGAGTACACCACTCGGTTCTACATGCCTTCGAACTCGGCCTATTGGAGCCTGCAAGAAGGCGGTTTGCAACGAGCAAAAGATGCTCTCGCCTGGCGAAAGCGGGTCCGATCGGCATGGCCAGGAGTCAAGTTCGTTTCTGTCACCGATAATGGCCATGCGAAGGTTGGCGTCGGGAGCTCGCTCTCGATCACTGCGACCGTCGATTTGGGCACCTTGACCGCGGAAGACGTCGAAGTCCAAGCAATGGTGGGGCAGATCGGGGCCAATCGCCAGATCGTCGATCCTACGATCGTGCCGCTCCAATCGAAGGGCAATGGAGCGTTCGAAGCCGAAATCCAATGTCCCGACCCGGGCCATTTGGGATATGTCTGTCGAATCGTTCCGAAGAATCCAGATGTGAAAGTCAGCACCGAATTGCCGCTCATCTGCTGGCAGAATTCGGACTAGTTTCTCGCATCGACATGAATGGTTTTCTCGTGGGTATAGGTCACCATGCCCGCGGGAGAACCTTTTTGGCGTCTGACGTATCGCTTTAGCGTGTAATCCACCGGCACGTAGCTGCTGTGCTTCATCGGGCTGTTCTTCACGGCGATAATCGCCGCCGCCTGTATCACTTCCATCGGCACCTTGTCCGGTGACCCCTTCGACTGAATCACAACGTGCGCCGATACATTGCCCCGCACGTGTAGCCACCAATCATTGCTCTTGGCAACTCGGAGGGTCAAGTAGTCGTTGGCGGTGGCATTCTCGCCATACAACAGCTTGTAGCCTTGCCGCGTCATCTGCTCGCGGATTTTGTGCCCCTCATACGGCCGATCTTCCTTTTCCTTCGGTAGTGGCGCAGCATTCAACCAGCGATGCACTGCGGCGAACTCTTCGGCCTTGTCTAACTCTTGGTCCGAGTCGTAGTGATCGAGGTTGTTTCGGAGGGCTCGTAGTTCTGAAAGTTCGGCTTCGAATCCAGCAATGGTCTCCAGAACTTGCTCTTGCCTGGCTTTCGCACGCTTCGCCTTCCCAAAAATTCTGTTGGCATTTTCTTGAACCGACTCCTCCGGATCGAATGGAATCTTCACCAGATTGCCGGAGTAATCGAACACTTCGATCTGCCCATCATTGACTTCAGCCGAGTACCCGTAAGCTAGGATGAGCTCGCCGAGCTGCTGGAACTCTGCCGCTCGATCGGATTCATTAGCCGCGAGTCGCAGGTCATTGAGGGCAGTCTCACGGGCTAGAATCACCCGGTCAAGCTGGTTGGCAAGCCTCGCTCGATGCGAATCCGAGACCGCTCCCGATTCTAGTGCAGAAAAGTGCGCATCAGCTCCTAATCCGAAATTCTTGATGGACACTTCCCCTTCAATCAGTGCTGCCACGGAAACGGGATAGACCCCAACATCGGCTACAGAAACGGGCTTGAGTTCATGGTGCGCGAACACTGCTTTCACGCTGCCCAACGACGACTCATCTTCAACCAGTAGGTCTGTGAGGAATGGCGAAAATAGTTTCTGATTGATAGCATCGGAAACCGTTAGATTGGAAGGCAGTTTGGGTCGAACGCCCACCGGCGGCACAGAATACGGCTGGTTCGGCAAGATCGGACGCTTCGATTTGGTCTTCCCCAACCACTTCGCAGCCGCGACGACGCGCCCCGACTCGTCCACCAACATGAGATTCGAGTGCTTGCCCATGATCTCCAAGATCAATCGGGATCGGCCCTCAGCCCCTTCGAATTCAAGCTCAACAATCCTGTCCGAGCCCATCTGCTTCACGCCCTTAAGCTCGGTGCCGAGGATTCTTCGCCTGAAATCGGTCGCCAATTGGGCAGAGTCGATCTTCGTGCCTGGCCGATTGGCGACGTGAATCCTTGCGTAATCCGCATGCCAGCTGATCACCACCCATTCGACCCTCCCAGCATAGAACTCGAATCCAAATGAGTGCGGCGTGGGCATGATGATTTTCTGCAATCGACCACCAACCAGCGGAGCGATTTCGCTCACGCTTGCGGCCACGCACAAGGAATCAAATGGAATCTTCAACGTCCTATTTTGGCGTCGAATTCACAAACATTTGGGACCTTCGGCAACTTATCGAACCGAGTAAAGTTGCTGGTTCGTAGGAAAGGTACAGTAATGCTGTTCGGCAATTCTGCCGAACATGTCAGGGAGGACATCAAAACAACATGGGAATTCCATACGTTATCGAGCAAACGGCGCGTGGCGAACGCACCTACGACATCTGGTCCCGTCTTTTAAAGGACCGCATCATTTTCTTGGGTACGGAGGTGGACGATTACGTCGCGAATCTTCTGATTGCTCAGATGCTGTTCCTCGAAAAAGATGACCCAGATCGAGACATCGAGTTTTACATCAATAGCCCTGGTGGTTCGGTGTCTGCGGGTCTTGCGATCTATGACACGATGCAGCTCATCAAGTGCGACGTCAACACCTATTGTGTCGGCACAGCCGCTTCGATGGGTGCGGTGCTCCTCAGTGGTGGCGCAGCCGGAAAGCGCTATTGCCTGCAGAACGCTCGTGTGATGATTCACCAAGTGAGCGGCGGGTTCCGCGGAACTGCGGCTGATATCGCTGTCCAGGTTCGAGAAATCGATAAGTACATGGACACGCTGATGGCGATTCTGGGCAAGCACTGCGGCAAAGATCCAGAGCAAGTTCGCAAAGATTGCGACCGCGACTACTTCATGTCGGCCGATGAAGCACTTTCCTACGGAATTGTAGATAAAGTTTTGGCCCCAGGCGCACGATAATAGGAATTAGTCATGGCGAAGTCAAGCGAGCGAAGGGACCAGTGCAGTCTGTGTGGCAAGACCAAAGAGCAAGTAAGAAAGCTCATTGTTGGCTTGCACGGAGCAGTTTGCTCCGACTGTATCGACCTGTGCAACGATATTCTTGTTAACGACGGCGAGCGACCTGCTCCAACTGGACGAGCCACTCGACCAGCCGCAGGTGCTGCACCTGCTGGCGACGCAAATTTCACTCCAGAAAAGTTGCCGAAGCCAAAGGAGATCGTCGGATTCCTCGATCAATACGTGATTGGTCAGGAGTACGCCAAGCGGGCGCTTAGCGTGGCGGTTTATAACCACTACAAGCGAACTGGTGGCCGTGCAACCGATGTCGAAATCCAAAAGTCAAACATCTTGATGCTGGGTCCGACCGGAAGTGGCAAAACCCTTCTGGCGCAGACTTTGGCGAAGATGCTCAACGTTCCGTTTGCTATCGCCGATGCGACTGCCCTCACAGAGGCCGGTTATGTCGGTGAAGACGTCGAAAACATCCTTCTAAAGCTGTATCAGGCCGCAGATTCGATGGATCCTCGTCACGCAAAAGAACTCTGCGAGCGCGGAATCATCTATGTCGACGAAATCGATAAGATTTCAAGAAAGAGCGACAACCCTTCGATCACCCGCGATGTGAGCGGCGAAGGCGTCCAACAGGCTCTGCTCAAGATTTTGGAAGGTACCGTTGCCAACGTTCCACCGCAAGGCGGACGAAAGCATCCTCAGCAAGAGTACTTGCAAATTGACACGTCGAACATTCTGTTCATCTGCGGCGGCGCGTTCGAAGGTCTCGAGGAAGTCATTCTCCGACGACAGAAGTCGAACGTGATCGGATTCGCTTCGAACCCGACATCAAAGAAGGAAAAGACCAAAGACATCTTCCGTAGCATCCTCCCTGAGGACCTGCTGAAGTACGGTTTGATCCCAGAATTCATCGGTCGATTGCCAGTCATTACCACTCTGGATGAACTCGATAACGAAGCACTCGTGCGGATTCTTAGCGAACCAAAGAACGCTTTGATCAAGCAATACGCCAAGTTGTTTGAATTCGATGATGTCGAGCTGGAAATCGAACCTGAAGCACTCAAGGAGATTGCAGACGAAGCTATCCGCCGAAAAACTGGCGCACGGGCACTCCGAGCAATTTTCGAATCGATGATGCTGGAAGTCATGTACGAAGTGCCAAGCACAGAAGGTATCCGAAAGGTCGTCGTCGAGCCGGGCATTATCACCGACAAGAAGAAGCCAAAGCTTCTCACTGAGAAAGACCTGAAAAAGGCAAGCTAAATCTTTCAAAGTGATCGCAAGACGAGAGCCAAGTCATTTGACTTGGCTCTCGTTCGTATAGGTTCAAAGTGCTACACTTGGGAGGTTAATCATGTCCGCGCCGATCAAATTGGTAATCGTTGACGACGAACCTGCATACAGGAACGCGTTGCAAAAAACTCTGAGCTTGATGCCGGAATGTGAAATTTTGGCCGTGCTCAAAGACGGCAAAGAAGGGCTCGAGTTCTGCCTTGATACGCCGCCCGACGTGCTTCTGACCGATATCTCAATGCCGCGGATGGATGGAATCGAGATGATTCGCCGCTTGCTAAAGCAAGAGAAGCAGGTCCGAGTCGTGATTCTGACGGTCAATGAGCACGACGACACCGTCTTCGAAGCGATTCGAGCCGGTGCTCTGGGTTATCTCCTCAAGACTTCCACTCCACAAGACGTCGTCGACGCCATTCGCCTCGCACACAAGGGTGAGGCCAAACTTACTCCAAAGATTGCGGCCCATGTCTTGGCGGACTTTCGGCGGATAAAAGAGGACGATGAGACCGACGATACGGAGCTCTACGTTCTCAGCGATCGGGAAAGCGAGATTTTGGATTTGATCGCTAAAGGTCTCCGGAACAAGGAAATCGCTCGCGATCTCGGCATCGCCGAAAAAACGGTGAAAAACCACGTGAGCAACATCCTCAAGGCGCTGCAAGTTAACAGCCGCACCGAGGCAGCCATGAAGGCGCTCAAGTCCAAAATTGTCGACAACAGCGCGAACTAAATGCAGCCCCTCGAATTCGATTTCATCGTCATCGGCAGTGGCTTGGCGGGGCTAACCTTCGCGCTTCACGCGGCCAAGCATGGCCGAGTCTGCATCCTCACCAAAGCCGAGCTCTTTGAATCAAATACGAGTTACGCTCAAGGTGGAATCGCCGCCGCCGTTGGCGAATCTGATAGTTGGGAGCTTCACGAAAAGGACACGCTCGTTGCTGGAGCAGGACTTTGCGATAAAGACGCAGTCCGATTTCTGGTTCAAGAAGCACCCTCCGCAATCGAGTGGCTCGCATCCCTCGGCGTCCGATTCGACCGAGATTCGGATCATAACAACCTCACCGATTGGGCGCTGGGCCGAGAAGGGGGACATAGCCGAAACCGGATCGTTCACCATCGCGACAACACCGGTTGGGAAATCGAGCGCGCCATAAACGAAGCCGCCCGCGCCGAACCCAACATCAGCATCTACGAAAATACGTTCGTCACCCAACTCATGGTGGCGGATGGAGTCTGTTATGGCGCGATCGGACAAATCGCGGATATCGGCGAGCAACCGTTCTTTGCCCGTTCGGTAATGCTTGCAACCGGTGGGTGCGGGATGATGTATCAGCACACGACCAACCCGCGCATCGCAACAGCAGATGGTATCGCTCTCGCAGCAAAAGCCGGCGCCGCCATCGAGGATATGGAATTCATGCAGTTCCACCCCACCACGCTTTACCACCCCCAGATGCGGAGCTTTTTGATCACAGAGGCCGCCCGAGGAGAAGGCGGCACCCTACGCAATCACCTCGGCACGCGGTTCATGTACGACTACGACGATCGCCTCGAATTGGCTCCGCGGGACGTGGTAGCTCGCGCCATCGACGCCGAGATGAAGAAGCTCAAGACCTGGTGCGTGTACCTCGATCTCACCCATCTTCAAACGGAATCAATCCAGCATCATTTTCCGACCATTGTTCAAAAGCTCGGGCAAATCGGCATTGAACCGCACAAGCATTGGATTCCTGTGGTGCCAGCTCAGCACTATTCTTGCGGCGGCGTAAAGACGGATCTCTTTGGACAAACTTCCATTCGAGGGCTCTATGCTGCCGGCGAAGTTGCTCGCACTGGAGTTCACGGCGCAAACCGGCTCGCGTCCAACTCACTGCTCGAAGCCTTGGTGTTCGCCAGGTCCGCCGCGCAAAAGTCGGTGGATGATCCACGAATCGCAAATCATGCTTACGATTTGATCCCGCACCATTCAGTTGCAGAAGCCGATGCCGTCAACATCCGCCGGTCATTGCAGAAAATGATGACGGCTTCGGTCGGCATTGTGCGCTCGAATTCCGGGCTCGAATCGGCGATAAACGAATTGAAGGAAATTCGAAAGCAGTTTGCAAAACTCAAACCTGCGCCCTACAGCCAGTACTCGGTCGAAACCGACAACCTGATGATTGCAGCGGAGTTTGTGATCCAAGGTGCGAAAGCCAGGACAGAAAACGTCGGGCTCCATTACAACCTCGATTTGGTTCATTGATAGACTTCTGAATAAACGATCGACGGTGTCGGCGGAAGTCGAAACAGCTTGCCTTCCAGCGGCTTGATTTGGAGGATTACTGGCCCCGGTTTCGAAACGGTCACTTCGACCTCGGTCCGTAAGTCCGGCACATCATCCACCACAAAATCCGCAATGTTTCTCACCGAATCAATCTCAATCGGCACCGGTGATTGAAAAACGATTTTCTGCTTACCGGCCTTCTTGGCGATCCAGGTCACGTGATACCCACCTTCGACGTGCTTCGCTTCCATCGGCGGTCCGATGAGAACACGGTACGGGTTCACCAGCATCGGCAAGATCGGCTCTCTCTTGGGCAGATCATCCCTTGGTTTGAACAGTCGGCGGCGCAGATTTTCCATGGGCTCGATCAGCTTGGGCGGCTGCTTGATTCCCTGCCAAGAAAACAATCCACGCTCTGCCACCAACCCGGCTTCGAGAATTCCAGCGTTCAGACGCATGTTTGGGTCCGAGCTCATCGCCCCGGCGAGAGCTGCCACCGCCGAAGTCCTTCGGCGAATTTTGGGATCTTGGATCATCTGAAGCTGCCAACTGTGGCTGTCAATCGCCCAAACTAAACTCGTAAAAAGTCCGTTTGGCTTAGCGTTCAGCCCATTGCTCGCCGCCAGACATTGCTGCAGTAGGCTGTAAAATGCGGCCTCACCAGCACCGGATCCGTTTGGTTGGAATGGCAGCATCGCGTCCGTGATCGGCTCGTGGATGAACGGTACATTTTCCAGATACTTGCTGAGCACCGCACCGGTTTTTGCAGGATAATCCGCTGGTCTAGCCGAACACATGCTAGCAATCGCCGCGTTGAAAATAGAAAATGGCTTCTTTGGATCAGCAACCGGCGCGACCCACTTCCCAGTACCCGCAGTTAGCGATCTACCCCTTGGCAACGAAAGCATCGGAAACCTGAGTCTGAGCTCTTTGCCGGTGACATAGAACATCGGGCCTTCGTCTGTGGGCGAGGAAACAACCTTCACCTCAGAATTAACCTGAACGTTGTAGCCGGCGCGCTTGGCCAGCACGGCAGCGTACGGCACGACCGCGTTTGGGATGTTAAATGTCCAAACCCCAGTCACCGCATCGGTCTCATTGATTGCCTTAACGCTAAGCAGCTTTGGCGAAGGAGAAATCCAAAAGTCGAGATGGTCGCGGATGTTAGTGACCATTGCCCCGAGGCTAGCGGCTCCCGTGGTGGTGAGTGCACGAACTCCGAGCGGCAGTCCGAATCGGACCCAACGCTTATATTCTCCTTTGGCCACGGAGATCAACCAATTGCCTGGCTTGCCGGTGACGATCAAACTTGGCGTACCTTCCAAGAAGCAGAGAATCACAGGAGGTTGACTGTCTTGATAGCTGATCGCTGCCCAGCGGCTCGGCGCTGATTCGACATCGGGGCCGACGCTTCCCTCATTCCAGCTAATGAGCGGTGGTTGAAGTGCCGAGGACCGAATGTTAAAGCCTTGCTGAAACAAGAATTCTGGCCCAGCGGCGAAGAGGTTCATCCGCATTTTGGTCGGCGAAGAACCGCTCGTCACAAATTCGTATGAGGCTTCAGACGACGACACATTGACTGGGCGCCATTTGAGAATCTTGCCGCCATCGAATCGGAGAAGATCTGCCGCCTGGAACTTGGGGCGAATTCCATCCTCTTCAAGTCGCCAGTTCGGAATCGTCGGGATTTTGGAATATCCAAACCGACCAAATCCCTCAGCAGGTGCCAGGTGAATGAGCCCAAGTGCCGTGACGCTAACGAACAGGCGTGCCCAGAATTTCAATACCAATGCGGTTCCGCCTTTGCGACCAACTAACACCAATCTCACGGTACCCCACGGTATACGCCACGAGCAAACCGGCATCGCTGTAGCTCGAACCCTTAAAGCTTTCTAAGGTCGAGGTTGCACCCACGCGCCAGAGCCTGTGGAATCGGTAACTCAAGTCGCCCTGGATGTTGTAGCGGTCAATATCGATGCTCTTCGCCGCGAACGTCGAAAGATACAACCTGCCAAGGCTAAGCTCCATCGAACTGCTCAAACGATGCTTACCGATGAACGAAGCGTTGACTCTTTCATCCGAAAAGTCGTAATTCAGCGAAAGATACATCCCATTCCCGATCGGACTACCAAACGAGGCATTCACGAACGAATTGAGGCCGGGCCGGATGTTGTAGCCTGTAAAGTGCGCGACACGTCCTTGCAGGTTGAAAGTGCCATTCCCGAGCTTGATTGGCTGGTGAACAGCCTGAACGTCTGCTCCGGTCATTCGCGAGAAGGTGCTGGTGTCGTCGGTCGTAAAGTTTCGCGTTGAGCCAAACACCCCAAAATTCCAGTACACCGGAAGCCCTTTGACTTTAATCGGATCTCGCCGGATATTGAGCGATTGGTCAATGGTGTCGTTACGAAGTCCCGAGACGTTGCGACTAGCTCCCAAAACGTAGTTCGCGCGAACCCATTTGCCGAGTCGCCCGTCCATGTTGAGATTGCCGACCAGAGCACGGTGTGCGGGAAAATCCGCTTGGATATAAGCGTTGCCGGTCTTGCCCAATTGCAAATTCTGGCGCAATGTCATGCCCCAGTCTTTTCGCGATACACCCTGCAAAGCGAAGAATCCACGCTCCGTTGAAGACAACGACCAAGAGTGCTCGAGGTCTAAGAACATGCCACCTGCTGCCCCAAATCCCCGTCCGTACCGAGTTCCATACCGGAACCGCAAGGCAGAATTGCCGCCGTCCTGTAGCGCGAGATAGTACGGAAAATCGACGTTGAGCTGGTTATTGGCCACCTCAATGAACTCCTCAGTGATGATGGTTCTGACTTCTTGGGTGCTCACCTTGAAGAGCGGGACACGCAGGACCACCTGCCCTTGAATGTCCAGCGACGCGTCTTGAAAGTGAATCTCTCTGCTGGGATAAATAGTCGCCCGACGAGCGTACACCAAGCTCGTTTGCTCATCAATTGAAACAAAAGTGAACTCGCTCCCACCCATCGGCTCGGTGTATGGCGTGATTTCGCTGCGGTTGATGCTGACCGGACCACTTCTGGTTTTGCGTTCTATCCCAATCTGGAAGTAAGGCGGTTTGGGAACATACGTGATATTCGTCGATTCGACTGGCGCAATACCGAGGCCCTGAAACGTTCGAATGTCGATAAACATCTCGCGATACTCGCGTGTGACGTTGTCGATAGTGACATCGGCGCGCTTGGCGGTGACCTTGGCGAGTCGCAAATCGTACTGGAGATCATCAGCGGCAATCTCGATTCCTGGCGCCACAAGCTTGACCTTCTTTCCAGGACCGTCCACACGAATGATGCGCAGCTCCGGGCTGTAGGTCACCCGGTTCGGGCCAGAGAGACGTACAGTCAGATTTTCCGAACTCAACTCCTCTCGCGATTTGGCAAAGAGTACGTCAATACTCGTGGTGGCGCGGAGTTCGATTACCGACACATTGACCCTCGCCATGCCGGGGATATTTCCCGCGGTGAGCGTCGCGGTCGCAAAGCCGTTCCTGGTGGTCGCAAGGTTCGGGGTGACCGAACCAAGATTGGTTTCGATCAGCACTTCGGTACCGTCTGGCACAATGCTTCCGTTCTTATCTCGAACTTGAATGGTCAGGTTAACCGAGCTCGAACCATCCGCAACCACTGCCTCCGGGTACTTCGAGATTTGCACAGTTGCCGACTGCGCGAAGGAGACTGCGCAGAGTAAGCAACACAGAAAACCTAAAATTAGCTTGCTCATATACAAGAAAGGGAGGCAGCGAATCTCGCTACCTCCCTTTTGACCAGTTTTTGCCTTAGCGGACAACGTTGACTGGGACGAGCTTTCGTACTCGCTCTCCGGTCGAAGTTTCTGCGACGATCTCAACTTGGTAAGTACCAGGAGCTACCGCACGATTAGCGTTGTCTCGGAGTGCCCATGTGACAGAGTTCTCACCTGCACTGGCAGCTCGGCCTCGGCTGACCGTATAGACTTCCTTGCCGCCTGCACCCAGGATGCGGACCGTAGTTACGGCTTCGCTCGAGAGGGCGTAGTTGATGGCGATCGGGCCATTGATGTCGCGGCTTGGTCGGCTGACGGTGACGTTACCGATCAGCGCACGAGTTGCTCCACCTGGCTCCATGGTCACCGTGAATTCTCGGCTTCCAACTTCTTCCATGTTGAACGTGTATCCGCTCTGGAATCGAAGGTCTCGGGTGGTTCCGTTGGCTTCGTCCTTAATGCTCAATCGAACGTGCTTTGGCAGCGTCGCGATGTTTGGCCATGTCAGAGTGATCTCACCTGGCTCAAGAGCTCGGGCAACGACCTTCCAGCTCTTTCGACCTGGTCGCTCTGCAAAGCTTGCAGCGAGTCGGGTTGGCTTTCCTGCCTCGACATCAGCGATGGCGAGTTCGACCTTTGCGTTCGGGCTGGCTGGCGGCTTGTAAGCCTTCAAGCTCTTCGCGGTGGCAGTGTTTGCTGCCAGACCGATGAAGTTCTGTGAGTCCAAACCTTCGCTCGTTCGAGCCACGAGTTGAAGTCTCCATTGCTTGTCAGTCTGCTTCCAAACGGTCTTGACTGGCTGAGCGGCGGCGCCACGATTCAGCGTGTTAGACAGACCTGGCGCATAGACTGGCGGCCAAGAAACTCGAACAGGAAGCGGTGTGGTCACATAGACCCAGTAGCCGCGCTGTGGTTGCAGAACGTCTGCGCTACCTGTGGTGAAGCTATAGAATCCGGTTGAAGGATCGTCTACCGATCGTTGCCAGTAGGCAAGGCTCGGGGAAACCCAACCGTTGTCGACCATTTCCTTCCAGGTAAGAACGTTGGTTGGATCAGTCAAACCGACGCCCAGGAGCTGGCCGAGAGGCACTGCAAATGGATATGGGTTGCCGATCATGTTCCAGCCTGGTTGTAGCGAGGTCTGGAGTCCACCGGTTCCTTGATCTGTTGGGGTCAACGCACCATTCAATGCGCGGTAGCCTTCGTCGTTGTTGCAAACGATCCAGACTGAATCGCCGCGTCGAACGGTGCTCGTCGGCAGATAGGCACCTGTGTTTGGATCCCATCGGTAGGCGACGTAATCAACACCAAATCGAAGTGCATCTGGATCACCGATTGGGCCAAAGATGGCATCAAGCGATGTATCGCTAAAGCCCCATGGAATCGTTACCAGAGTTGCACCTTCTGGCAATCGCAACTTTGGAGTTGCGGCGACCAAAACCTTGCCCGTCAGAGTCTTCGTCTGGGTGTTGGCTGGAGCAACAGTCACTGTATATGGCAGTTCGCCAACGGCTTCACCGTCTGCGACAACATCCCAAGTGACGTTAGCAATGTTATTCGAAAGAACTTGTGCGACGGTCTTGGTTTGCGTTTCACCTGGAGCCAGCGCCAAACCACTTCCATCTGGGAAGTTGATGGTGAACCGAACGTTCACCAATGGTACGCCTCGATTGACATCTGCATATTGGTTGTCCACATATGCAGCAATCGACAACGGGTTCGGCGTCAGACCATTGGTACCAGAGCTATTTGGCTCTACGATGCGCGGTGCATCCACGAGAGCCGCGTAGTTACCAACGTAGTCACCCACGCTCCAAGGAGACCGGATGTAGTGAACGATGGTTCTGGAAGTCTGCGGAGCTACAGTTTCTGGCCGGAAGACTTGCACAAAGCTGACTTCGCCGAGCAAGATGTCCGAATCCTCTCGGAGAGGATCAAAGGTATCCGTCAGAGCTGGGTCGCCTTGACCATCGTCGGTGCCAAGTCGGCCTCGAACGTTGGTCGGGTTACCGTCCTGAGTGAAGAACAATCCTGCGGTTGGCGATGTAAATCCATGGTTACCAATGATGAATTGATAAACTTCAGAAGCATCGGAAGTTGCTGGTGTAGAAACGTTGTCTACGCGCATTCCGTATGGCATCCATTGCGACCACTGGAAGTTCGCCTGTGAAGGGAAATTGGTGCTGGAGTTCAGCCAGTTCTTCTCGGTGATTGGAGGTCGTTGACCTGGCAACTCGATGAAGTTTGGAGTTCTCGTGCCGCCGGGGCCGGAAGTACCCAAATCTGAGCCAGATTGACCGTTACCAGCTTGGTCGGTTACACCGTTCGAAGTTCGCATACCAGTGTAGGCGCAGAACTTCATACCAATAGTCTGGTTATCCGTTGCACTGAGGTTTGTGAACTTCCATTCGAGACGTACGGCATCACCAACGACTCGTGCGCGCCGGCGAACTTGAGTTTGACCATTGACCCAAGTGGTGTCAACGTATCGGTAGGATGCACCGACAAACTGTCCGACACCGCCGGAACCAATCAAGACTTGTTCCCCATCACGGACCATCATGCCGAAGCAATAGTCTCCGCCTGGGTCCGTTGGCATTCCTGTGGTCAGCGCCATCAGATCGTCAAAATCTGTTTGCACCGAGCCAACAGGGCCGATCATGAAGCCCAATCGACCTTCTAGAGGAAGGGTGTGAGCAGTCGGTCCGTAGCAAGGGCCGTTTTGCCCGCCGTAGGTCGCAGTTCCTGTTGCACCAGCACCTAGAATGATGAAATCGTTCCCGATGTAATTGGCGACGTAAGGAGCAGGCCGAGGATCAGTGTTCTCGGGATCAATACAAAAATCGCCCCAGCCTACTTGTGCGTGGGCGATGCCCCCGATGCAGGAGAGCGAAGCTAAAATTGCGATTCGATTCAGACGATTCATAGTCCAATCTTGATTAGTAGATTTTTGGTGTGCAAGTCACCGAGCATGAGCTCGATGACTTGCGCACAGTTGTTTGACTTGACAGATAGTGAGAAGGTTCGATCCAACTTACGGTCCGGGTGGCACCACTGGTCGGTTGTACCAAAACGGCTCGCTGAAGATATATCGCTCGCCATTCACAGATACAGGACCTGGCTTGTCTGCAATGTTTCGTGCACCAACTCGCCAGTAAACTCGCGAAGCCGATGGGAACACGGTGGTTGCAGCCGAGATTGGCTGAGGGGTGCTCAGCGTTCCGGTGCCCGTTCGATCTTGCCATCGCAGAGCGGTAACAATTCGGCCAGCTGGGAACAGAGCATCATCAGAGAACTGGATGCAGTATTCGATTGTGGTGTCGACTCGAGCGCCGCGTACCGAAGTGAATCGGAATACGGTTGGAGCAGCTACGGTCTGATTGTTTTCAGGCGAGCTGAGTCGAGGTCGAACGAACGGAGTTGCAGAACCCTTGGCAACAGCTCGGCTGGTTCGGAAGTAGCAGTAGCTGATCGTTCCGCCAGCAGTCACACCAGATGTTGCACCAGAAGTACCACCGGTTGTTCCAGCAGTCGTGCCACCAGTTCCACCAGCGGTCAGCTGGCGAGCAACCTTTCCGTAGTGCTCGTCGAGCGAGCGACCTGGTCGACCAGTTCCAGCGGTCGTACCGCCAGTTGCGCCACCAGTTGTGCCGCCTGTCGAACCCGAAGTTGATCCAGGGACATCGATCGAGTTAACGCGATAGATGAGTTCAACACTATAAGTGTAAGGAAGTCCAGCTCGCAGGGCTCGGCCGTTGGCCAATGTGCCAGGAACCGATGTATCGCAGTCGAAACCGCCAGCGATTGGATAGTCGCCCCAGTTGAACGAGTCCGATGCCGAACCGCGATCAATTGCGGAACCTTGAGTTCCTGGAACAACCATTACAGGAGCGTCGATCACGTCGTCGCGCCAGACTTGGAATTGAACGCGATCTTGGTTACCCTTGATGAACGCATCGGTTCTCCAGCTGATCTTAACGGCTGGGAGATCTTCAGGTGCGCCTGCAACGACGGTAGGCTCAGCAACAACGCTCGAAACGCTGTTCGAACTATTGCCGCCACTGCCTCCAACGAGGAAGAGAACGCCGCCGAGAACGAGAAGAGTGGTCACCAATCCCGAGTTTCCGCCGCCGGATCGAGCGCTGATAGTTCGAGGCTCGTTACCACGTGGGAACTTGTCGTCCAGCATCGGCACAGCAAACACTGCACGGACGCGGTCGCCAGGCTGGATACCCTTAAACTGTTGAGAAACGGTGACGAAGGCTTGATCGGGTTCAACCGATGCGATGCGGCCTCGAGCAACTTGCTCTCGACCACGGAGAATGATCACTTCTTGACCTTGTACAAAGCCGCTTCGTGAACCTTGGTTCAACAGCGCCTTGCGGTCCGTGGTGTTCAAAATCGTGCCAACAGGAAGCGTGTTCTTCTGAATTGCTTCTGTAATGTTGAAAGCGGCCGTCGAAAGCGCTTCGCTAAGCAGAGTTTCATCCGAAACATCACCAGCGCGCACACCGGACGACTGCAGTACAGCAGCACCATTGACTTGCTCGCCTGAAGCGATGTCCCAAACGATGCCGCGAACCATAACGTCAGCTCGCTTACCGCCGCCGACATTGCTGATTCGGCTGTTGACGATTTCGCCGCTAACGATTGAGTCCACGCGAAGGGCTTGGCCAAGTCGAATCAAGTCATTCTTTCGAGTGACTGGAGTCGGATATCCTAAGCTCTTTACGACGGGCTCGACTTCGTTCGAAGACAAGACGACATAGCGTTGAGTCTTCGACAATTCGTCGATCAACGCGTCGGCTGCAACGCGGCCAAGAGAAGCGTCACCAAGACCCTTCTTAACTTCAAAATCAACAACGGCCCAATTCGGAAGCGAGACAACTTGTGCCTCCGCAATCCGACCCAGCATCAACAATGATGCTGTTGGAAGTAGCACGGACAAGACTGCGAGCGCGCTCGCCAACTTACCGTGAATTGTGTTCATGAACCGCCTCACTCTGGGGATTCCTCCATCTTTTATCGTTCCTCTCTGCGCGACCCAAACTGCCGCGTGCCAAAAACGCGTAATTGCGCTTCGGCAGGATGCACTATAGCGCATCCAAGGCAGCTCGTGCAATGACTAATCACTAGTATCTTTGCCGATGATCTGGGCTAGCGCAGAATGTGTCGCGCTAAGGACGAGCGGCGGTGGCAGATTGGTTCGGATGACTTCATCTGCAAATGGGATTTTTGCGCGAGTCGGCAATTGAGTTCGTATCAGCCGGTTCGCGAGTTCATTTCCAACCCGATCGGACAAGCGTCTCATTTGCTCCTCTATGCCACAGGTAACCACCCAAACGCGGGCAAAATGGTGTTGAAGGCACGCTTCTATTAATAGAGGCACTTCCACAACAAACGGCTCAGAGGCGAAAATCTCTGCCCAAATTCGTGGATGAAAAATTGAATTTACTTCTCTGCGCAGAGCAGAATCGGCCGAAATCTTCTCTCGAAGCAGCTCTTTGTTGAGATTTGGAGTCCCGAGTTCTTTCGAAACATCGGCAATAAAATCGCTCGAGCTCCAAAGTTCGCGGGCGATTTGGTCCGCAGAAACAGCATGGAGACCTTGCTGTCGCAAGATCTCCATGACGGTCGACTTCCCTTCCGCGATACCGCCAGTAATGGCAAGCGGAAGCAAGTTAGGTTATTCTCCGGTGCCTTCGCCAGACTCTTCGGTCTTGGTTTCGGTCTCTTCATCGCTGCGGAAGTGGAAGCCCTTGAGCATTCCAAGTCGCTCGCCGATGGTTGCGCCACCAGAAGCTGCGCCTCGAGATTGTTGACCACCTTCGTAGTCGTCTCGACCGCCCTTCTTCTTGCCGCGAGGACCGCTCTTGCGATCGCCACGAGGCTTGTTTCGATCCGATGCGTCGAAGTCGTTTGCACCAGGAGCGCCGTAGCCGTAGCCGATTTGCTGCTCTGGCATCGTTCCAGATCTCAAACTGAGCACCATTCGCCGCTCGTCTGGCCGCAGATCAATGATGGTCAGTTCAACTTCTTGGTTCTCAGTAAGAACGTCTTGTGGCTTGGAAATTCGTCGATGCGAAATCTCGCTCAGCGGCAAGAATGCTTCAGCTTCTTCTGGCAAGCGGACAAATGCACCGCTCTGAACCATTCGACTGATCGTGCAATTCAGCTTTTGACCGACCTTATAGTTCTCTTGAATCAGCTTCCATGGATCTGGAAGGACTTGTCGCAGACCAAGGCTGATCTTGCCAGTGTCCTTGTCCAGTCGAAGCACCATCACCTTAATCTTCTGGCCTTCTTTCAGAACTTCCTTCGGGTGATTGATGCGCATCCAGCTCATTTCGCTGATGTGCAACAGTCCATCGATTCCACCGAGGTCCACAAAGGCGCCGTAGTCGGTGAGTCGTCGAACCGAACCTTCCACCACGTCGCCCATGTTGATGTTCGAGAACAGATTTTCCTTCAGGTCATCGCGTCGCTTTTCTTCGGCTTCGCGATTGCTGAGCACAACCTTCTTGCGCTCCTTATCAATCTCGATGACTTTCAGTTCGAGCGAAGTGCCGACAAACTTGTCGATGTTTCGAAGATTGCCGCTACCGACGTGAGTGGCTGGAACAAATCCGCGAACTCCTACATCAACCACCAATCCGCCTTTGACCCGGTCAACAACCTGAGCTGAGACCATCTCACCGGACTGGAATGCATCAACAACGCGATCCCAAGCAGCATCAAAATCTGCGCGCTTCTTAGAGACAATCGCGCCGCCATCGCCACCTTCTGGCTTGATCACGACGACATTAATCTTGTCTCCGACGTTGACCAATCCTTCAGCAGTATCGACGTTGCTCTCGGTAAGTTCGTTGAGAGGCACTACGCCTTCAGACTTCGTGCCGAGGTCAACGAAAACGCGATCCTTGGTCACTTGGATGACGGTCGCTACGACGCGATCACCCTTCGAAAGTCTTCGGTATGAATCTGTGGTCGACTTCGAACCCGAATCCATTTCGGCCATCGCGGCTTCAAAAAGATCTAGGTCGTCGGCGACTTGAACCGATCCTGATTCAGGAGCGGATGCTGGTGCAGATTCAACTGCGGTCGGAGCTGCAGGAGCAGCTGGGGTCACGTCACTTGTCGTTGCTTCAGCATCTACAACCGGAGCCGCCAACTGCTCTGGGTTTTCCTGTTCAGGAGATGCTTCTGCTACTTGTTCCTCGTTGATAATCATGGACTTAAAAATGTGCGCTGAAATGCGCAGGCTCTAATGTACCCGAACCGCCAGTAAAATAAGTTCAAAAATAGCCGAAAAATCTTCCGAGTACACTTTTGATGTGCCAAAGGCTGTTGTTGACGTCGGATCAAATTCTGTTTTGCTTCTCGTTGGAGAGTTATCCAATAACAAAATTTTAACAATTTATGAATCATCCAGCGTAACTGGATTAGGCACGGGGACAAAAAAAACTGGCCTATTAATGCCCGAAAAAATTACGAGCACTTTGGAAGCACTGGCAACGGCCAAGGCAAGTGCAGCCAAGTTCGGCGCGGAATCTGTCACATACGCTGCCACAATGGCCGTCCGAATCGCAAAAAATGCCGCTGAATTCTGCGAAGCTGCCGCGAATCAGGGCACACCGATCACCATTTTGTCTGGCGAAGATGAAGCCCAACTAGGGCTAGAGTCTGTGCTTGATGACCCCGAGTTTTCCCACTCCGAACTGATTTCGATCATCGATCCAGGAGGACACAGCACCGAGTTGGTCACTGCTCAAAGGACACCGAAAGGGTTTGAAGTGCAGTTCAAAAAGAGCTTTGCCGTCGGCGCCCTTGGGCTGCGAGAAGCAGAACTTGCCCCAGAGAACTGTGGCCCGATGCAGATTTTTCAGGCATCAAATGCTATCGACCAGATCCTCGGAGATGACTATGACCAGCGCGATTCTGGACTGGTGGTCACCCTTGGCGCGACCGGAACCAATCTGATCACCATTCGCGACAAAGTCCTCAGCTGGGATCCAGAACTCGTTCATGGCAAGGTTCTAGATTACGAAGAAATCAGCCGGGCCATGACTTGGATGATGCAAATGACCGACGCACAGCGAGCAGCAATACCTGGCATAGAACCGGGCCGAGAGCGCACCATCCATGCCGGCGCACTGATTCTCGAACGGTTTTTGTACGCGATCAAAGCGGAGAGTTGCCGCGTGAGTGTTCGGGGCTGGCGACATGCTTTGTTGCGCCGCGAATTTGAAAGGTAGACGAAAGACTGCTTTTCAACCCTGGGATTTCTTGACTATAGTTCGATTACGATGTTGCAAAAGTGGCAACAAGTGGGAATTGTTGGCTTGCTGACCCTGGGTGGACTTGGGGCCGGCTACTCCGGTCTGGAAGCTGCCAAGTCGAGGTCCACACCGGATAAACCCAGTTTTTCAGTGTACGTTTCGGGCGCGATTCGCCGGAAAGGAATGGTCAAAGTTCCTGCTGGCAGCCGAGTTAGCGATGCAATCGATGCAGCCGGCGGTGCCCTGCCTGGCGCGGACCTGGAGAGCATCAATCCAACAGAGTTTGTCGAAGACGGAACCCAAATCGTGCTCGGCAATCCGGGGGCATTCGACGATGTCACGCCGCAATCGTCCACCATTCGCGCTCCAGAGTCAAAGCGCTCCAGCTTCTATGGCGGCTCAACGAACACAAAGAGTCTTCCAGCAGCCGGAAGCATCTCAATTAACTCCGCGGACCAAAGGCAACTCGAAGAGTTGCCCGGTGTCGGTCCGAAGACGGCACAAGCCATCCTCAACCTGCGGATGCAGCGCGGTGGATTCAGGTCCATCGACGAGCTACTCGATGTCAAAGGAATCGGCCCAAAAACCCTCGAAAAGATGCGGCCGTTTTTGAGTCTTTAACCATTCATAATGATGCTGACGTGAGCAGTTTTGGCCCAGTGGCCCCCTATTACGACCTTCTGATGGCTGCGGTGCCCTATCGGATGTGGGTGGAATACGTCAAATTACTGCTCGAAATGCAGGATTATCAGCCAACTCAATGGCTCGACGTCGCCTGCGGCACGGGCACGTGTGCCGAGATGCTCGCCATGGACGGGCACCAAGTCACCGGCTTCGACCTTAGCCCATCCATGATTGAGCGGGCAAAATCCAAGCTTTCTGGCAGGCCATTTTCAATCGACTATCACGTCGCCGACGCCCGTGAATTCGATCTAGGGACAAAATTTCAAGCCGCCTACTGTTTGTTTGATAGCCTGAATTACATCAACGACCTAGACGGATTTCGAGCCGCCATAGCCCAAGTGGCCAAGCATCTCCAACCTGGAGGGGCATTCGTGTTCGACCTGAATACGGCGTACGCGTTTGAGCAGGAACTTTTCACCCAGCAAGACCTTCGAAAGCGCACCACCTTGCAGTACGATTGGGTCGGAAATTACGTACCGGAAACTCGCCAGATCAGGGTCGAAATGGACTTTTGGTACGAAGGTGAACAGTTCCACGAAACACATTTGCAGCGGGCGCACTCGCCAGAAGAAGTAATCCAAGCACTCAAGGATGCGGGGTTTGTCCGACACCAGGCGTATCACAGCTACACGCTCAAAAAGCCGCGAAAGAACAGCGACCGTATTCACTACGTGGCCTGGATTCCTTCATAATCGAAGGCTAGCATGGAAATCGTCGTCCCAGAAGAGTTCAAATATCTGTATGTTCAGAACGCTGAGCGGCCGATTGTGAAAATTCCAAATCCAGTCTTGCGCCAAGTTTGTGAGCCCGTTAAGAAAATAAGCAAGCCGACGCTGAAGTTCATCGACCAAATGGTCGTCGCCATGACGCGATCGAACGGGATTGGCCTGGCCGCACCCCAAATGGGTTCCACACAACGAATCATCGTCATCGCGCCTGGTTCGATGAAACCGACAGCTCTGATCAATCCCGTGATTGTCGATACCTCTGGCGAGCAGATTGGCGAGGAAGGTTGTCTCAGCATTCCAGGACTTTACGGCGACGTTCAACGCGCGTTGAAGCTCACTGTCGAAGCATACGACACGAAGGGTCGCGCATTCGCACTGGACCTACAAGGTCTACCGGCAAGGGTTGTGCAGCACGAAGTGGACCACCTCAACGGAGTGCTCTTCATCGACAAAGTTGACCTCGCGACATTGCACTGGTCCAATCCAGAACTCCACGACGACGATATATGAGAATCGTTTTCTTTGGGACTTCCGATTTTGCGGTGCCTTCCCTCAGAGCGATGGCCGATCATGTCGTCCTCGTTGTTTCACAACCTGACCGCCCTAGCGGGCGAGGGATGCAACTTCGCGCGACTCCGGTCAAACAGGCGGCAATTGAACTTGGACTACCGGTTGAAGCTCCAGAGAAAGCCCGCAATCCAGAGTTTGTCTCCATGATCAGAGATCTCAATGCCGACTTTCTACTCGTTGCGGCATACGGACAGATTCTGAGCCTCGACCTCCTGAACTCAGCGCGAAATGGCGGCATCAATCTTCATGGCTCGATCCTCCCAGACTATCGGGGCGCTGCACCAATCCAGCGCGCCATTCAGGACGGCAAGACCGAGACCGGAGTGACCTTGATGCAAATGGACAAGGGCATGGATACCGGAGACAGCATCGCCGTTGCAAAGGTGCCAATTTTGCCGGACCAAACAGCGGGCGAATTATTCGAAATTCTCGCGAATTCAGCCGCGGAGTTGATCAAAGATTGGGCACCTAGAATTGCAAGCGGGGATTACCCAAGAACTCCGCAAGACCTAACCGCTGGCAGTCACGCCGCGAAGATCACAAAGGAAGAATGCGAACTCCAATTTGAAGGTGATGCTCAGCAAGAGTACAACCGTTACCGTGCCGTAACCCCATTTCCCGGCGCCTTCTTGATGATCGGCGACCAGCCGATGAAGCTCAAAGAAGTCCGGCTCGGTGCCAACTCGGCTAAACCTGGCGAAGTCATCGCGGTCTCACCCAACCTTGAAATCGGATTTGGGACTGGTTCGCTGGTGTTGCACCGCGTACAGCCCGCCGGAAAGAAAGAAGTGACCGGAGCCGAATTCGCAAACGGCATGCGGCTGAAGGTTGGCGACCATATCGGCCGGAACATTTAGTCCACCCTTCGGGTTAAATCAACCAGAGATTCATGGCAAAGCCTGTACTGAAAAAGCACCAGAACCAAAGAATGGTTCTGCGGACTGCAATTGGCCTTCTGATCATTGCAGGAATGGTGTTGACCTACCAATGGTTGATGTCTATTCGACAAGACCCTGCAGATCTTTTGCCAGGTAATAGTACTGGCATGATCGCCGCGGTTGAGTACACCGAATCCGGTTCAAAGATCATTGTTTTGCAAGATGGCAAGGTCACCGAGGTTCCCGGCCATACCGGAACATCTCGCGATGAATCTCCCGTCTGGCGTCCGGACGGTCAGCGATTGTTCTTTAGCAGTGACCGGGAAGAAAACACCTTCAACATCTTCCGTTGGAGACCCGGCGGCGACAAGTCAGAACGCCGTTCTGTGGGAAGCCGAAGCAAGTCCGCGCCATGGTTCGGCCCCGAAGGCTACGTCGGCGTGAACGAAAGCGGATTGATCACCAGCGGTGGCGTTGTGATGGAATACTCGCCAAAGGACGGCTCGACGAAGCAGATTTTGCCTCCGCCGCAAGGCTCAGGCACTCAAGACGAAGAAGGTGGTGTTGGCGATCAATTCAGTGTGGCGTACTCCAAGTTCGGAACTGGATTTGAGAAGGCACGATACGGACAAAATCGCGATTTCATTATTGCCTCCATGCGGCGCGACACTGGGCGAGTGCTGATCTACCAAAATCTCCTTCCAGATTCAAGAGGAATGTTGCCTGCACCGATCGCTCTTTTCGCCGGTAACAACCTCGATTTTGATGTCAACGCTGAAGGCAAGGTTGCGGTGAGCATTCTGGGTGCGCAGGTCCCGGACGAGACTAACATCCCTGCCGAATTCATCAAGAACGGCGAAGTCGTCCTGCCATTCAGAAACGCGATGGTGGTGTTAGACCCCCGAAAGCCAGCAGAAACGACGTATCTCTTCGCGAGCAAAGACGACAACTTAGCGATGTCAAAGCCGGTGTTTTCTCAAGATGGGTCTCGGTTCCTGATTGGCCTTGGCTCGGTCAAAAACGAGGGCAATTTTGAACCTCAAGCGCTGGGGATTTTTGGCACGGGTGCAGCCGAGGCCTCTCCACCGACAATCATTTTTGAAAAGCCGGTCTTCGATTACGCTTGGTTCCCAAATAACAGAGATATCGTGTTTGCGCGCAAAGAAGGGGACTATCGACTCCTGTATCAATCCAGCGCGGATGGTAGCGATGTAAAGCTAATTTCACCTTCTAAGGGTGAGTTTGGCGCGCCAGCCGTAAGCCCAACGTACTTTCCAGCCAAAAATTAAAGAATGAGCAAGCTGCGCAGCACTACTTATCTGTCGCTAGCGCGGTTCATTTCGGTGGCGTTGGGGCTGGTCGCATACCGGTTCTATATCCAATGGCTTGGACCATCCAACTGGGGATTGGTTGCCGTCGCGACGACTTTGTCGCAGAACATTTTGTTGGTCGCTGATCCCGCTCTGAGCACCGGTCTAGCTAACAAACTCGTCGAAGCTACCACCCAAGGTGACCAAGATCGGTTCGATCGACTCGTTGCCTCACATCGATTTATGATGTTGCTCACGGGTTTTATCGGTCTGCTTGCCCATTTCGTCGTGGCGTTTACAACCAACCTGAACATCCCTGGGGGACTAAACGGCAGCCTTCTGCTCTTTGGAAGCGGCGGGCTCTCACTCTTCTTCTATCTCAGTTTCCAGGGGCTGTCAGCAATCATGCAATCCCGCTCTCTCTTTTCTGCGATGGCGCTCAGCACGCTGGTCGGCACGATGGCGAATCTCGTGGTTTCCGTGATCCTAACCTTCGGTACGAAGCATCCATGGGGATTCATGTTTGGCACAATGTCCGGCTCGCTGGTCATGGCCATCATGGGCACAATTTTCTTGAAGAAAGAAGGACTGCTCAAGCTTCCAATTCGCTACCACCGCGATGCGTATCGCCCTATCTGGACCTACGGAAAGACTGGGATCTTTTTGAACTCGGGCACGGCGCTCGGGCAGTCCGACCGCTACGCCATCAAGAGCACGATCAACGATGCTGCCGTCGGGCAATACGACTTGGCTGCTCGTGTGCCGATGACACTGCTTCAGATGCTGCCCATCCCGGCGATCTTCCAGCCGGAAATGGCTCGCGCCTACTTCGAAGGGCCAAAGAACTTCGCCGAGAGCTTCGAAAAGAATATGCAGAGCGGGCTGGTGCTCATTCTCGGTTGCCTTTTTCTGCCGAGTGCGTTTGGCGCGGCCTTGCTGAAATTCTGGCTCGGACCAGAAAATGTCACACCGGAGATGATCTGGGTGATCGGCCTGTACTCCATCGACAGCACGTTCGCGATGTACAACTGGCTCGGCAGCAATGCGTTTGCGGCTTCATCCAAAACGCATATTTTGATCCCGTTTTTGCTTTTTGCTGGAGGCTCTGTGCTGCTATTTTCAACCCCAGTCGCCGCAGCCTACGGCATCATTGGAGCGGCCGGTCTGCGAGTTGCCATCCAACTTGCCCAATTCTTCTTCTTTGATTGGGCTGTGTACAAATTCGTTTGCCCGGAGATTCACCTCGCCCGGCATATGATGCGAAAGACACTCATCTTCATGCTCGCGCTGGGTGTGTGGGGGCTTGGATACGCGGTATCTCAAGTCGAATGGCTGAAAGTTAATTTCATCTTCCAGGCACCGTTTCTCCCCGCATTGGTCTACACCTTCGTTTTCCTTTGTGGGCGATTGAAACTCGTCACCCTGCCAGCAAAGCTCAAGCGGTTTTTCCCCGGAGTCTAACCAGGTGGCCAGTTCAGCTTGCGCCCTGCCAACAGGTGGACGTGTAAATGAGGAACGGTCTGCCCGGCATCCTCGCCTTGATTGATCACGAGCCGATAGCTTTCGATTCCAAGCTGTTCGGCGACCGCACGAGCCGCATTAAGCAAAAATTGGTGGTCGCCAGATTCCGGCACTTCTGCCACGCCAGGAATCTCTGCGCGGGGCACAATCAGCAGGTGGATCGGAGCTTGCGGCGAGATATCTCGAAGAGCAACACAGCGCTCGTCTTGGTATACGATTTCGCCCGGGATTTCGCCGTTGATGATCTTGGTAAAGAGGGTCGGCATACGACTCAAGATTACGCCAAAACGCGAAGGGCTGTGGAAGTGTCCCCCGCCAACTCTCCAAAAATCTCCATGCCGCTCGCCTCGACTAATTTGACTTGCTGCAGCGTCCGGCAATGAGTAGCCGGCCCGCAGTATTTCACCGTCAAGTAGTTATCGGTCAGCCCCTGCAACATTCCGTCTTTGGCGATTTTGCCCTCGACCAATACACGCATTGTGCGACCCACGAATTTGGCAACATGGGCTCGACCAGTTTCGGCAGTAATCTTCACGAGTTCAAGTCGACGCGCAGACTTCTCTTCTGGGCTCACAGGATCGCCCCACGCATCTGCGGGAGCCCCCCATCTTGGACTAAACGTGAACACGTGCGCCGAATGAAATCCGACCGCTTCGCAAACATGCAAACTGGATTCAAATCGCTCCCTCGTTTCAGTTGGGAATCCGACCATGATGTCCGTCGTGAGCGTCACGTCCGGAATCTCGCTTTTGAGTCTCTGGCACAATTCGATGTAGGTGTCCTGGTCGTACCGACGGTTCATGTCCTTCAGAACCCCAGAATCGCCCGATTGGAGCGGAATGTGAAAATGCGGCGCGATCAGACCTTCTTGAGCTAGGCGGATCAGCTCCGGAGTGACCTGATGGACCTCGATACTACTAATTCGAAGCCTTGCTAACCCGCTCTCTTCCGCTAAAAGTTTAACCAATTGGTTAAAGTCCGGGCCACCACTTCCAGATGCCTCGTCGTAAGCTCCAATCAAGACCCCGGTCAAGATTGCTTCGTGGTATCCCGATTCGGCAAGCTTTTGCGCCTCGCGAAGAACTTCTACCGCGGGCCGAGACACCATTCCAGGCCTGGTATACGGGATAGAGCAATAGCTGCACATTACATTGCAACCATCCTGGACCTTGAGAGTTGCTCGGGTCCGCCCTTGGATTCCAGTCGTACGGAGTTCAGGTTGTGGAGGGGGCACAAGTTCAGGAAATTCCGCTGCAAAGTACTGCCAGCTATTGAGCTTTTCTGGATTTGGTACCAGAAGGTCAGCAGAGTCCACCGCCTCACCACGGTTTAGGCTCATTTGTGCGGCGCAGCCCGTCACCACCACTTTCGCATCGTTGTTGAACCGCTTTGCCCGGCGAATCGTGTATCGACTCTTTCGCTCAGCGTCGCTGGTCACGCTGCACGAATTCACCACGTACACATCTGCCGGACCCTCGAACGGCACGATCTCGAATCCCTTTTCTGCGAAGGAATCCAAAATCTTCTGCGTTTCGTACTGGTTGACTTTACAACCTAGGGTGGTGAATGCTGCCGTTGGCATGTTCGAACTTGTCAATTGTGAAGGGCTTCAGTCGGGCGTGTCAAGCGAATCATCGGACGACTTTCCGGTCTAACAAACTTGCGACGACTTCCTTTGGCATCTCCAGCACAGACTCCAGAATCTCTATCGTGTGCTCGCCCAACTTTGGAGGCCGCGATTGATTGAGCTCGCTGGCCGGTACATGGTGCACCAGCGGGCTTTGCAGTAACTTGAGGCCGCCGATGTTGACTACCGATCCACGGGCGATTGATTGAGGGTCCGCAAGTGCCTCGGGAATTGATTGAATCGCGCCACCAGGAACCCCGGCGAACTTCAATTTGCGAATCACGTCTTCACGACTGAGTTCAGAAATCAAACTCTGAACAAGCTCGACAACCTGCTCGCGATGGGCTACTCGCTCGGCATTGGTCTTAAACTGGGCCAATTCTGTTGCTTGTGGATCATCAAATTGTCCGCATAAGGCCGCGAACTGCGCGTCGTTCCCCACACAGATCATCACGTGTCCATCCGCACACAAAAAAGTCTGGTACGGCACGATTTGTGGATGCGCGTTACCAAAACGCTTCGGATCGTTTCCAGTACAAAGCGCGGACTGGCCAACATTCGCCAAAGCGGAAAGGCCAACATCGAAGAGGCTGATGTCGAGATGCTGACCTTTTCCAGAATGTAGGGCGGCCAAAATCGCCGTGCTACAAACCCATCCCGTCATGATGTCGATCCACGCCACACCGACCTTTGATGGGCCTCCGTCCGCTTCGCCGGTCACCGACATGATGCCTGTCATCGCCTGCATCGCCGCATCATATCCAGGTTCGTGCCGCCGTGGGCCAGTTTGACCAAATCCCGTGATTGAGGCATAAATGAGCTTGGGATTTAGCGAAGAAAGCGACTCAAAATCGAGGCCATAGCGAGCCAGATCGCCAACTTTGAAGTTCTCGACGAGAACGTCTGCCTTAGCCGCAAGCTGCCGGACCAGGTCTGCGCCCTCCGGCTGCTTGAGATCGATGCAGATCGACTTCTTGCCACGGTTCGCGCACAGATAATATGCGCTCATTGCCTCCCCATCAACATCGACCGAAGGAGGACCCCATTGCCGAGTTTCATCCCCGACCATCGACTCGACCTTCCAGACTTCCGCACCAAGATCGGCCAAATGCTGAGTGCAACTCGGGCCAGCCAAAACTCGCGTTAGATCGAGAACTCGGATATCGCCAAGCGGCTGGAACATGTACCCATTTTAGCTGGTGCGGGTATCTTTGAATTCAAATGGGCAATGTTATTCAAATGTCGACCAGTGGACTGGTCGTCCCCAATGATCCGATTATTCCGTTTATCGAAGGCGATGGCACCGGGCCAGATATCTGGCGGGCGAGCGTTCGAGTTTTGGATGCAGCTGTCGCGAAAGCCTATGGCGGATCCAAGAAAGTCGAATGGATCGAAGTGCTCGCCGGAGAGAAGGCGTTCAACCAGACCGGAAGCTGGCTCCCAGACGAAACACTCGATGCGTTTCGCAAGTACTCCGTCGGAATCAAAGGCCCTCTGACAACCCCTGTTGGAGGCGGAATCCGCTCGCTCAACGTAGCACTGCGGCAAATTCTTGATCTCTACGTCTGCCTGCGCCCTGTTCGATGGTTTGACGGCGTTCCCAGTCCAGTGAACGATCCTGGTGCTGTGGATATGGTGATCTTCCGCGAGAACACAGAAGATATTTATGCAGGAATCGAGTTTGCCGCTGGCACCGATGAGGCCAAGCAAGTTCTCGATTTCATCGCTCAGAAATTCCCGAAGATGTTCGACAAAATCCGGTTCGGCACAGCCGAAAAGGGGCAGGAATTCACCAGCGCTGCTGGCATTGCCTCCGACTCCAATATCAACGTCGGTATTGGCATCAAGCCGGTTAGCAAGCTCGGGACCGAGCGTCTCGTTCGATCAGCGATCGAATATGCCATCCAAAATGGTCGAAAGTCGGTGACCATCGTCCACAAGGGGAACATCATGAAGTTCACCGAAGGCGGATTCCGAGATTGGGGCTACGAACTCGCAAAGTCCGAATTCGGCGCAATTGAACTCGACGGTGGCCCATGGTGCAAGATTCCTGAAGGCAAACCAGGCGCAGGAATTGTCATCAAGGACGCCATCGCCGACATCACTCTCCAGCAGGTGCTCACTCGCCCAGCTGATTTTGATGTCATCGCAACGCTCAACTTGAACGGCGACTATCTCAGCGACGCGCTCGCGGCACAAGTTGGCGGTATCGGAATTGCTCCGGGCGCGAACATTAACTATGTGACCGGTCATGCTATCTTTGAGGCAACTCATGGAACAGCGCCAAAATACGCAAACCTCGACAAAGTGAATCCGTCGAGCGTGATCCTCAGCGGAGAAATGATGTTCCGGTACATGGGTTGGACCGAAGCTGCTGATTTGCTGATCAAGGGCATGGACGGCGCGATCTCAAGCAAGAAGGTCACTTATGACTTCGCGCGGTTGATGAGCGGCGCAACTGAGATCAAGTGCAGCGAGTTCGGCGATAACATCATCGCCCACATGTAAGAACCTTCAGACAGAACAATCCCCTGGCGCGTCATCCGCCCAGGGGATTGTCATTTGTAATTATCGAGCGAGCAAGAGCGCGTTCAACAAGTTCAAATCTGCCGTATTGACGACGTGGTTGAAGTCAAAATCAGGCTTGATGCCCGATCTTCCATCAGACCGGTTGCCCATCGCTTCCATGATGTCGCGATAGGCATCCAGTGGCGAGAACCCGTTATTTTGAGCTTGCACCGCTAGATCGTAGTCGTTTGATCCAATCTCTCCGTCACCGTCCAGGTCTGCTCTCGAGTCATATTGGTCGGTACCAGTCGTAGCACCAAACCGCTCGGTAATAGCCTCCAGTGAGGAATAGGGCGATCGATATGAAGTGATCGCGACAAAGCTGTCAAAGTCTCCAGCTCCAATTTCGCCGTCTTGATCAAAGTCAAGCGATGCATCAAATCCTTCGTCGGACTTGCTGGTTCCGAAAGACTCTTGAATTCGAGTCTTGACCTTATCTACCGCTTCGGCTGACCAATTGGCGAACAGTTCTGGATTGTCCACAGTCGGGGACGTGCAGCCATAGCCGCAGCCCGAGACTGGGAAAGTATTTCCTGATCCAATTCTCATGGGTTTTTCCTGAGCATTTTCAGATGCAAAATGCCTAGGTTCAAGTATCGGCAAAGATTCCCCGTATTTTTATGGTGAACAGTAGCCTAAGGCAGATTCGCCAGAACATCGTACAATAGAGATGTGCCGAAAATCTCTGGCGAACGATTGCAACTGATCCTGACCGCACTTTGCGGGATCTTTCTGTTGGTGAGCTTCCTCGCTCTCATCCCGGGGGTGAACCTAGGAAAATCGGATCATTGGGCCATCGCAGCCGCCTTGGCGGGGGCATACTTCGCCGCGAAGTCGGCTTGGGCGTCGCTAAGCGAAAAGTCACTCGACGTGAACCTGCTGATGGTTGTCGCAGCCATCGGAGCAGTGGTGGTCGGACACATCGACGATGCGGCCGTTTTGCTATTTCTATTCAGTCTTTCCAGCACGATGGAGTCGCTCGCAATGGCGAGAACCCAAAGTGCGATTGAGGCACTTGTCAAGCTACGACCCGAGAAGGCGATCAAGATCACACCTGAAGGTGACGTGAGCGTCCCAGTTGAAGAATTGCAGATCGGTGATCACGTCCGAGTGCTCTCTTATGAGCCTATTCCTACCGACGGGGCACTGGTTACTGAGAGGGCGAGCCTCAACGAATCTTCGATGACGGGCGAATCACGCAGCATCGAGAAGGTCACCGGTGACCAGCTTTTGGGAGGAACGCAGAACCTCGATTCCATGCTCGTGCTCTCAGTGACCAAGACCGTTGAGGACAGCACACTTTCGAAGATCGTCAACCTTGTGCAGGAAGCCCAGGACAACAAAGCCAGCGGCGAACGGATCAGCAAGTGGTTTGGCGAACGGTACACGATTTTCGTCGTCGTCGCATTTTTGCTGTCCCTAGGGCTTCGAATGGCGTTCAAAACGCCTTTCAACGACGCTTTCTATTCTTCACTCATCCTGTTAGTGGCGCTCAGCCCATGCGCGCTAGTCATCAGTTCTCCCGCTGCTGCACTCAGCGCGTTGGCGTACGCCGCACGCAACGGAATTTTGGTCCGTGGTGGGCAGTACATCGAAGAAGCTGGCCGGGTCACATCTGTGGCACTAGATAAGACTGGCACCTTAACGGCTGGAACTCCGATGGTTGTAGAGATTTGCGTCAGCCGTGCCGGCAAACTGGCCACGGTTGGTGCCGCCGCCGAATGTGATAATTGCGGACCGAACTGCGACTGCATCATCTGCTGGCACGACCACGAAAGTTTGAACGAGGATGCCCGCGAGACGTTGCGATTGGCCGCCTCAGCGGAGGCGTTTAGTACCCATCCGATCGCCGAAGCTATCGTCGCTTTTGCCAACAAGAGCGGCCTCGCGATTCCCGAAAGTAGTTCGCTTCAAGTTCATGCCGGTCTCGGCGTAGAAGCCGTAGTCGAAGGCCGAACGATACGGATCGGCCAAGTCAAGTTTTTCGAAAGTCAGAAGTCGGAAGTCCCCGAGTCGTTTGTCGAACACGTGGATGAAATGAGAACGCGGGGCCTAACCGCAGTACTTTTGCATACAGGCGAAAACTGGGCGGCAATCGGACTCAGCGATCGCGTCCGAAACGAGTCAAAGTCACTCATTTCTAACCTTCGCAAGCTGGGCGTCAACCGAATCGCAATGCTCACCGGCGACAATGTGGCGACCGCAAATGCGATCGCGAGCGAAGTCGGGATCACCGACGTTCACGCTGCGCTGATGCCTGACGACAAGCTCAAATTGATCGAAAACTGGGTCGATTCTGGTGAGCGCGTTTTAATGGTGGGCGACGGCGTCAACGATGCTCCGGCGCTTTCAAAGGCGCATCTCGGAATCGCGATGGGTGGGCTCGGTAGTGAGGTTGCTCTTCGCGCCGCTGACGTTGTACTAGTGAGTGATCGAATTTCTCGAATTCCTCAATTGATCGGGCTTGGCAAGCTCACGAATCGCGTCATCCGCGCGAATCTGATCTTTGCGGCCGGCGTGATCTGCTGTCTGACTATCGCCTCTTTTTTAACGAAACTTCCGCTGCCAGTCGCTGTTATCGGGCATGAGGGGTCTACAGTGCTCGTGATCCTGAACGGTTTGCGCTTGCTTCGAGGACCACGCAACATTTCGATTGACTAGAGCGGCAGAAATGGGATACCAGGTTGCATCCCAAAGCTGTCCTCTAGCAATTCCAGCGCGTCCGATATCTCTTGCTCAGAAGCTGGAATGCTTGGACACGCCATCGTGGTCGACTCAATGAAGCCAAATTTGTTGAGTACTCCCTTGTACGTTGCCGGTTGTCGCATTGACTTCAGCCTCCGCAAGGCATCGAGGAAGGGAGATAGAGCCTGCGGCTCATTGGCCCAACGCGACATGAATTGAGGAATCACATTCGCGGCTCCTGAAATCGTCCCGTTCCAGCCATTCGCCGCGGCTTGTGGAAGCAGCGATTCATCACCAACAAAACGCCAATCTAGCGCTGGAAATTCGGCGAGATTTTCCTCCTTCTTGCTCGAATCTTTGACTCCCTTTAGCCCGACATTTTGCAATCGCGCCAGCAGTTCTGCTGTAAATTCATATCCCGTTTGGCGGGGGAAGTTGTATGCAATGACGCCCAGCTCTGTCGCCTCGATGAGCTTGGAATACCATCGCAAGACATCGTCATCGCTTAGCCCAGCAATCCTGGGCGGAGAGACCATCACCGCTGCGGCGCCAAACTTTTCGGCTTGCCGGGCCGACCAAATTGCCTCGTCAATCGCAGTGCTCGTGATGGCAAAAATCAGCTCCAATTTGCCACGGCCTTTGCTAGCGATCTTGATTGCGTCTCGCTTCAAGACCGCGCTGAGCAACCCGCCTTCACCATTGGTTCCCCCGATGACGACGCCAGCGCACCCAGCAGCCTCAAAAAGCGCCAAAAGTTTGAGCAGAGATAGTTCATCCAAGCTACCATCCTCCCGAAGAGGAGTCACCATCGCCGGGAAGCAAAGCCCAAAACCTTCTAACATTCGCACAATTTTGACACTCAAAACCCTAAACCGATGCCTTAGGATTGCCAACAATTTGAATCATGCACGCTGAGAAGATCGGCATTTCAACCTCAAACGCGGTGGCGCGACTGGGGGCGAGTGAATATTTGAATTCTAAATTGCAGGCACGAACCGCTTCGATTGGCGTTGTCGGGCTTGGATATGTTGGCCTTCCATTTGCCGTTCAAGCAGCACTTTCTGGATTTGCTGTCACTGGATTTGATCTTGCTGGCGAGAAAATTTCCGCCGTCATGGATGCGAAAAGCTACATCGGCGATGTTCCCGATGACCTTCTCGAACGTGCCATCAGCCACGGTCTCAACGCAACGACAGATTTTTCGAAGCTGGCCAATTGCGATGTCATTGTGATCGCCGTGCCGACTCCACTCACCAAGAACCTCGTTCCCGACTTAAGTTTTGTCATCAACGCGACTCGGGAGATTGCAAAGCACTTGAGGACCGGGCAACTGGTGACCCTAGAATCCACGACTTACCCTGGCACCACTGAGGAAGTGATGCTCCCAATCCTCGCGGAGAGTGGTCTGATCGTGGAGCAAGACTTCTTTTTGGCGCATTCTCCAGAGCGAGTTGATCCAGGAAACAAGACTTTCAAAACCGAAAACACCACCAAAGTCGTGGGTGGAGTGGGACCAAATTCGACAATGCTCGCCTCGACGTTCTATGCGGCTACGGTGGAGAAAACCGTCGTCGTTTCAAGTGCAAAGGCAGCGGAGTTCGTCAAGGTGTACGAGAACATCTTCCGGTCAGTAAATGTCGCGCTCGTCAACGAAATGGCGCAACTATGCGACCGAATGGGACTTAACGTTTGGGAAATTCTGGATGCTGCGTTCACCAAACCGTTTGGCATCATGCCGTTTTATCCCGGGCCAGGAGTCGGTGGACACTGCATTCCGCTCGACCCTCACTATCTAGAATTCAAAGCCCGCGAATACAACTTTTCAACCCGATTTGTTCAGCTTGCCGGTGAGATCAATCGCTCGATGCCTCGATTTGTCGTCGAAAAGGCGACTCGAATTCTGGGGACACATGGCAAGCCGTTGCCAAAGGCTCGAATCGCTGTGATCGGAGTCGCCTATAAGAACAATATCGACGATTACCGAGAATCGCCCGCAATCGACGTCATTCGGCTGTTGCAGGACGCTGGAGCGGAAGTGTTTTACATCGACCCGCATGTTCCGGGCATTGGTGATCACGGCGTGCACATGCTCGCATCGTCGCCAACTCCAGAGTTTCTAGCCAGCTTAGATCTGGGAATTGTTTGCGCAAACCATGCAAGTTTCGACTGGACGACATTGCTTGAGCATTTGCCGGCCGTACTTGATACGCGAAACGCAATCAACCAACCAGGGAATCCGAAAGTCGTCGTGCTCTAATCGGAATTCTGCGGCATCAGCGCTTCGTTCAGAAGCACTCGAACCCGTGTGATCCGTTGCCGCGCCATGTTTTCGACGACAATGGTGCCCACTTCGGTATCCACCTTGTCGCCCAACTTCGGAGTCCGTTCGAGTTCCTCGACGATCAAAGTGGCCAAGGTTTCCGTTGATGTTTCTTCCGATGTGGGAAGCTCCAGATACTCCATCAGCTCGTCAAATCGGACGCTTGATTTCACCGAGAGCCTTGTGTTCGACATCCGATCGATCTGTGGTCGCTCGGTTTCGATTTGATCTTCCATCTCGCCAAAAACTTCTTCGACGACATCTTCCAGAGTCACCAGTCCGCTCGTGCCACCGAATTCATCGACAACGATCAAAATCTGAGTCCTTGCATCGCGCATCCGGTTGACGATTTTTGTCAACGTAAGATTCTCGGGGACAATCTCGGCCGGTTTCAGAATTCGTTCAAGTTCAAAATTCGTGCGACCTACATTGGCCAGGAGATCCTTGGTGTACAAAATCCCAACAACATCGTCGATGTCACCACGGCAAACCGGAATCCGGGAATGAGGAATCTTCGAGCATTCTTTGACAAGGTCGTCGAAGCTCAATTCCGCGTCAACCCAATGGACATCCAGGCGGTGGATCATGATGTCAGCGGCGTCTAGTTTGTCAAACCGAAGCGCCTTCGTGACCACGTTGGCGTGATCTTCCTCTAGCGTGCCACCAGATTCGCCCGCCCGGACCATCAGCGTGAGTTCATCGCGCGAGATCGTGCCCTCTTTGGCGGAACTGATATCGATCCCCAACGGCTTAAGCAACGCTTTTCCCGAGAGCTGTGCGACGCTCGCTACAGGTGCCAACAGGAACACAAAGAAGTTCAAAGGCCGGATCAAAATGAGAATGATTCGCTCGGGATGATGAAGTGCGAGATACTTCGGCACCAATTCTCCGAGCACGACCATGACAAAAGTCACTAGGACAAGGGAGATGATGAAGCTCAAGGTAGGGTGAACTGCACTTCCCATCAGTCGCTCTAGGTTTTCCGCGACCAGAGGCTCGGTGAGCGAACCCAGCGCCAATCCAATAATCGTGATTCCAACTTGGATGGTGGCGATGTACTTTGGGACTTGATCTAGCGCTTTGAGCACCAGGGACGCCGCTCGGTTGCCCTTCCCTGCCAGAACTTCGATCCGGCTCTTTCTGAGGCCAACCAATCCGTATTCTGCGGCGACAAATATGGCCGACAATACGACGAGCAAAACGCTGATGACCGCGAGAAGACCAGTGTCCATTTAGGGTTGTGCGGTTATTGTAGCAAATCACGGTCCGGTACCATGTGCTTCGGGTGAAACAGGTTCAAGTGATCGTGGTTGGGGCAGGTGCAGCAGGCATCTTTGCGGCATGGCAAGCAGGCGAAATGGGCGCATCCGTGCTCCTGATCGAAAAGACCGTCCGCGTTGGCACCAAAATCCTGGTCAGCGGGGGTGGAAAATGCAACATCACCCACGGCGGTCCGCTGGAAAATGTCCTGAAGGCGTTTCGCAAAGAGGAATCCATCTTCCTCCGCCCAGCAATGTATCGCTTCACGAATCTCCAGATGATCGACCTGATCAACGAGCTGGGAATAGAAACGTATGAGCGTCCCGACGGCCGCATTTTCCCGGTGGACAAGACCGCTAAAGACGTTGTGGAAGCTCTTCGACAACTGATCAACCACCCGAATATCACGATGCGATATGAAACCGCGGTCACCGGTGTCGCGACCGAAAATGGAAAGGTGGCAGGCATCGAGATCGGAGATGAGTTGATCGCGGCTGATGCGGTCGTCCTGGCGACGGGCGGCAGCAGCTTCCCGAATAGCGGGACGACCGGCGACGGCTACCAATGGGCGAGGCAACTAGGGCACACGGTCGTACCGATCCAGTCTGCGCTGGCTCCGATCTATCTTCGCGAACCGCTTGCCGACTTCAGCGGATTGGCACTCCGAGATATCGTCTGCAAGTGCCGAGTCAACACGAAGGAATCCAGTCGCTGGAGGGGCGACTTGTTGATCACCCATCACGGATTGAGTGGCCCCTGCGCACTCGCGTTGAGCCACGATGCCGCAAGGAACCTGAATCAAAACTCTGTGACAATCGATGTCGATCTGCTGCCCGAGAAGAACTTTGAGGAGATCAACGCGCACTTCATCGAACTTTCACGAAAGCAGCCGCACAACCGGATTGGAAACTGGCTCCAAGACTACGCTCCCGAGCGAGTGATAGAACTGATGCTTGAGCGGTCCGCAATCCCGAGCGATCTCAAATTTGGCCCGATCAGCAAGCAACAACGGCTACAACTTGTGACTCAGATGAAGCAATTTTCCTTTGGCGAGGTCCGGTCGGTGCCGATGGAAAAAGGCGAAGTGGTGGCAGGAGGAGTCTCCCTTAGCGAAGTGGACCCTAAGACGATGCAGAGCAAAATCGTGGCTGGATTGTTCCTGTGCGGTGAAATTCTGGACGTCGCCGGCCCGGTCGGTGGCTATAACCTGCAGGCTGCTTGGTCCACGGGTTATGTCGCTGGACAAAATTCAGCAGGACTTTTCGAACCGATGGGCTAAAATAGGAGTAAGGAAGATCGAACATGATTTTGACAACACTCTTTTCAAGTCTCTTGATGTCTGCGGCATCCAACCCTGTTTGCGCGATCATGGGCTCGCCAGTTCCAGCCGACGCAAAGTTCCACGACTACAACGGCGCGCGATTCTCGTTCTGCTGCGCTGGTTGCGACACCAAGTTTGCAAAGGACCCAATCGCTGCTCTCAAGAACGCCGAGACCAAGAAGTGGGTCATCGGTACCTCGCTATTCAATCCGGTCAGCGGAATGCGATTGGATACCAAGGCTGTCAAGGCCACCAGCGACTACAAGGGAATTCGCTACGTTTTTGCCACCACGGCAGAAAAGGCAACCTTTGATAAGGCTCCTGCAAAGTACGCCGCGATGCCAACCAAGGACAGCTTGACCTGCCCGGTGAGCAAAGAGAAGATCGGCGGTTATGCTGGTGCGTTCAAGTTCGTCGACTACAAGGGCACCCGATATTACATCTGCTGCGGCGGTTGCGCTCCGAAGTTTGAAGCCAATCCGGCCAAGTTTGTTGGTGGAATCGCTTCCACTGTTGGAAAGCCAAAGGTAAGCGACCCAGCACCAGGCGAGTGCAAAGACGAAGAAACGCACTAAGCGAATCGAGTCCATAAGTCCGAAATCCCTACCAGCAAATTTGGCAGGGATTTCTTGTTAATCTAGGTTCCCCGCGAGGGTTTTGAACGTTTAACATATTGGAATGTCGTGGTGGATGCGTTTTTTGTTGGTACTTTGCGTGGCGATTGCTGGAATCACTCTTGCTCTCGCGCAAAATAAGGTCATCCGCCCGAACGATAAAGTACGGGTGACCTGCGAAGAAGAACCTTCGCTGAACCGCGATTATCTCGTTACCGCAGACGGCTTGTTGGTCATGAGCTTCATCGGAGTGGTCAAGGTCTCAGGTTTGACTGAAAAGGAGGCCGCGACGAAGATCGAAGACGAATTGGTTCGGCAGCGCATTCTCCGCAAAGCCACTGTCAACGTGACCTTGCTGACCTCTGAATTTCTTCCCGTTCGATTTTCTGGCGCCGTCAAGAACCCCGGAGAACTAATCTGGGTCGAAAACATGAGGCTCTCAGACGTGGCCGAGCGAGCACAACCGCTCGGGACAGCCGACCTTGAAAAGGTCCGGATCGAATCAAGGACCGGGACAATCTCGATCGTTAACTTCAAGCGATATGAAGGTCGGGACATGACTTTCAATCCAAAGATCGAGGCTGGTGACTTCGTCTTCTTTCCACTCCTCACGCGATCGACTGAGATTTTCGTGCTGGGAGCTGTGCGCAAGCCAGGAGCATACGAACTCAAGCCTGGAATGACCGTTGGCAAGGCAGTCTTGGCTGCGGGAGGATTGTTGGCGACCGCAAATCCTGCCCGAGTCCGATTTGAACGCGAAGGCACAGGCAAGTTCATTAATCTGCTTTCCGCAAAGGACAATGACATCGAACTGAAGGCAGGGGACCGAATCGTGGCCGAACTCGTCAGCAAGCAGAATGTGGTCGTCGTCCTGGGTGGAGTTCGAACGCCAGGCAGCTTAGGATTCTACGACGGGCTCACTCTTGGAAAGGCGATCCAGGCTTGTGGTGGATTGCTTGATGGCGTGAAGCCCGGAAAGGTCAAGGTCACTCGGCGCGACGGTAACAAAACCAAAACGGTTACAGTTGAGTACAACAAGATCGTCGAAGGCTTTGTGGCGGATTACAAATTGCAGATTGGAGACACGATCGAGGTTGCGATGCCGCGCGGATCTCGCCGAAATGATACGTTACTTCCGGCTCTCGGGATTCTGTTCTTCTTGCTCTTCGGATGAGAACTCGCTGGGACAGAACCAAAGGTCGGCCCGAGCCGATTGCAGCGCTCAACCGCGTCATTGAACGCGAAAACGGTGAGCCGCTGGTTGCGCTATCTGAATATGCTCCGAGCCTCCATATCCACCGGGAGCAAGTAATCCCTTACCTTCGCAAATCGGTCGCGCAGATGTGTGAGCGTGCGGCGCAGAGCCTGCCCAGCGGGTATCGACTCGGGGTGATCGATGCGTGGCGCCCGTTCGCCCGACAGGTAAGGATCTACGAATGGATGACCGCCAGTGCGCGCGAAGTCTTCCCAGACCTTCCGTATCACATGCTGAAAAGGCGTGTGAATCGATGGGTCGCACCGATCGACCAGAAGGCTCCTCCGGGCCATTGCACCGGCGCCGCTGTGGATGTGTTCTTGGTGAACAGTCAACTGGAGACCATGGACGTGTGGTCTCCATTCAGCCGATTTCGAGCCGCTCCGACCTACACTCTTGGGCTCACCGAGGAAGCTCAGTTCCATCGCGACCTTCTAGTGAACTGCATGCTGGAACAAGGTTTCTCGAACTGCCGCGATGAATGGTGGCACTACAGCTACGGGGACGCCGGTTGGGCCGTGCGCTCGGGGCTAGATGAGTGCTTCTATGGGTTGGCAGAATTGCCGCCAGAAATGTATGAGCGTGAGGAAGCACTCTGGATCGAAGCCCAGAAGGACCGCAAGAACCCGTTCCTTGATTAATCATTGGTTTGTCGGGTGAACCGGACTTCAGCGACCGCCCAACCATGGCTGTCTTTGAGGGTGAACATTCCACCTAGACCGCGCGCAAGGTTGGTGACAATCTGCAAACCAAGGTGCGCATGGGTCTGAATATCAAACCCCTCGGGAAGCGAATTGCCGCTATTTGCAACCCACAGTGTCACCGTGTCACCGCTCGATTCAAAGGTGACGTGGATCTTCATTTCTTGGCCATTCGCGCCGTGTTCCAGGGCGTTTTGCAAAAGCTCGTTCAACACTAAAGCGATCTGAGTGGCCTGAGTCATCGTCAGCCGAACGTCTTCACCACGGACTTCGAAATCGACCAAGTTTTCAGGGCCGATCATACTCTGCTGAAGGTGCCCCACCAGGTTCTTGGCAATCGTGAGCAGACCCACCCGGTCGAGGTCGTCTCGGCTGAGAAGGTCATGCACCGCGGCAATCGCAAGAATCCGGTTCACCGAATCACTGATCGCGTCTTCAATCGTCGGGTAATGCTTGTGGCGAAGCTGCAAGCGCAACAGCGAAACGACTTGCTGCAAGTTGTTCTTCACCCGATGGTGCATTTCTTGCATCAAGGTGTGGCGAACCTGGAGCTTTGCCCGCTCGATGGCAAATGCCGCTTGCATCGCGATTGTTTCTAGTGAGGTGATCTCGCCCTCTTCAAAGACGTGGGGTGCGTCGGTGTAGCAAGTCAGAACGCCAATCGCCTTGTCTTGCACCGACAGCGGTACGCAGATCATGGAACGAAGACCCTGTTCCGCTGCCAGATCATGACCGATGTAGTCTTCCTCGGTTTGAACGTCCGCGACCACAATCGTGTGCTTTTCCACCACCGCTTTCCCGGCGATAGATTCTCCGACACGGATGCTCCTTTTGCGCTGATATTCGGTGGACTTGGCCTGAGTGGCCCGTAAGACGAGTTCATCAAGCTCTTCATCCAGCAGCCGCACCGTGCAAACTTTGTAATTGAATTGCTCCGCCGTAACGTTCACTAGAAGCTGCAAAATCTCTTCAAGGTACGGGCTAGAGGTGATTGTCTCTGTGACCTGGCTGACCGCGTCCAGGCGATCGTAATTCATGCCGAGCATATAGGCTCGCTTCCATCCCGCAATAATCAGCGCTAGGTCATTCGTGCATGCGCTAACCTGATCAAGATCGACGGATTCGGTCCTGTCGATCCAGCGCATTACAGCGACGCCGATCGCCTGCCCGTCGGCCCTCAAAGGCGAAAACACCGCAGTTCCGAAGGTATCCACTTCAAACCCGGGGTATCGAATCTCCTCTGGATGTGCCTCTCCAAAATGTCGACACTCGACCTTGCCGGAACGAAGCACATGTCCAGTGAGGCCGATTTGGGGGCTGAACTGGATTAGCTCGACTTGCTCAGGTGTCGCCGTGCTAGCCTTCAAAGTGATAGTCTGGGTGTCGGCGAGCAACAGAATGTCCACCGAATCACAACCGGCCTGATTTCGCAACCAATTCGCCGCTTCGCCCAGCAATTCCCCTTCGGAATCGGCGCGGCTCTGCAGCAAAATCAGATCATTGAGTGACATTTCTCTGGTTCAGAATGGGCCGAAGGCCGTCAATCCCACGCGATCAGCCGCGAAAATCTGCGCTGCTTCGTCTCGCACTTGGGTTTCAGTGACCGCTTGGATCTTGGCTAGTGTTTCGTCAATCGGGATATCACGCCCAAAGAACAGTTCGTTCTTCGTCATCCGTGCCATACGAGACGGTAGGCCTTCCATTCGCAAGACTATGGCCCCGCTGATCTGCCGCTTAGCTTTTTCCAGTTCGCCTTCCAGGAATCCATCGTGGATCAACTTGCTAGTCTCGGCAGTGATCAATTCTTGAACCTGTGGCCATGTCGCAAGCCCGGTTCCACCGTAGATGTTGAACGTGCCGCCAGCGGTGTAGCTCGAATTGTAACTCCCGACGCTGTAAGCCAGTCCGCGCCGCTCGCGAATCTCTTGGAACAGCCGGCTACTCATTCCGCCACCCAGAATCGAATCGAGCACGCTGATGGCGTAAACCCTCGATTCATCGTAAATCGAAGCTGAGTCTCCGCCCAAGACAAAGTGAACTTGCTCCACTTCCTTTCGCAATTCTTGTCGCTTCACAACCGACTCGGGGCGGGTCAATTTTGGCGAATCGCCACCAGAGGGAAGCCCGCCAAGGCGTTCTTGAGCGGCGCGATGAATCTGTTCTGGATCGACATTGCCCGCAACCGCCAAGATGAGGTTCTCGCCTCGGTATCGGCGCGCGATGTAGTCCTTCAGGTTTTGCCGAGAAAACGAACTGACAGACTCCGATGTGCCAATAATTGGGCGGCCCAAAGGGTGATGTCCCCACCGAGTTTCAAGATGGACGTCGTGGACATAGCCCTCTGGATCGTCCTCCATTCGCTTGATTTCCTCTAGAACGACACCTTGTTCTCGCTCCATTTCTTCGGAGTCGATGAGCGAGTTGCAAACCATATCCGTGAGAACGTCCACGCCGAGAAGTGCGTCATCGTTCAGAACTCGGCAGTAGTACATCGTCTGCTCCTTGTCGGTAGAAGCGTTAAGCATTCCGCCGCGTTCTTCGATAGCCTCGGCGATCTGCTTCGCGTTCCGCGTTGGAGTGCCCTTGAAGAGCATGTGCTCGATGAAGTGCGTGATCCCACCTTCGGTCTCGGTTTCGTGGCTGCTTCCGGCGCGACACGCGATGCCAATCGTGGCGCTTCGCACCGTGTCATTGGGCTCAACCAGCACACGAATCCCATTAGGGAGAACGAACTTGTGGATACTCACGCTCCCTATTGTGAATCGGAACCTCGCCGATTCGCTTAACTCTTGGGTTTCAGTTTTGCGATTGCTTCATGGACCGCTGGATCAGGAATTTCTATGCTGCTCTTTGCGGTCACCACGACATCCGGCTTAAGCGGATTGCCTTCTAAGCGAATTCCCTTGATAGAAACGTAGTCACTCACCGGATATTGGAGTCGGAATCCCATTTTGAGGGGCGCGAAAACAGACGCCAAAACCGCCCCTGCAGAATCCGATCCCACCAATGGAGCGTTCAAGATTTCGCGTAAGGCATTCGCGACGATCTCGCTTGCGCTACCTGAGCCGCGGTTGATCAACACCGCGATTTTGCCAGCATAAACCGGCTGCTTCGCTTCACCAGTCTTCAACGTGTCTGGGCTCCATTTGGCGATGCTGATGACGTCGAACGGCCCTTCAGGATTGGCCTCTTTGTACTTATCAAACATCCTCCGAGAAACGAATGAGCCGTATGCCGTGGCCTTGGGAAGCATCAACGTGAGCAGGTGTCTTAGGTTCGAAATCGCGCCGCCGCCATTGAAACGCAAATCCAGGATCAGGAATTTCGATTTTGCGGCATCGGCCATGATCTTCTCGACGTCCTGACGGGAATATCCAGTCGAGAATGTTGGCAGTTTGAAAAGCGCGACATCCTCTTCCGGCCAAGTGAGCTTTGCGGGGATGCTTGGCCGAGTGGGTTGCTGCTGCAAAAACAGTTCTGCGAACTGGGGAGCGGGCGTCTCTTCAGGCTTGGCTGGTGCCGTTGTCGGTGAAGATGGAGCGCGGCTCGGAGCCTGTAATCGGATGTGGCTGAACCCAAACTCGCGCAGAGCACGATTGACCTCGGTCGTGAAAGTGGAAATTGTCTCCGCCTTTTCGATCGTATCCTTTCGTTTCTCGACAAAGCCGGACCACTTAGAGAAATCAACATTTGGTACGAAAGCTCGCTTTTCGACAACACCCTTGATTGATTCGAGCACTTCCGCTTTTTCTTCAGCGTTGATCGGAGGACTGACCGGTCTCCGCGGAGGTGTCGGATTCTGTGTTGGCGGCTCTGTCACCGGCACTGTTTGCGCTACGGCAATTCCGGCAATAAGTATCGTTGCAAAAGCGCTCCAGGCTTTCATGAGAGGCTTATACGCTATTTTTGGCTGATTTGGTCACCGAATTAGCAACTTTTTTTGCCTATTCACCACGTAGAATGGGTTGAAACCCCGCATGAAATTCACTGACTCGTTTGAATCCGCGATCTCGGCGCTTGCTGCAAACAAGCTTCGAACGGCCCTCACCATGCTTGGCGTGGTGATCGGAGTAGGTTCAGTGATTTCGATGATCGGTATCGGCGAGGGCACCAAGCGCAAGTCTCTCCAGAACCTGGAAGTGATGGGCGCAAACATGATCACGGTGATGCCGGACTGGCGGCGTGGCGGCCAAAGTCAAGGTGCCGGAACAGGATTTCTGAAAGAAGAAGACATCGCGTCCATTAAGCGCGAAGTGCCAACGGTGATGTTGATCAGTGGCGCCATGCGATCCAACGATACCGTCAAAGTCGGTTCGAACTCCACCCGGACGACCATTCTCGGGGTTGAACCGCAAATGGCGCAGATTCGTAACGCCACCAAGATGCACAGCGGTGCGTGGTTTACTGTCGCCGACAACCAGCTGATGGAACGAAAGGCCGTCCTTGGCTACCAAGTTTATGATCAGCTTTTTGGCGGAGAAAACGCGATCGGCGCGACCATTAAAATCAAAGGCCAAAACTACGAAGTCGTCGGAGTGATCACGTACAAGGGTGGTTCTGGGATGATGAATCCGGACGATCAAATTTACATTCCTCTGCTCACCGCGAAAGAGCGGCTGATGGGAAAAACCACGTTTGACATGATCTCCATGCAAGCGATCAGCAGCGATGTGATGATCGTAACCCAGCAGATGGTCGAAGATACGCTTTACAAGTCTCGCAAGACTGCATCTGGTGACGCACTCTTCCGGGTGTTCAATCAAGGCGAGCAGATCGAAATGGTGCAAGAGCAATCCCGGCTATTAGGTTATCTTCTTGCGGGAATCGCGTCCGTTTCGCTGCTTGTTGGCGGCATCGGGATTATGAACATCATGCTCGTTTCTGTGACCGAAAGAACCCGCGAAATCGGACTTCGAAAGGCTCTCGGAGCAACCAAGCAAGTTGTTCTCACCCAGTTCTTGCTCGAAAGCGTGGTCCTGTGCGTTCTCGGCGGAGCGATTGGAATCATCCTGGGGATCATCGCCACCAACCAGGTAAGTAAGGCGCTGCAAGTTCCGCCAATTGTGAACCTGGGCGCGATCGTGCTGGCCTTCGGATTTTCAGCCTTTGTCGGGCTGTTCTTCGGGATCTTCCCTGCCATGCGGGCCAGCAACCTCCAGCCCATCGAAGCCCTTCGTTCGGACTAATTTGGGCCTAGAGGGCAACCGAATTAGGCCAAAACAACGTACTCTACTATCGTGAGCGATCCCAAGCCAGTTATTGATGTCCGACACCTTTGCAAAGATTACGGCAGGGGCGATACCGTCGTGCATGCTTTGCGAGATGTGAGCGTCACGATTTACGCGGGTGATTTTGTGGCTATCATGGGGCCATCGGGTAGTGGCAAAACGACCTTCATGAACTCGATCGGATGCTTGGACAAGCCGACTTCTGGTGAATACTTCTTGGATGGTCAAGAAGTCGCTCGGCTTCATGAGAATTCTCTAGCCGAAATCCGCAACAAGTACATCGGCTTTGTTTTTCAACAATTCAACCTTCTTCCCCGGCAGAGCGCTCTCCGAAACGTGGAGCTCCCGTTGCAATATGCGGGGATCAAAAACAGGAAGGAGCTCGCCGCGGAAGCGCTCACCAAAGTTGGCCTTGGCCAACGTATGGATCACCGTCCAAACGAGCTTTCGGGCGGTCAGCAACAACGTGTAGCAATCGCGCGCGCTATCGTGAATAATCCTGTGATCATCCTCGCCGACGAACCGACAGGAAACCTCGATTCGCGAACCACTGAGGAGATTCTCGCACTGTTCCAAGAACTCAATCGAGAAGGCCGAACGGTCATCCTAGTCACACACGAAGAGGAAGTCGCGAGCCACTGCAAGCGTGTGATCCGGTTCCGAGACGGTCGAGTCGTCGTCGATGAAAAGGTCGAGAATCCGATTGACGCGCTAGAGCACCTCAAATCGCTTCCCGACCCAGACGCAGTTATTGCCTAACTGAGTTTGAACACGAAGTAGTTCTTCTTGCCTTTTCGCAAGAAGATGTAGCCGCCAGGCAAGACCAACGTTGATTGGATTGTCAATCCAGGATCGGTGACGGGTTCGTTATTTAAGTAGATTCCGCCGGATTTCAGCAAGTCCTTCCCCTGCCCCCGCGAATTCACCAGCCCTGACTTCTCGAGCAAGTCGAGGATCGTCACTTGCCCGATCTGGTCATTCGCAAGTTCACCGCTAGGGACGTCGTCCACAATCTGGCCGATCACTTCACCCGACAAGTTCGCGAGGGATTCGCCGAACATCACCCTGCTTGCAGCCACCGCGTTCTCGAACCCAGACTTGCCATGCACCATCTCGGTCACTTGCTGCGCAAGCACCTTCTGAGCTTCGCGAAGTTCTGGACTCGATTCTGTCTTTTCAGCGATAGCAGCGATCTCTTCTTGCCCCAAGAACGTAAAGAATTTGAGATGAGAAATCACATCTCTGTCTTCGGTGTTCAGCCAGAACTGATAGAACCGGTAAGGGCTTGTTCGCTTCGGATCAAGCCAGACGTTGCCTTGCTCGGACTTTCCAAACTTAGTACCGGAAGAGTTCATCAGCAATGGATAGGTGATACCGTGCACCGATGATCCTGCCACTCGGTGGACCAAATCCATGCCTGCTGTGATGTTGCCCCACTGGTCGCTACCACCGCACTGCAGCTTGCAGCCTTTGGTTTCAAACAGCTTCAAGAAGTCATAACTTTGAAGCAGCATGTAGCTGAACTCGGTGTAGCTGATTCCTACTTCCGACTCCATTCGCCGCTTAACCGATTCCTTGGCAACCATCTGGTTCACCGTGAAGTGCTTGCCGATATCGCGCAAGAACTCGATGTAACCCACGCCCTCGAACCAGTCGTTGTTGTCCACAATCTCCACGCCTGTGGCGCCGCCGACATCCAGCAGCAATTCCATCTGAGCGCGGATTCCAGCCACGTTGGCGGCCACTTCGTCCCGCGTCAGCAAACTGCGCTCGGCGGTTTTCCCACTCGGATCTCCGATCATTCCGGTCGCGCCACCGACCAGCGCAAGCGGTTTATGACCAGCGCGCTGAAGCCTAGCAAGGCAGACCAACGGGAGCAAGCTTCCGACGTGCAGCGAATCGGCGGTGGGGTCAAATCCGTTGTAAGCGGTCACGACCTCCTTCGCCAAAAGTTCTTCCGCGCCGGCGGACTTGTCAAACAACAATCCGCGCCATTCTAATTCCTTCAAAAAATCCATTACTTTTCGTCCATTTCAAAAACAAAACCCTTCGAGCTTGATCGGCTCGAAGGGTTCATCGACTTCGCTGCCAATCAGGCCAGGGTCACGCCCTCGCACAGATAAACGTCTTGAATCGCGTTGAGCAATTGAACGCCTTCGTGCATTGGCTTTTGGAAAGCCTTGCGGCCGCTGATCAATCCCATGCCACCCGCTCGTTTGTTGATCACAGCGGTCATGACGGCATCCTGCATATCGTTTGCGCCGCTAGCTCCGCCAGAGTTGATCAATCCTGCCCGGCCCATGTAGCAGTTTGCCACTTGGTATCGGCACAAGTCGATCGGATTGTCGCTCGAAAGCTTTGAATAAATCCTCTCATCAAGCTTGCCGTAGCTGCTGCCACCAGTGTTCAGCGCCTTATATCCGCCGTTGTTTTCTGGCAACTTTTGCTTGATAATGTCCGCCTCGATGGTCACGCCGAGGTGATTTGCTTGTCCGGTGAGGTCCGCGCTAACGTGATAGTCCACTCCGCCGCTCTTGAACGCATCATTTCGGATGTAGCACCAAAGGATGGTCGCCATTCCGAGTTCGTGAGCGTGCGCAAATGCTGCCGAAACTTCCTGGATTTGACGGGTAGATTCATCGCTGCCGTAGTAGATCGTCGCTCCAACAGCTACCGCACCCATGTTCCAGGCTTGCTCGATGTTGCCGTACATCACCTGATCAAAGCGGTTTGGATAGGTCAGCAATTCGTTGTGGTTGATCTTGACCACGAACGGAATCTTGTGTGCGTACTTTCGGCTCACTGCGGCCAGAACGCCAAAAGTCGATGCCACTGCATTGCAACCACCTTCGATGGCGAGTTTGACGATGTTCTCTGGATCGAAGTAGGCCGGGTTTTTCGCGAAGCTCGCTCCCGCGCTGTGCTCGATGCCTTGGTCAACCGGCAGAATGCTCAGGTATCCAGTGTTTGCCAATCGGCCATTGCCATAAAGCGCTTGCAAACTCTTCAGTGTTTGATTGTTTCGATCGCTGACCGAGAAAATTCGATCAACCCAGTCCGAACCAGGCACGTGCAGGTCGCTTGTGGGAATCGTCGCGCAGGTGTGGTCTAGCAACGGCGCGTGTTCGCCCAAAATCGAAGTGATTTCTGACAATGAAGTCGGCATGTCTCTATTCTAACTGTTTGGGAGCAATTCTTGCGACTGTCATCTGCCAAGATATAGCATGCTACTCATCCCGGCACTTGCGATCTTGGCTTCGGCATCCGGCAATTTTCAAGGCACTGCGAAGTGGGATTCGATCATGAGTCAGTCGCCAAAGCCTCTTTCCACGATGAGTTTTTCGGAGCGATTTGAATACTTCGCACGGTCGTTTGTCGGAACGCCGTATGTCGCTTTCACGCTGGAGCAAGACCCAGGCAATGAGTTTTGTTACGTCACTCTGGACGGATTGGATTGCGTCACTTACATGGAAACCGTCTTTGGATTAGCACGGATCAACTACCGAATGCGCCGGCTTCCAATGCCTTCTGACCTTTTGGGAAAGGTTCAAGAAACGCGTTATCGAAACGGAGTCGTCAACGGCTACCTGAGTCGACACCACTACACCACGGAATGGATGGCGAATAACGCCAAGAACGGATTGGTGATGGACCTGACAAAGAGCCTCCCTGGCGCAAAGCCACTGGTTCAAAAGCTCGACTTCATGAGTACACATTACAAGTCGTACCCAGCTTTAGCAAAGAATCCTGGGCTACTGACAGAACTTCGCTCTATCGAGTCGCGAATATCAAAGCTGCCGAAGTTCTATGTCCCCACAGCGGACGTTGCGAGGGCGGAGGGCAAGCTTAAGTCTGGAGACATCATCGGCATGGTGGACACTCGGGAAGGGCTGGATTACGCTCATGTTGGCGTGATCTTAGTCATCGACGGCGTACCGCACTTTTGCCATGCCAGCAGCGGCCGTCAGAAAGTCATGATCGATGACCGACTCAGCAAGGTGATGGCAAGCGTCAAGAATTGGAAAGGCTTTTCGGTCTCCAGGCCGATCGTCGCTAATTAACGGCGCTTTCGCATCGCAGGATTTCGTCGCTTGTCCTGCCCGATTTTGCCGCCTGTGGTTCCCATGAACTCGCGGAGCTTTTGGATTTCGTCGCGGACTTCGGCAGCCTTTTCGAACATCATGCTCTTAGCGAGGTCTTTCATTTCTTTTTCCATCGCGGCGATCAACAGAGGAATTTCTTCAAGCCGGATCGGTGCGCCGTCTTTGTCGATCTCTCGAAGCGCATCGTCGCCATATTGAGCAGCGATTTCGGCAACTTCATCCGCACTGCGGACGGTCGCTCGCACTTCCTTGACCACCGTTCGAGGAGAGACATTATTCTCTTCGTTGTACTTCGACTGAATCTCTCGGCGGCGATTGGTTTCGTCCAGCGCAAATTGCATCGAGTCCGTCACCCGGTCCGCGTACATGATCACGCGACCATCGGCGTTTCGAGCCGCACGACCAATGGTCTGAATGAGCGAGGTGGACGAACGCAAAAATCCTTCCTTGTCAGCATCGAGAATAGCAACCAGTGTCACCTCAGGAAGGTCGAGACCTTCGCGCAGTAGGTTCACACCGACAATCACGTCGTAAACTCCGAGGCGTAGATCGCGAAGAATTTCTGGACGCTCAAGGGAGTGGATTTCGCTATGAACGTAAGCGACCTTAACACCAAGATCCTTGAGGTAGGTCGTCAAATCCTCGGACATCTTCTTGGTCAACGTCGTGACCAGCGCGCGCTGACCGAGTTTCACCCGCTCTTGGATTTCAAACATGAGATCATCGATCTGCCCTTTGGTGGGGCGGATGTCGATGATGGGGTCGATCACATAAGTCGGGCGAATGATCTGCTGGACGCGATTCGATTCGTTCTGCTTCTCAAAGTCGCTTGGCGTGGCTGAAACGAAGACAACTTGCGGCACACGTGTGAGAAACTCCTCAAACTTAAGCGGGCGGTTATCGAGCGCGCTGGGCAACCGGAACCCATAATCCACAAGCACGCTCTTGCGCTGTTGGTCACCGTTGAACATCGCTCGAATCTGAGGCAAGGTTTGGTGGCTCTCGTCGATAAACACCACCGCGTCACTGGGCAAGAAGTCCAACAACGTATACGGCGGAGTGCCCGGCTCGCGACCGTCAAAATAGCGCGAGTAGTTCTCAATCCCGTTGCAGTACCCGACCTCACGCATCATCTCAACATCAAAGTCGACCCGCTGTCGGAGGCGTTGCTCTTCGAGGAGTTTGCCTTGAGCCTTGAACAGCTCGCACTGGGCGTCGCGCTCGGCTAGGATTTGCTCAATGACCGATTCCATGCGCTCAAACGGCGTGACATAGTGAGTCGCTGGGAAAATACTGCACTTCGAAGGTTCGTCCAGAACTTCTTGAGTCAACGGATCGACAAGCCGAATTCGCTCGACAACGTCGCCAAAGAACTCGATTCTCGTCGCGATTTCTTCGTCTTTGGGCTGGATCTCGAGGGTATCCCCCCGAACTCGAAAAGTACCGCGCTCTAGGACTAGCTGCGTCCGTGTGAACTGCATTCGGATTAATCGGTCCAGAACGTCGTCCATATCGAACGGCATTCCGGTTTCAAAGGTAACCACGCTCTCGGCATAGGTGTCCGGCGAACCCAGTCCGTAGATACAGCTGACCGAGGCAACGACCACCACATCCCGACGCGAGAGGAGCGCTTGAGTTGCCGAGTGTCTTAGGCGGTCGATCTCCTCGTTGACGCTTGAATCCTTCTCGATGTAGGTGTCCGAAGTCGGCACGTAAGCTTCAGGCTGGTAGTAATCGTAGTATGAAATGAAGTACTCGACCGAGTTGTCTGGGAAGAAGGCTCTGAATTCTTGACAGAGCTGCGCGGCCAAGGTCTTGTTATGCGCGATGATGAGCGCCGGGCGTTGAGTCTGCGCAATGACGCTCGCCATCGTGTACGTCTTTCCAGTTCCAGTTGCACCGAGAAGCGTCTGGAACCTGAATCCAGCCTCGATGCCCTCAGAAAGTCCTGCGATCGCCGTCGCTTGATCACCTTTCGGCTCGAATGCGGAGCCTAGTTTCAACGGTGCATCGTAGCGGACGATCATACTTCCCCTTCTACGAGTTCATCTTGCTTTCTCGATTCAATTTTTGCGGTGTGTTTGACGGCAACGACGCTGATCACGAACAGAATGCAAAGTGGGATCGCCATCGTCAACATGCTGATCGGATCGTTACTTGGGGTCAGCACCGCCGCCAGAATGAAGATCACTACCACGGCATGCCGCCACGATTTGTTGAGTGAATCCACCGGGAGCAGCCCAATCTTCGCGAGGAAATAGACCACCAGCGGTAGCTGGAACCCGATTCCAAACGCGAACATCATGTTCACGATGAAGAAGACCAGGGTGCCCGGTTCTTGGATGATTTTCGTGCCCTCGAAGCTCTCCAACGCAATGCTGGCGAACCAGTTCATCGTGGTCGGGATGATCAGCCAACAGAAGAAGCATCCAAGAGCGAATAGAAAAACGCTCAGCGGCCCAACGATCTGTAAAGGCTTCTTCTCGTTTTGCTTCAGGCCGGGCGCGATGAATCCATAAATCTGAAGAATGATGTACGGTAGCGCGACGACGAGCCCGAGGTAGAAGCTGAGCTTGAGCTTCAGCATGAAGGCATCAGTGATGCTTCGAAATGCTTCCGAATAGTTTGCCTTGATCTGCGGCGGGAGTCCGATTTCCGCCTGACGTGTTAGCAGAACATAGAGCGGATCGTGTACGAACCAAGCGACGCACCACGCCACTCCGAGCACGATCAAAGATCGAATGATCCTCGTTCGGAGTTCGTCGAGATGCTCGACCAAAGACATACGAAACTCTTCAGGATCACCTGAAGAGTTTCGAGATTGAAGTAGGCGCGCTAGCACGTTGCCCTGAGTTTACTCAAGGATCATGGTGTACATCGTGCGCTGTCGAATGACGCGGGTTCCGCCGCTACCTCGGCTTCCGCCACCGCCACCGGCTGCGTTTGTACCACCGCCGCTACCGCCTGGCTGCCGGCGACCTACGCCACCTCGGCTTTGATAGATCGTGTTGTCAAAAATTGCACCGGTGCCCAAGCTATAGGAATCGCCGTAAATCGACTTCAGATCCATGCCTTGGTTGGCACCACCGCCGTTACCTTGGCCTTCTTGGCCTGGCCGACCTGGGTTTCCGCCACCTTGAGTTCCGCCTCCGCCACCGCTAGGTTGAACTCTCACGCGCATGACGGTGACAAAGTTTCGCTCAATCTTAATTGGTACACCGAGATCGAGTGCGAACCAGTAGTACTCTTTGTATTCTTGGACAGCGCTCTTTGGATCGCCCTGAGCCATCGACACTAGAACCTTGGCGCATGGTCGTCCTCGCTCAAATTCGATGCCCTGGAGTTCGCCACGTGCTTGACCAAGCGATGTGAACTTCAAGAACTCATCGCGCTTGTCCAAGTTGAGGTCTGCATTGGCAACTGCTGCTGGGAACGGAACGCCGTTTGGCTTGACGCCGGCTGCAGGAAGAATTGGCATTGGGAACAGAGCGAACAGATCGAGTCGGTTGAATTCACCAAAGCTGGTTTCGCTTGCCGCATAAGTCGGAATAGAACCAAAGATTTCGCGGCCTGTATCAGTGATGCGCATGTAGAGCGGGTGCATCTCGTAGTCCATGTACTTCTTTGGCTTGGTTTCGCCTGCAACCGTTAGGTAAGCGTAATCTTTTCCTCGTTGGGTCAGAGGCTGCATCAGCAGCAAGGATTCTTTGGTGCCGTTCGAATTCGAATAGGTGTTCATCACGGTGAACCGGTATCGAAGGCTTTCACCGCCCAAGTCGATAGTGCCACCCTGGCTACCCATTTGATCCTGTGTTTCGGTCAGCGATTGAACCGAAGACTTGAACTGGACGTTATAGACGTATTCCTGATTCGGAAGGAATTTGTATCGCAGCCGAAGGCCCGAAGCTGGAATGTTGATCGAACCCGAATTGTCCAACCGGACCACAACCGAAGTCTTGCCCATTGGAGTGGTGCGGCGATTGTCTGCGGCATAAAGAACGCACTCGATGGTCATTTGACCATCAGGAATTCGGCGGCCCTTGGTGTCCAGCTTGTAGATGAAATCGCGTGAATCGGTGTTGACGCCGCTGAAAGGCGAAACGGCTTCAAGGAATCGGCCATTGACCCAGATGCCTACAAATCCGGCTCCTTCTGGAATCGCATTGCGCGGAATGCGTACTTCAACGGTTTCTCGGACCACTTGTCCGTCCGCGGGTCGTCGGATGGTAAACCCGCTTTGCGCCATCGTGATGGCTGTCATCGTAACCAGTGCTGCCGTTAGAAAAATTCGCTTCATTTAGAATTTGTCTCCAACCAAAAACTTGCGGTTGTATTGCCGGAATTCACCCGACATTTTGTCAGACGCAAACAAGCCCATATTCGTTACAGGCCACATTCGCGGTTTGATCTCCCGTCATAATACATGATTCATGGTGGCCACACTTGACCTTGATTCTTTGAACCCCCAGCAACGTGAGGCCGTCGAATGGCCGGGTGGCCCATTACAGATTTTTGCTGGTGCTGGATCAGGCAAAACGCGGGTCATCACCTACCGAATCGCCAAGCTCATCGAAGATGGATGCCGGCCGAGCCGCATCATGTCGGTCACCTTCACTAATAAAGCCGCCAAGGAGATGCGCGAGCGTCTAGAAAACCTGATTGGAAGCGAAGCACGTGACCTTTGGATGGGGACATTCCACTCCACCTGCGCAAAGCTCCTGCGAATGTACGGTGAAGAAATTGGACTGAGCCGAGATTTCGTGATCTACGACGATGGCGATCAAGTGGGGTTGGTTAAGGACTTGCTCCGGCGCCTCGATATTGACGAGAAAACGACGCAACCTCGTGGTGTGCTGCATGAGATCAGCCGGGCGAAAGAACGGCTGGAATCCCCCGAAAAGTACGCCGAATTCGCTGCCGGATATCTGGAAAAGACGGTTTCGAAGGTCTATGCACTTTATCAGCGAGAACTTAAAAAGGCGAATGCGCTCGACTTTGATGACATCCTCATGTTGGCGGTCGAACTTCTGGAAAAGAGCACCGAAGTTCGCGAGCGGTTGCAGGAGCGGTTCCTACATGTTCTCATCGACGAGTACCAGGACGTCAACTTCGCGCAGTACCGATTTGCCCAACTCATGACCGGCAAGCACCGCAACATCACGATCGTGGGTGATGACGACCAGTCGATCTATTCTTGGCGCGGAGCGGATGTCTCGTTGATGCTGCGATTCAGCTCAGATTACAAAGACGCCAAGGTCATCACGTTAGCCCAAAACTACCGTTCAACTCAGCGGATTTTGAGCGCGGCATACGATGTCATCCGGCACAACAAGGGCCGAGCGGAGAAGCAGCTTTGGACCAGCAACACGGAAGGCGCACCACTCACCGTGAGCGAAGCTGGCACCGACAGCGAGGAGGCGATGGTTGTTGCCGATTCGATCGTAAACGCGGTTCGCGCTAACAGAAGATCCTACGGTGAGTACGGAATTCTGTATAGAACCAATGCCCAAAGCCGAGTTCTGGAAGAAGCGTTTGTCACCATGCGAATCCCGCATGTTTTGATTGGCGGGCAGCGATTCTACGAGCGCAAAGAGATCAAGGACATGATCGCCTACTTGCGATTGCTCCTCAATCCGGTGGATGGCGTTTCATTGAAGCGCGTGCTGAATGTGCCCGCACGCGGGATCGGTGCCGGGACGCTTTCTGTGCTGGAAGATTGGGCAGTAGAGCGAAACTTGACTATCTGGGATGCCGCTCGTGATCAAGCGGTCCAAAGCCAGATCATGCGGAAAGCACTGACTGGAATCAACCAGTTCTTGGGGATTCTTGACGAGGGTCGCGAGATGATGGAGACTGCAAAGGTCACCGAGCTCCTGACATTCGTGATGAAGGCGTCTGGATACCTGGATATGCTCAAAGCGGATCGAACCGAGGAGTCGATCGCGCGCATGGAGAACCTCCAAGAACTGCTACAAGTAACCCAAACCTATGATGGGCTGGAAGAAGAAGGCGGCCTAGCAGGATTTCTTGAGAACATCAGCCTGATTGCCGACACGGATAACTTGACTGATTCTGGAGAGGCAGTGACCTTGATGACCATGCACAGTAGCAAAGGTCTCGAATTCCCTGTAGTTTTCGTTGTCGGGCTCGAAGAAGGCGTTTTCCCTCACTCACGTTCGATCGGTAACGAGAAAGAGATGGAAGAGGAACGCCGCCTGTGCTACGTGGCGATGACCCGCGCGAGGGAGGAGCTTCATTTGCTCCACGCTGAGCGGCGGTCGATGTTCGGTACTGCAAACTTCAATCGGCGATCGCGATTTTTGGACGACATCCAACAAGAAGGGCTGAGTTCGCTGGTCCAACGCCGGACGCACAACGTGCCGGGATTGCAGCGCGAAGTGCGCTCCGACCGCACGGGGCAGTACCGCGTTGTGGACCGCCCGATGCCAAGTTCAGACATGGCTGTGGTGAAAAAGCCGGATTGGAAGGCTCCGTTTGAAATTGGTCAGCGGGTGAGCCACGTCAAATTTGGTGAGGGCGTCGTCATTTCTTGTAGTCCGCTCAAGGGTAACGATGCCGAAGTGTCGGTTGCATTCCCTGGAATTACTGGCGTCAAAAAATTGGTGCAAAGCCTTGCGAAACTGGAAGCTGTTTAGTCTTTTGTCGATCTGTTTTCTTGCTGGTTGCCGTTCGGTGAGTCTGGCGGGCATGCCGCTGAGCAAGGATGCCGAATGGGACTACACCTACTCCGCCAAGATGCTCACGGGAGTCGAATCGGTACGCGTGATCAACGAATCGTCGATTGACGGTCACCCTGCCTACAACCTATCTGGCCCGATGGGGCGTTCGCGAATTGCCTGGATTGGCGACAAACTTGTTGCGGCCGAACTCAGCGGTACACGATTTTTCCCACCGATCACGCTTCTCGCACCGGGAAGAAAGGGAGAATTGCCAACCTGGCAAGGCTCAATCTCTTCTGGAGGAACCTCGAGCCCCGCTAGCGCACAGATTTCCCAGGAATCCTCGACGTTTTCACTCGGTGGACGTAAGTACAGTGCCACGGTGGTCGTGCACCGAATCACATACGGTTCGAGCAACCTCGAGGTGTCAACGACTTATGCCGATGGCCTCGGAATAGCGCAACAAGTCAGCCGGCGAAACGGCCAATTCGTCAGCAGCCTCGAATATCTAAAGGGGCCCTAGAACGCCATTCCAGCGTAGTCTCGCAGCAGACCTACAACGCGTCCAACGACACGGGCATCTTCCTGTTCGACAACGATCGGGTCGTATGCAGGATTCGCCGCGACCAATCGAATAGCGTCGCGATCAAAGTGAATCCGCTTCACGGTAGCTTCGTCTCCAAGCAGAACTGCGACGAGATCGCCGTGGTTCGCCGAACTTTGGGGACGAATCACCACCAAATCGCGCGGAAGAATGCCCTCACCGTTCATCGAGTCACCTCGCACACGAAGAAGGAACGCGTTTTCGATATTGCGAACCATCTCAGCGGGGACTGGAATCAAATCCTCAACCTGCTCTTGGGCAAGAATTGGAACACCCGCAGCAATTGTTCCTAAAAGCGGGAGCATTACCGACCGATTTTGCGTTTGATAGGTCGGATGAATGATTCGAATCGATCGAGGCGTGTTTGCACGGCTGATGAAACCCTTTCGCTCCAAGGCGTCAAGGTGGACCGTCACGCCACGCAACGAACCGATGTCGAATTTCTTTCCGATCTCTCGAATCGACGGCGGATATCCCTCGTTTTGGGTGTATTCCAAAATGAATTGGAGAATCTCTTCTTGTCGTTTTGTAGGTCCTTTTGCCATGGGGTTCGATCCTATAGACGGGCCAAACATGTCGAAGTTTGCACCGAATAAGCTACTTTATGTCTACCATATTACACGTTCTTGCAACGATTGCGCAACTGCGGTGCCATAATCAAACACTTCACCTTCTAAATTAGGAATTTTCATGTCAATTACTTCTGCTCGTAATTTTTTTGAGAAATCAGGCTGTGGCACAATTGTGGCGATCGGCTTGGTTGTCGTGATGGCACTTGGTGTCGCTAGCCAATGTAACTTGGGTAGCCGAGCTAGTGACGCGAACAATCCCCAGCCTGGTGCCAACGCGGCAGCAGATGTCGTCGCCAAGGCAGGTGGATACACGGTTTCCGCTCAGGCAATCTCCGAAGCTTATGACAAGAACATCGCGATGATGGACCAAAATGGCCGCGCACAAGCTGGAGCATTTGGCGTTTACGAAGGAATTCCGGCGAGTGTTCGTGCTGAAACGTACATGAACACCGTTGCTGAACTGATTGACGGTGCGGTGAATTTGAACCTGGCTCAGAAAGGAGGAGTCGTCCTCACGACTGATCAAATCGTTTCAACGTTGAGCGCGGACTTGAAGACTCAGATCGACCAAGTTCGAGCACAAATGCAGCAAGAAGGCAAGCTCAAAGCGGGAGCCACAGACGCCGAGTTTGAAACTGCATTCAAAGCACAGTTTGGTCAGAGCACGGCTGACATCATGGCCAGCAAGGCAAATGAAGTAAAGGCACTTCTTGCGACCGAGCCCGGAAAACTCGCTCTCGGTGGACGCGCTTCTTACCTAGCGCTCGTCGACAAGAATGCGAAGGCGATGAACATCCCGAAGGAAGAGCTCGATAAGATGTTCTATAGCGTCAAGCTCAAGTCGATTTTGCTGAAGGAAGCGATTGGTCAGGACCGAATGGCAGAAGCACAAAAGGTTTACGACGAAATCAAGTCCGGCAAGATCACCTTTGAAGCCGCGATGGACAAGTACTCCGATAATCCAGCCGAAAAGGGCAAGGCTAAGCGAGACAAAGTCGACATTTTGGCGTACCAATTCCTTCTGATCGACAAGGATTACGGCCCGGTCAAGGATCTAAAGCCTGGTCAGATGTCCAACGTGATCAAGGGTGCTGACGGCCCAATCATCTATAAATATATCGAAGAAACCGATGGCAAGCCAGCTGACTTTAACTCGCGAGTCGAATTCTATAAAGAAAGCCATGCGAAGTTCAAAGCGAACGTGGCTTACAACAAGGATCTTGAAGCCGCTCGGCAAGAAGTTGAATTCCCTCACCCAGGTTTTGGATCCATTTTCATTCTCAAATCGCAATTCGCTCGGCTCAAGGTCCAGCCGGATCAGCTATTGAAGGCCTACCAAAGCGGAAAGGCGGCTATTGGAATCGATTCACAGGCTGGTGCGATCGGCGCATACATCGCTGGGCTGAGACTTCAAAAGCTCTTGCCTGGCAAGCCTGGAACACCGAGTGCGCAAGAACTCGCCGAAGCTGGCGCGCGCTACGCTGATATGTTTGATGGCCCTGCCATTCGGCTCGAGATGGTCACTCAATTTGTGAAGCTCAAGAGCAAGGAAGCCGGCAATCAACTTCTGAAGGCGGCCCAATCCAACAGTACCTACGGACCTCAAGGATTGGACTTCAACAAGAAGATCTTTGCCCAACTCGACGAGCTCAAGAAGGCCGGTTTGATTGAACCAGCCACCGTCAAGGAAATCGAAGCGGTCCAAGCCAAGTGGCTTGCAGACAAGAAGGCCGACGACGAAGCCCGCAAGAAGGCCGCTACTGAAGCCCAAGCCGCAGAAGCCAAGGCTCAAGCTGACGCAAAGGCCGCCGAAAAGGCGGCAGCAGCAAAGCAGAATGCTGGTCCTTCATCAGGCGACTTGAGCCGAAGTGCACCGCCAGTCAAAACTGGAAATTAAATCTCAACAAGCGACCCATCTGCCCTCCGGGTACCTTACTCGGAGGGCTTCTTTATGCCAAAAATCATCGTCGTACCTACGCCATTGGGCAATCTGTCGGACTTTTCTGAGCGGACCAAACTCGCACTCATCGAAGCGGATGTCTGGTTTGTGGAAGACACCCGTGTTTCGATCAAACTGCAATCGATTTTGGGAGTCAGAAAGCCGATGAAGACTGTCAATGAGCACTCTCAGGACGATCAGCTGAGGTCGATCCTTCGCGATCTTGGTGACCAAACCGCGGCGATTCTTTCTGATGCAGGTACGCCGTGTATTTCTGACCCTGGAGCGAGATTGATCGATCTTGCCTACGAAGAAGAAATCGAAGTCGAAGGACTCCCTGGCCCATCAGCGGTTCCTCTGGCTTTGTCGCTGAGTGGATTCTATGCGCAGAGATACGCATTTCTGGGCTTTTTGGGGCGCAAGGCTGGCGCAATCCGGTCAGAACTCGAGCCATTCAAGGATTCGCCATACACGCTCGTATTCTTTGAGTCGCCCTTCAGGATTGACGCCTTGATCGAGGTCGCGGGCGAGGTTCTAGGGCCCCGTAGATATGCTGTATGCAGAGAACTTACAAAAATTCATGAACAAGTGGTGCGTGGAACTCTGCCAAATCGTCCGACATTGAAAGAGATGCCCCGCAAAGGTGAGATCACTTTTGTTATCGAAGGACGGCGCAAGAGCCGTGAAACAAAAGACTAGACGTGGTAATCTTTGCGAGCGCGGGTTTTTAGGCCATGCAGAGTTTGCGAGCATTTTGGATTTTTGGGTTGTTGACCCTTTTGGTGTCGTTTGCCTTTGGACAAACGGCTGAAACATATCGTTTGATGCCAGAAGACGTGATTCGTATTCAAGTTTACGATGAGCAGCAGATTTTGGCGGTCGTGCCGGTCGGCAAAGACGGCAACATCAGCGCACCGTTTTTGGGTGTGATTCGTGCTCAAGGTCTGACCACCGGCGAACTGGAAGCAGCGCTCAGCAAGGAATACGATCGAGTTCTGCGCATCAAGAACCCAAAGGTTTCGGTCACCATCGAGCGATACCGAGAAGTTCGAGCTTCGATCACCGGCATGGTGAACCGACCAGGAACCTATCCGATCCGCCCGACGGACGATATTTTGACCCTGCTGGCACTAGGCGGGAACGTGATCCTCGACCGAGCCGACCTGCGACGCGCTAAATTGCAACGTGCTGGCAGCAAGGAGAGCATTCCGCTCGATCTTTACGCGATGCTCACCTTCGGCGATCTCAGCCAAAACTATGTGCTTCAAGATGGCGACGTGATCACCATTCCAGAAGACAAGGTCAATGTGGTCAACGTCCTCGGCGCCGTTCAGCAACCTTTCAGCTTCCCATTCCGAGAAGGAATGACCCTCGTGGATGCTATCGCCCAAGCACGTGGCGAAGTCCAATACCGATCTTCATTCTCGAAGATTCTCATCTACCGAGAAAACAAGGGTAAGCCCGGCACTTACACGATCATCAAGGCAGACTTGACTCGATTCTTTAAGAAGGCTGACGCGAGCCAAAACATCAAGTTGCAGAAGGGCGATATTGTCTACGTGCCAGAAAGCAGCACACCAGATATCAACCGAATCTCGCAATGGTCGAGCAGCTTGGCCAACTTTATCTTCATCTTGGAGAGATTCGGAGTCCGAGTCCTCTAAGGCGAGAGCCACTTAGGCCACAACTCCCCTTGATCCAAATCGGGTCAAGGGGAGTTTTTTGTTTGGGTTATTCCACTGCCCAGGTGCTGACAATCTTAGCGTTCGCGCGGAGTGTCGCTAGAACAGAGCAATATTTCTCGTCGCTCAGCTGCACGGCTCGTTCGACGGCAACCGGGTCGATATTCTCCCCCGATACGATATGCCGCACTTCCATCGAGACATACGGTCGGGGATAGACCCCTTCCGGTCCACGAACACCGTCGATTTCGATGCGATAGCTCTTGACGACTTGTCGCTTCTTCTCCAAAATCGAAAGTACGTCCATCGCCGAGCAAGATGCGATGGATGCCAAGAGGCACTCCATCGGAGTTGGACCCTTTTGAACCTTCCCTTCTTCCGCGTACGCGTCCATCAACAAGGTCTGACCTGTTGGAGTTTCTGCCACGAATGTCAAGTCCGATTTCCAATTTACAATGACCATAGTTTCATTTTGGAACAGTTACCCGCAATATAGCTGTGACCAAAAATAGTACGGGAATGGAATTTCCTTGATGTGCCTTGCACAGCAAGCACACGAGGGAGAACAATTGGCTGCAGCAGCCGTAGGAACGGTGGCACATGCATGCCCGACTTCACTGATCACCATTCCGATCGCGGACTTTTTGGCGCATCGGGAAGTTTCGATTTCACACACGATCGCAGGGCAAGATCATGACCGACAGTATTGGCACAGTATGGTAGCCACAGCTGGCGTCTACGACCGATTTGAGCTCGGAGTCGGCACGGACTACGACCGTGTAAACACTTGGAGCGCCAAGCTGAATCTATGGGAGTCGCCAAGTTGGTCGAAGAACACTGCCTTTTCGGTTGGTGTTTACAATGTCTACGGCGACAAAGTGGACCTCTATGCCATGGGCCGGGTTGATTTGGATAACTTCCGCGTCCACGCGGGCTATCAGCGGCTGGACTACGTTAGCAGCCTCGTCGTGGGTGTCGATTTCGCACTCTGTGAAAATTACGACTTCCAAGCCGAACACATCACTGGCAAAGAGGGATATTCGTGGTTTGCGGTGAGCGGCCAAGTCGTGGATGGTCTTGCAATTCAAGTCGCTGTCGGTCGGCCAAACTATGCGTCGAACCGTATCCAACACTTTATCTGCTTCACTGGCGGATTCCGGTTCTAGTTCAAACTAGGCAAAATAGTTCGGATTCCAGGTTCGAACTGGTACACTGGCGTTCATCGAGAAGATGGACGCCAGACGATCTTTAATCGGCCTTTCCACGCCGCAACTCGTCGAAGTGGCCACTTCGATGGGCGAGTCGCGTTTTCGCGGCAAACAGCTCGCCACCCATCTCTACAAGCACAACGTCACCAGTTTTGCTGACATGCAGGACTTACCCGCTGCTTTTCGAAACAAGCTCGCAGAAGACTTCGTTGTCACTCCGCTTCACGTCGCTTCTCATCTTAAAGCAAGCGATGGAGTCGAGAAACTGCTCGTTCATAACGGCGACAACCAAGTTTTCGAGTGCGTCTTGCTCCCATACGAAGACCGCGTGAGCTGCTGTATCAGCACTCAGGTCGGCTGCCCAATGGGGTGTGTCTTCTGCGCGACAGGTCTCGGTGGATTTGACCGAAATTTGACCGTGGGAGAAATCGTCGGGCAATACCTGATGCTTCAAGGGCTCACGGAACGACGGATCAGCCACATCGTTTTCATGGGAATGGGCGAGCCGCTTCTGAATTTGGACGCAGTGATCCAATCCTTGCAGATTTTTCATGAAGACATCGGACTGAGCTATCGCCACCTGACCATTTCAACGGTGGGCCTGGTGCCACAGATCCAGCGTCTGGCCGAACTCAAATTACCGATTCATTTGGCGCTGAGCCTCCACTCCTCGCTCGACGAAGTTCGATCCAAATTGATGCCCGTTAATCAGAAATGGGGCGTAGAAGAGGTGATCAGGACGATGGCGAAGTATCAGCGCTCAACAGGGCGAAAAGTGACCTTTGAATATCTTCTGATTGAGGGGGTCAACGACACCAAAAAAGAAGCACAAGAACTCGCTCGATTGATCAAGGACATTCCAAACGTCGTCAACATCATCCCTTGGAACTGGGTGGATACTGGCCACGGATTCGCGCGTCCATCAAGGAGCAACGTGAGGAGTTTCAAGGCAGAACTAGAGCGGCATGGTGTCAATGTGACCGAGCGAATGGAGCGAGGTCATGATATTGCTGCGGCGTGCGGCCAACTGGCGGGCCAACATCAAGGAAGATTCGCAAAGCGAAAGGAGTCAACATCAGAGCTCAAAGTTATCTCCTAGCGCTGGCTTTGGTCGGGGCAATCGGAGGCTGTAGCTCATCCAAGAAAACTCCGAGTTCCGAGAAAATCGTGCCGGATGAAAGTCCAAAAGCCGACGACGTTAAGCAGCGCATTGGAACCGGGGGCGTCACGATCCAAGCGAAGTCTGCTGATCTCAAACCCGTATGGAACGTCGTTTCAGAAAAGAGCGTTTTGGATATCACCGAGTCTGGTTCAATCCGTGGCACGCTCAGCGATGTTAAGGGCAAGATTTATTCAAAGTCAGAGGTAGCCAGTCGTTTTACTGCAGACAATGCCTTTGCCGATCAAAAGAAACAATCTCTGGAGCTCAGCTCAAACGTCCAACTTATTGATTCGACCGGCCTCCAAAAGCTCACGGCAAAAGCGGTGACCTGGATCGCCGAAATCAAGATGGTCCAGGCGAAAGGGGACGTACGATTTTTTGGCCCCAATATCGAGACAGACCCGATGGAAGTAATCTGGTGTACACCTGATCTAAAAACCTTTGGGACGCCGACAACTTTCAAAGATAACCCAACGATGAAGAAGTGGATTGCGCCGTTTTTGACTGCCTCGTTGGCAGCGGTATCGCTGAGCCAAACCGATGGCAACAGCAATATGGTTTTGAAGTTTGCCACTTGGCAAGCGGATACTTCTGTTCAAAATCAGATTAGCTTTGTGATCACCGGTAAGCCTGCTTCTGGAGTTTGGAAGGGGCAGGGTTTGAGTACCACCGCACAAAAGATTCAAGGAACCGCGATCAAAGGTACGAAAGGTTATTACCTTTCGAAGGCGATTTTTAGCGGTGGGGTTCGAACAACGAAGACTTCAAAATCGGCTGACGGAAGCCGTACCACTGTGCTCACCAGCGGCGCTGCGGATTTCGTCGGCAATGAAACCAAAGGCACGCTCGGACTCAGCGATAACATCGCAGTGACATCTTCCCTCGCCGATGGCACCCAGTGGATGCAACTCACCGGATCGCGCGGGAGCTTCGTTATGGACATGTCTGCAGGCGCTACAAGCCAAATCCAATCTGGAGAGCTGTTTGGGCCGATCACCATGCGGCTGAAATCATCCCGAATTGTCAACGGGAAAAAGGAGCTCTCAGACATTTCCGGCTCGGCATCGCAAATCCAAATCGTTGAAGGCGGTCGGGAAATTCGACTCGTTGGCGGTGTGATCTTATCGGGAACGGGACCCGCGTTCGCCGGCAGCATGAAGGCCAATATGATCCGAATCACCACTGATGCGAAGGGCAAGATTCAATCGGTCTATGCAGAGGGCGAGCCTGGACAAGGAGAATTTAGAGAAACGCCGTGAAGATCTTCGCCGATCAATTGGTCAAGTCTTATAAGGGGCGAAAGGTTGTTCAGGGCGTCAGCTTTGAAGTCAATCAAGGGCAAGTCGTCGGGCTTTTGGGGCCGAATGGCGCCGGAAAAACCACCACGTTTTACATGATCATTGGCCTGGTCAAACCGGATTCCGGATTCGTTCGGTTCGATGATCTGGCCGTTACTTCTTGGCCCATGTACAAGCGAGCTCGCGCAGGAGTGGGCTATTTGCCGCAAGAAACGAGCGTGTTCCGCCGACTCACTGTGCGCGATAACATCCGGCTGGTGATGGAAATGGAAGGCGCAAAAAACGCCGAAATTCAGTCCAAAACCGACGAGCTCGCAGAAGAACTGCACATCACCGCGATCCTAGACCGAACTGCGGGAGTACTGTCTGGTGGCGAACGCCGCCGAGTAGAAATTGCCCGTGCACTCGCGACGAATCCAAAGTTCATTTTGCTGGATGAGCCTTTCACCGGCATCGATCCGGTCACCATCGAAGAGATTCAGGTGCTGGTCCGGAAGCTCAAAGATCGAAATATCGGCGTTTTGATCACCGACCACAACGTGATGGCCACCCTTGGAATCACCGACTACAATCACATCCTCATCGAAGGGAAAATCTGGGCCGAGGGCAAGGCGGATGACATCGTCAACAACGAGGGAGTTCGTCAGCGGTATCTCGGGCAACAGTTCCCTGGAGGCTCGGACACCTAAACGATGATGCGCAGGCTTGATCGCCTCATACTCATCGATATTGTCGGCCCTTGGATTTTTGGAGTCGCCATTTTCACGGTGCTCATTGCAGCAGGTTCGTTCCTGTTCCAGCTTTCGAATTATCTGGTCAAGGGGATTTCCGTTTTCACCGTGTTGGAGCTCATGGTTCTCTTGCTTCCGGGGATCATGGCGAAAACTTTTCCCATGGCGGTGCTTCTGGCGACGCTGCTCGGGTTCGGCCGATTGAGCGGGGACAGCGAAATCACAGCGATTCGGGCTGCTGGCGTTAGCCTCTACCGGGTGATGCTTCCGGTTGCATTGTTTGGCGTATTCACCGCAGGTCTTGCCTTGATCACTTCGGAGTTCGTGGTTCCGTTTGCTTCCGGTCGGGCGCTCATTCTACAGGAAGAGATCAAGAAGAAGATTGAGCTTTCAAGCGAAAAAACGACCAGCTATCCGATCAAAGAAGACGGCAAAGTAAAAGGGGTGATCGCGGCTCGTAACTTCAGCATCGCCGACAGAACTCTGCAAGGCGTTACGATCACCTCGTACGACGAAGGTGGAGAGCCACAGTTCTTTTTGGTCGCCGATGAGATGCGGTACGAGAACGATTCTGAATGGCGAATTGTTGGGAAAGCGGTCTTGCTCAGCGCGGATGCGACCATGCGCGTTGAACTCGAAGATGGCGCGTGGCCCGAAAAAATCCCCAAAATGGGATTCAAGCCGGTTGATCTTCAGGCCGAAAGCCAGAAGGACAGCGACTCGCGAACTCTCGCTGAATTGAGGAGCCAAATCGATGAGCAAAAGAGGTCTGGCAAGGCGTCTAAAGGGCAAATCGTAAACCTCGAATATCAATATTGGAACAAGATATCCTTCCCGCTCGCGGCACTCGTCTATGCTATCGTGGGCGCGCCGTTGGGGATTCGAAACCACCGGACAGGAGCTGCATCCGGCTTTTGGATGGCAGTGATTATTATTTTCTGCTACATGCTCGTGTCGAATATCTTGGCGATTACCGCCCAAGGTGGAGCGATTCCGGCGTACGTTGCGAGCTTTACGCCTGTGCTACTCGGTCTCATTGCAGGAGGAGTGACGATTCACCTCAAGAATCGCTGATTCGCTATGCAGTCCGGTACGCTCACTTTGATTATCTCGTTGCTCGTAATGGGCGGCGTTATTGCGTATTTTGCGGACTTGCTTGGCCGAATCTTGGGCAAAAAGCGGTTGACGCTGGGAAGAATGCGCCCGAAGCATACGGCTGCACTTTTTACTACAAGCGCGGGTGCAATCATTCCGATCGTCACGCTGGGGCTCCTCTCTATCGCGAGCCAAGATGTGCGAGTGATGCTTACCGAGAGCGAGCGTGTTCGCGCTGAACTCAGCCAGTCCGAGGGCGAACTACGAAAAAAGCAGGCCGAGATTTCGATCCAAAGCAAAAAGCTCGAAGACCAAACGAAAGATTTGCTAGAACTCCAGTCGTCGAGGACGCAGCTCACCAATGAGCGGAATCAGATCACCAAAGCTCTGGCGAGAACCAAGAAAGATCTTTCGATGACCACAAGCCAGGCTCGGGTTTTGCGGCTTAAGGCAACGATGCTGCTGAAGAACGTCAATTCCTTGCGTAATGAAGTGGGCAATCGCACCTCCGAGGTTCGCGAACTCACCAAGGAATATGAAGCGATCAAACAAAGCGGGATGAAAGCCAGCGAGCAACTCCGCGAGATGACCGCGCTTCAGACGCGACTCGATCTGGCAGTACGAAGCTTGGAGACTTCAAACGAAAAGCTGGAAGGGCAGAAACAGCGACTAGAGTCCGAGCTCAAAACGGCGCAAGAGCAGTATGAGAACGCGGACGAAGAGTTCCGCAAGCAGATTGACCAAGCAGCGAAGCAGCTTGAGCAAATAAAAGAGGAGCAGGAAAAAACACGCCAAGAGATTGCCCAACTTCAGTCGCTGAGTCAAGGATTGTTCAACTCCGCCGGCGCGGCACGCACGAAGCCGATGGTCTATTCTCGTGGCGCGGAACTCGCGCGAATCACCCTGACCGACAACGCGAGCACGGCAGAAGCGGAGAACGCACTCAACGCGTTGATACGAAACGCAAGATTGGCCGCCGAGCGCAAAGGTGCCAAGCCAGACGCGGGCAATGATATCGTCGCGCTCTTCGGTCCGGCAGGGCGGAATGGTGAGCCGACATCCGGCACTGCGGCCCACGATGCCATCGTCAAGTTAATGACAGCGAAGAACGAGCAAATTGTTGTGCTGCTCGAATGCGTGCTGAATTCGTTTGCAGACGAGCCGGTCCCTGCACAGGCGATCATCCTTCCGAACAGCGTGGTCTATCGACAAGGAGAGGTCATCGCAGAGACGAGGATTGACGGTTCCCTCCCAGAGAGTTTGATCCTGGAGAACCTGAATACGTTCCTATCGACGACCGTATCGGCGAAGGCGATCAAAGACAAGATGATCCCTGTCAATGGCTCGGATGCGCCGCTTGGTACCATCGAAGATGAGGACGTCATTTCGATTGTCCGCGAAATTCGGCAATACGGTCGCCCGGTACGAGTTCAGGCGCTCGCCGACATCGAAGTACGCCGCGCCGATCGACTGAAGATTCGCTTCCGACTGAGATGAGCTATCTAGAGAAGACCGTTCTGGCGATTGATCCCGGCTCAAGTAAAGTCGGGATGGCGCTCGTTAGGCGGACTGCAGAGGAAGAGATTCAGCTCCTTTGGCGCAAGGTCTGCCCAGTCGATGATCTGGAAGTCCGGCTGGATGAAGTCAGGGAAATTGCGAACTTTGCACTCGTGATTGTCGGTAGCGGCACCAAATCCAAAGCGATTGTCGAACGAATCAGTCGTCATGCTCCCGGACTTGGCGTTCTGGTCGTAGACGAAAAGAACACGACTCTCGCCGCCCGCGAGCGCTATTGGGAGTACAACAAGCGACGGGGATGGCGAAGGATTCTGCCGAGCAGTATGCAAGAACCACCAGAGCCCGTGGATGACTTCGTGGCGCTGATCCTTGCCGAACGAGTGCTAATCACTGAGTAACGTTCGGAGCGAAGCTTCGATCGCGGGCAAGACTTCCGACTTTGGGATCGAGGCTTGCAGAATCTGCCCCACATTCACTCGCACCTTGCGCCGCGAGATCCTCGGCGTCGTGGAGCCGTATGGCACGATTCCGTCGGTATTAATCAGTCCGACCGGCAAGATCGGAACTTTTGTCTTCTCAGAAATCAGAATCACTCCCGGTTGAAGCGGCATCAATTCGCCATCGGCAGAAAGCGCACCCTCCGGGAAAACGCACACCACTTCTCCCATCTTCAAGTGTTCGATGGCGATCCTAAGTGCTTCTCGGTCTGGGGTGCCTCGTTTTACTGGGAATGTTCCAAACCACCGGATAATCGGCTCCAATCTCTTCATCTGGAAGAGCTCTTCGGCGGCCATAAAGAAGATTGGGCGATCAAATGCGCATTGCAAGGCAACTGGATCTGCATCCGAAATGTGATTGGCTACCAAAAGGACCCCACCCGATCGCGGCATTTGCATCGCACCGATTGTCCGTTGGCGACCAAATATCCACATCAATGCTCGTCCAATTGCAAGAATGACTTTCCACAGGATCGGATGGCTGTACGCGGGATGGTGGAGCCTATCCACTTCTTAGCGCCAACTCCAGAGCGGCGGGATAGGTCGCGTGTTCAAGCGTAAGCACGCGTTCTGCCAGAGTCTGCGGCGTATCGCTCGGCAACACCGGACAGAACGCCTGCATGATGCGCTGGCCATGGTCATATTCGGCATCAACATAGTGAACCGTGCAGCCAGATTCCTTCTCGCCCGCATGAATGACCGCTTCATGCACCCTCATTCCGTACATCCCTTTTCCGCCGAATTTGGGAAGGAGTGCCGGATGGATGTTTAAGATGCGATTTGGAAATGCTTCCAATACTTCGTTGGGGATCAAAGATAGAAACCCAGCCAAACAAAGAAAATCGCAATTCGAAACTTGTTGGAGTAATTGATCAGTGTTCGTAAACGAACCACTTGGTACGCCAAGTTCCTCTGCTCTGAGCAATGCCGGCGCGGTTGCAGATGGGCTTACGACGGTGACGATTTCTGCAGAAACAAGTCCGGCCATAGATGCAGTGATGAGTGCAGTCATATTGCTCCCACGGCCTGATTTGCCCACCAATATTCCCACGCGCGCGCTCATTGCAATGTTTTACCTCTAGAAAAAATCTGTCCAGAATTTGCGATTTGGCACGGCTTTTGCCATAGGTTAGACATGCAATCGTTCTCAATCCTCGCCGCAGCAGTGATCTCCATCTCCTATTCGACTTCAGACACGACCTATCGCGTTACCGAAATCAAGCGCGAAAAGCAATACGCAGGAAAGCTCGGTTACCGAGTTCGAGAGTCCATTACCGTCGAATCGGGTGGCCAGATTTATCGAATCCGAATCGATGGCGACGCCCACACCTTGCACACTCGACCTTCGCAGATGGTCAAAATTGGCGACAAGGTGATGTTCTTCGGTCGATCGAATCCAAAGGACGGAATCGTCCGCCGCGAAGACATCCGCCGAGTCAACTAAGCTTCAATTAAAAAGCGAAGCGAAAACTTGATCAACCGCAGCGGTTGGATCGTCGATCCCACCGATTTGCGAACGGTAGCAAAGTCCCATCAAGAAAGCCGATAGCGTGTCCGCGTGAGCGAACACGCTATCGCTCTTTATCGCCCTTTCTTCTTTTGCGGCAGTCAGGTCGCGCTCAAGCTTTTCCGCTTGATCCTTCACCATGGCGTTGAGTTGCTTCTTGATTTCATCGAACTCCGCCGCAGCGACGAACATCGAAGACATCACCCGGAAGAACCGGCTCGTTGGCTTGGCATACGCTTCGTAAAGAGCGATATGGGTTTCGAGTCTCTGCCGGCCTGTCTGCTGACCAGCTTGGAGCCGTTCGAGGTCTCCCACAAACCGAGAGTGGGCATAGCTCGCCAAGGCGATCAGGAGGTCTTTCCGTGTGCTGAAATAGTAGTGCACCGCGGCGTGATTCACTCCCAGTGCCTTTCCAATCGTTCTTGCATGCAAGTTTTCGATGCCGTTATTGCCAGCAATTTCGTAGGCTTGATGTAATATCTGTTCGCGTCGTTGCAGCTTTTCCACCAAATGGTTAGACGCGTCTAGATCGTGCATTGATTCGAATTTTGGGCACCATTCCAGCCGGAATATCCCGTAAACTTACGTGATGATTCGAGCTCTGGTTCTCGCAGTCGCTGCCCTGTCCGCCCCATCATTCCAAACTGATCCCGAGATTTCGGCCCGTCACGTCAAATTTCTCTCGGACCCGAAGATGGAAGGGCGGATGACTTTGTCGCCGCAGATGTTCGAAGCCGCCAATTACATTGCGGATCACTTCAAGAAATACGGATTGACGCCGCTTGAGAAGGGCTCGTTCTTTCACGACTATCCAGTGACAATCAACGTCAAACCGAGCAACCGAAACATTGCCACGTTTATCAATGGCAGAGTGTCTCATTCGCTCGCGCTAGGCAAGGAATTCGTCCCAGTGGTGGGCACGACCTCACAAATTCTGTTCACCGGCCCTGTCGCGTACATCGGCGAGATGACATCCGGAATTCGGAAGGAAGAGGTCGAAGGGCGATGGGTTGCCCTAAACCGAGTTGCGACAGCTTCCAAACCGGAAACGAGACTCGCCGCACGATGTTTAATGCTCAGCCAGTTGGGCGTCAAGGGAGTCATTTTGGTGGGAGGTCCCTCGGATGGACGGAGTGAACTTCCTAGATTTGCACGCTCGAATGGGATTCCGTCGAAACTAAATTTCTCAGCGGTGGCGATGACCAAGGAAGCTTTCGAAGCCCACACACCGTTCAAATATGGCACTCCCGATTCTGTTCAACAATCCGATGTGAAGTTCCGCGCGATCACCGATCTGGTCCCGAACGCCGGAATGGGCCGCAATGTCATCGGTATGTTGCCTGGCACTGATCCAAAGCTTAAGAGCGAGTTCATCATCATTGGCGGTCATTTCGACCACCTAGGGTACGGTGAAGTCGGTTCCCGTACCGGCACCGATTTCATTCACTATGGCGCCGACGACAATGCCAGTGGAACTTCGGGCGTATTGGCACTCGCCGAGTACTTTGGCAGAACCAAGTCGAACCGCCGTACCCTGATTTTCCAAGCATACAGCGGTGAGGAAGAAGGTCTTTTTGGCTCGCGAGCATGGGCGCGGGACCATGCAGAGTTGCTGAAGTCAACTCAAGCGATGATCAACATGGACATGATTGGTCGGCTTCGTGATGGCGCACTCACCGTGTATTGCGTCAATTCGGCGAAAGAGTTTTCCTCCATTCTGGATGGCGCGGCAATCGATGGCGTGCGATACAACAAGGTGATGAGCAGTCCCGGAAACAGCGACCATGCCAGCTTTATCGCCGCAGGAGTCCCTTCGTTGTTCTTCTTCACAGACATGCACAACGAGTACCACACCGAAAATGACAAGTTCGATACTTTGAATCTCGATGGATTGGCTCGCGTCATTGAGGTCGTGAGTCGCACCATAAAGTCGATTGACAAAATCGACAGCCGGCTAGTCTTCGCCGCCGGGCCACAACCACCGCAAGGCAGCGGGAACGGAAGTTCGAGTCGCCGAGTCCGGGTTGGATTCATTCCAAACATGGGTAGCGAGGATCCCAGAGGACTGGTTCTCAATGGGGCCACTCCAGGCTCTCCCGCCGAGTCAGCCGGAATTCGCTCAGGCGATATTCTGGTGAAGTTTGGGACGGTCGATATAAAGAGCGTCGAAGATTTGCAAGAGGCGTTGAGCAAGGCTGAAGCCGGTAAGTCGGTCGTCGCCGTCATCATTCGTGATGGAAAGACGCTCGAAGTGACGATCACACCAACTGCGCCACAATCATAACTGTGGAAGCATATCCTCGAACCTGGATCGATATCGATTTAAGTGCGATCGGCATCAATCTCGCGGCCGTACGGGCAAGGATTGGTCCTGAAAAGCTGCTTTCGATGGTGGTGAAGGCGGATGGATACGGCCACGGCATTGTGCCGATTTCTCGCTACGCGGAGACTCACGGCGCCGATTGGCTTTGCGTGGCCACAGCGCCGGAAGCGATTGCGATTCGAGAAGCGGGCGTCCAATGCCCAATCTTGATCCTCTCGCCGATTTTGCCCGTTGAATCCGACCAGGCCGTCCATTACGATTTGCGGGTGAGTATCGAGTCTCTGGAGGCCGCAAAGTCGCTTTCTGAAGCCGGAAAAAGACTCGGAAAGACGGCATTCGCCCACCTGGAAGTAGACACTGGGATTGCGCGCTTTGGATGCCGTCCAGAAGACACCGTTGAACTCGTGCGACAGATTTCCCAACTGCCTAATTTGAAACTTGAGGGCTTGTCGCACCATTACGTCGACAGTTCGACTGACGCCGCCAAGACCATTCGGCAAGCCGACAGATTTGGGGATATCGTTCGCGAGCTAGATAGTTTGTCGCTCCTTCCAGACATCGTTCATAGCAGTAACAGCGCCGGCACGATGAAGTACCCAGAGCATTCTCACCAAATGGTTAGAGTCGGGATTGTTGCCTATGGGATCGATCTGTACAGCCTCTGTGGTGGCGACCACCAACGAGCGTTGACTTGGTATGCGCGGGTGATCGCCCTCCGAGATGTTAAAGCCGGAGAAACAGTGGGATACAGCAGCACCTATGTATGTCCTGCTGATTGCAAGATCGCGACGCTTGGGGTCGGATACGGCGACGGCTATCCTCGGTCGCTCAGTAGCAAAGGATTTGTCCGAGTCAAGGAAGTTAAATGCCCTGTCGTCGGGTTGGTATGCATGGACCAGATGATGGTGGACGTGACGAGTGTCCCCGACATTGCAGTGGGTGATACTGCCGTCATCGTGGGGGACGGGGTAAGAATCGAGGACCTTTCACCCCTTGCAGAGACCAACCTCCACGAGATTCCGACTCGAATCGGGATGCGGGTGCCTAAGCGATATTTGAACGGCTAAACAAGATTGGCTGACCCAAATTTTGGGCCAGCCAATTTCGAATCGAGCCGTCGATTAATGGCCAGATTCGTGACTTGATTCGGTGTGAGGTTGGTTGAGAATCTCCTCTCGCGAAGGGATGCTCTGTTCGTACGGCAAGTCAGCACGCGGCATCGCCAGTGGCGATTCCTTCGACCAACCCTTGACGGCTTCCCAGTGCCGGGTTCCGTAGTCGGTGAACATAATGAACATCAACGTGAACCAAACAAAACCGAGGATCGCATAGGTCTTGATCGCATTGGATGCGAACTTCACTCCCATGAAGATCTGGATAACTAAATATGCCTTAAAAACAGCGATTCCCATGGCAACGATGTTGTTCAGGTACGAGAAGCCCGCCCTGTTGAGACCTAATGCGCCTTCTGGGTGCGCAAGAGCGAACTGTGCCCACCAAATGGTCCCCACCATTAATGCTGTCAAGGAAATGAATACCCTAAACAGATGTCCGATTGGGGTGATGTGATGCGAATGCGCGTGTTCGTGAGTATCAGTAGCCATAGAATTACCTTGGGATGAGATAGAACAGTGGGAACAAGAAGATCCACACGAGGTCGACGAAGTGCCAATACAGACCCACCAGTTCGGTTGGCACGTAGTCCGTGATCGCTTTATGGTCACGCGCTACCATGATGGTGAGCGTCCCGATAACCAAAATCCCGATGAGGACGTGGATTCCGTGCAATCCAGTCATAGCAAAGTACAAGCTGAAGAACAGCTGAGCGATGTGCGCTGGCACACCTGATTCATGCCATTGGAAGCTTGGTCCAGGAAGGTGGTGGTGCTGAATCTTGTCGCTGTACTCCTTGTACTTGATGACCATGAAGATAAAGGCGCATCCGATAGTTGTTAGCAAGCAGAGAATTTGTTTTGTCTTCTGCTTCGTTTGCGCATAGTGCACCGCGAGAGCCATCGCGAACGAGCTGAACAGCAAGTTCATGGTGTTGATGCCACCAAGCTTCCAGTCGAGCTGCTCGTGAACGATGAAGAAGTAAGGTTGGTACTTCCATCGGTACAGAATGTACGCCATGAACAGCACACCGAAGAACATGACTTCGGTCACCAAGAACGCCCACATTCCCAAGACGTAGGTCTCTTGTTGTTGACCTATTTCTTCGTATTGCTCATAAACCACATCGTGGTTCTTTTCGTGCATGATTCCGCTAGCCATTAGATGAATTTCACCTTATCGTCCTTTGTGACCATCTGTGGTGCCAAGCCCTTCAATCGAAGCTCTTCTTCCTCAGCGTTGTAATCGTAGACATCGCCCACAACCACAGGGATTCCGTGGAAGTTGTGCTTGTCTGGAGGCGATGTGCAAGCTTCCCATTCAAGTCCTTTAGCGCCCCACGGATTGGCCGGTGCCTTTGGTCCGCTGATGAGCGACTTCGTGAGGTAGAAGGCCGGCATGATCAGACCGAACGCCAGAACGGATGAACCGAGAGTACTCATGACGTGATAGATCTGGAACTCCGGCGCAAAGTAGTAGAAGTGGTATCGGCGCGGCATTCCCATATAGCCCACAACGAATTGTGGCAAGAAGGTCACGTTAAATCCGATAAAGACAACGACGGCGTTCCATTTGGCGATCGCCTCTGGATACATTCGCCCAAACATCTTTGGCCACCAGAAGTGAAGTGCAGCCAAGAACGCCAACAAGGTTCCGCCGACCATGACGTAGTGGAAGTGCGCCACCACGAAGTAAGTTGCGGTCAAGTGAACGTCTGTTCCGACGCAGGCCAAGTAGAGACCGGTGAGTCCACCGAGGGTGAACAAACCGATGAATCCGAGTGCATAGACCATCGGCGAGGCAAGCCACACCGATCCTTTGTACATTGTGAGCGTCCAGTTGAACACCTTAATAGCGGACGGGATCGCCACCAAGAAGCTGAGCAAGGAGAACACGATGCCTTGATACATCGACTGAGAAGCGATGAACATGTGGTGTCCCCACACAACGAAACCGAGTGCAGCAATACCCATTGATGACATGGCCACCATCTGATAGCCGAATACCTTGTTTCGGCTAAAGCAGCTCATGACTTCGCTGATCACACCCATCGCTGGGAGAATCATGATGTACACCGCAGGGTGCGAGTAGAACCAGAACATGTGCTGGAAGAGCACCGGGTCGCCACCCAATTCTGGGCTGAAAATTCCGATGTGAAGCACTCGCTCGACTACGACTAGCAGCAGTGTGATAGCCACAACCGGCGTTCCCAAGAGGATGATGACGGAAGTGGAATAGTGGGACCAGACATAGAGCGGCATTCGCCACCAAGTCATGCCGGGCGCACGCATCTTGTGGATGGTCGCAATGAAGTTCACCCCGGTAAAGATGGAGCTAAAACCGATAATAAACGCGCCTACCAACGTCAAGGTGACATTGCCATTCGAATACATCGAAGACATCGGTGTATAGAACGTCCAGCCAGTATCGACGCCACCCGAAAGAAGCGCGATGGTCGCCATGATGCCGCCGATCCAGAACGCGTACAAGCTCGCAAGGTTCAACCTCGGGAAGGCTAGGTCACGCGCGCCGATCATCAGCGGAATCAAGAAGTTGCCAAAGACACCAGGAATCGCAACGATAAGGAACAAGAAGATCATCACGACGCCGTGCGCGGTGAATGTCTTATTGTAGGTTTCGGAGCTCATCAGAGTCCCGCGAGGGGACGTGAGCTCCAGTCGGATCATCATCGCAGCGATCGAACCTACCAAGAAGAAGATCGAAACGCTGATGAGGTACATCACCGCGATTCGCTTGTGGTCCTTAGTAAGCAGCCACGAAGCGAGCGTATGCCCCGCGTTCAGGTAGTTCTTTTCAGCATGGCCTTCTGTATCAGAGAAGACTTGCGGTTTCGTTGCTTCTTGTATCATCGGTTTCCTCCGGCGTTGCCAGCCGGAATGGCAGTGTTGATGACGGCGGGGTTCACGCTTTGGGCAGCCTCAGAGGTGGCAGTGCCCTTGGTGCGTAGGTATTCCCCGATCGCCAAAATCTGTTCTTCGCTAAATGTGTAAGGTTGCATGGTCACGTTGTATCCCTTGACCACGTTCAAGCCTGGATTTAGCAATGATTGTCGAATGTACTCTTGATCCGCGATCATCGAAGTACCATCGTTGAAGGTCCGCTTTCGCCCGAACAAGCCGTTAAGCGAAGGAGCGCGCATATCGTCGACATCCTTGTGGCAATTTGAACAAGAGAAGTCTTTGTACAACTGCTCACCGGCGGCGACCATCGTTTCTGGCACTGGCTTGTAGCGGTTTCCGCCACTGGCCAACCATCGTTGCCAGTCAGGTCGCTCCATCGCATAAACGTATCCACCCATTTCTGAGTGCTGTGTACCGCAGTGCATGCTGCAGAACAGGTTGTACTTTCCTGCCTTTGTTGCGGTGAACCAGAGCATCGTGTACCGACCAGGAACAACGTGGTATTGAACCCGGAATTGCGGGATGTAGAAAGCGTGGATGACGTCTTGGCTGATCATGGTGAGCTTGACCGGTTGCCCAACAGGAACGTGCAGTTCGTTATTCTCGCGGATACCGTTTGCGTGCTGGATGTGCCACATCCATCGCTTACCAACCACAAAGATCTCCATTGCATTAGCAGGTGGTTGGCGCATTTCGATAAATATCTTGCTGCCCCAGGTGAAGATCCCCATACCCAAGACCAACGAGATCAGCGACCATACCAGCTCGATCATGGTGTTGTGATGCACTGGATTCGAGCGGTCAGCGTCCTTGCCTCTTTTGTACTTAGAGATCAGCCAGATGCAGAGCACCATCACCATCAAGGTGAAGATTGCGGTTAGGGCCGAAATCGTAAAGAAGAGGGCATCGTAATCCATTGCGAAGTTGGATGCCTGTTCGGGTCGATAAGGGAAGTTCATAGGTTAGTTTTGCTCCTTATCCATGGAGCGCAGTGCCTCTTCCCTGGTCAGAGGATGTCGGCGACTGTGGATTGACATGACGGCTATCGAGGTACCCAGCACCATGACGGTGAGGATGCCTCCAGCTAACAATAAGTTGTAAACCAGCGGCTTGTATTTGCCCGTGACGGGGTCATACATGAAGCAGCCGAAAAGCACGGGTTGAGCGGCCATCGCCACCTCGTTTCTGTCTGCACGATCAAGCGCTTTCAGGAGCATCACACCAGGGTATTCGGTTCCGTAGAAATACTCGTTGATGGTGCCGTTCTTGTTCAGCATCATCACGCCGGCAGCGTGGTTGATTCGGTCGATTTCGGGTTCGTAGGTATAGCGGAATCCGATGGCTGTGGTCAGCGCTGTGATCGAATCCTGATCACCGGTCAAGAACGAGATAGAGTTCGATTCGACGGACTTATCGCCAAAGCGATACGCCTTAACGAACTCCGTCCATCTGATCTTAGCGTCGTTTGGACCTTCTTTCGGATTGATCGAAAAGGCGACGATATTGAATCTCTTCCAAGCCGGATCGTTCTTGAGGGCATTGATCCCTTGGACCACCCCGTCCAAAACGATGAGGCAAGACCCGGTACAGCGGAAGAACACCGGCACGAGCAGAGTCGGCTTTTCAGGGTTGATGAACTCTCGAAGTTCACCACTTTTCCCGTTTTGATCCGCCCACTTCGTTTCCATCGGGACGTTCGCCCCTAGCTTTTGATCGATTCCGATCGAGGTCTCATCAAAGCCGCGCTTCTTGGGCAACGAAGGTTGCGCCAAGGCAGAATTCGCCAGCACCAGGGTGCCAAGGAAAATCGCGGCTAGAAACTTCATGGAGTTGTCTGTCCTCCGTTGATGCCTTTCTTGGCAACGATTTCCATTGCCCGGTCAACAGGAATTTGGATCGAGCCCTTCACCGTTTTGGAATCACCGTAGGTGTGCGTCATTTCCTGTTCGGCCTTACGCAAATCGGTCATGTCCTTTGTTGCCGTGACGTTGTTTTGCAACGGAGCAGCCTTGGGCAGGTTCTTCGGCGCGGTGACAGGGATGGTCGCAAACTTTTGATCGGTCTTCACGAGCACGTTGAAGATGAACATCATCAGCAGGTAGGCGCCAACAATGCCAACGATCATGGTGAACCAGAAGAATCCATTGATCCACCGACCGACCGAGCCGAAGTTGGCATCGCGGAGCTCGTAACGAGCTTTCACTGATTGATCTAGTTTCTCGTGATCTACTTGATATTCGTCATGCGACATGAGCAAGTGCCTCCTGAAGTCTGGTGTCGTGCTCTGGCAGAATTGAAGCTTGCGAAGCGGTCTTACCGAACGCAAACAGCCATAAGCCACCGATCGTGATGAAAGCGACGGCATCGGTCCACATTGGGAGAACATTGCCGCCACGCAGGAACGGCATGATGTTCCAATACACGTCGATGATTCGCATCGAGAAGATGAAGATCGCGACTTGGCCGACCGCCCGAGGAATGGTCTTGATCTTTGGCGAGAGCAGCGTCATCCACGGCACAAACCAACCAAAAACGATGTTGAATGCGCCCAGCAAGAGCAAGAATCCTGATTCGTACTGTCGCTTGTAGTAGTACGAAGTGTATTCAGGCAAGTTGCCGTGCCAAATAATGATGAACTGGCTGAGCATGAAGTACACCCAGAGCATCACAAACATGAACGTGACGTTGCCAAAGTCCTTGGTCAAGTCTTTGCTCATGATGGCGTTGTACGGTGCCTTGTTGCTGTTGAAGCAAACTACTGCGGCGGCGAAACCGATCGCGAGGTTTGCACACACAATCATATAGAGCGGTCCGAACATCGTGCTCATCCAGTGTGCGTCCATCGACATAAACCAGTCGGTGGTCGCTAGGGTGAGCGAGATAACGTAGAGGACCAATCCAGGTGCGGACAAGTTGGTGCGGAAATGCTGTTGCTTGATATCGCCAGTTTTATCTTGGCGCAGGGTCGAGCGTCGCAAAACGGCGGCCATCGCCATCCAGATCGCGAAGAACACTACAAACCGGCCAAGGAACGCGACTGGAGTCATATAAACTGCCTTCGCAGCGACGATCTTGTCGCCCGGTTCTGGAGTCACCCACATTCCGTAGAACGTATCGAGGTGCAGGTAGATCGGTGCAAACAGAACGGCGATTGTTCCAAGAGCGAAGACGCCACCACCAGCTTCAAATAGCCGAATGACTGCTTGTCCCCAAGAACCGCGGACAACGTGGTGAAGCAGAGTGAATCCGAGGCAGCCCAACGTCAGTGCCAACCAGAATGCCCATCCGAACATCCAGCTGTGCATCATGTTGGATGCCATCGACTTGTCTCCGCCAAACATGACTGCAAGGCAGGCCAGCAATCCGACCAGCCCGACGATTAGACCGAGGCTACCGATCCGCCCAAAATTGAGTCCAGGCTGTGCCGTAGTTGATTCGCTCATCTTAGTGAGATCCCTCCGCGGCGCCCTCAACCTTTGGTGCCTTTGCTTCTTCCAGTGCCTTCATATCGTTTGCGTCGAGATCGCTAGGTTTTGCATCTTGACTGAGTTGCAATGCGCGAATGTATGCGGTGATTGCCCATCGGTCGTCCGGCAAAACTCGTGACGCTTGACTGTGCATGATTCCGTAGCCGTTGGTGATGACATCGTAGAAATATCCAATCGGCATTTTGCGCAGTCGGTCGGTGTGGTAAGTCGGTGGGACTCGCTTGAGCACCAGTCCTCGCTGAGTGATCATGCCTTTGCCGTCTCCAGCTGCGCCGTGACAATGCGAACAAACGATCGTAAATCGCTCCTTCCCACGCTTCAAGACCTTTTCCATCGACTGGATGGTGTTCACCTTTTCTCCATCGAGGGTCAGCATCGTCGGAAACTGGGTGACTAGCTTGCCATTTTGGTAGCCGGTCGAAAAACCGTCATCTGTTTTGGCCCAGCCTTGTGCCACTGCACCTTTCGGCAGCGGTCGGTTGGCGGCGCCATCCTTAAAGATGCCTGATTCATCTTCATCGTTTGAAGTGACCTTTGCCTGGTACCACATGTCTGTGTGGCACCCCGCCAAGGCGAGTAAGAGGCATCCAAGTAGGCTTGTTTTAATCCAGTTCATACAGACCACGCTCCTGCTTCGTCAGCGAAGACAGAGGTGACATTATCGGCGCCAGTTCCCTTCAGGAATGACTCCGCCTTTGCAGCGTCAAAACCTTCACCATCTTCCAGCACCAAAAAGAACTTGTCTTGCGTCGCGCGATCGAAGTTCGGGGTGTTAAACACGGGGTGATAAGGCTTTGGAAAACCGTTGAATGCGAGCATTCCGAACACGGCAGTCAGCGATGCCAACAGAATGGTGCATTCGTACGTGACCGGGATGAACGATGGCCAGCTGAACAGTGGCTTGCCGCCGACGTTCAACGGATAATCGATCACCGACACGTAGTACTGAAGCGCAAGTCCAACGACTGCGCCCACGCATGCCGCTCCGAAAATCGACAGCGGGACTTTGTGGCATTTGAATCCGATCGCTTCTGACATCCCGTGGATTGGGAATGGCGAAAACGCATCCATCTGGGTATAGCCGCCTTCTCGCGCCTTTTCAGCCGCTTCCATCAGCTTATCGCCCGAATCGTATTCCGCGACCACTCCGTAAAACACGGGTTCATCGTGATCGTGGTGTCCAACTTCGCTGTGTTCGAGTGTTTTCGACATCGATTTATTCGTCTCCTTTAGCGCCAGAAGCACTGAGAAGGTGGTCGTGGTCATGGCTATGATCGTGCGACTTCTTGAACACCAAGTCCTTCATTTCGAAGATATTGATGACCGGGAGGAACCGCATGAACAGGAACATGAGGAAGATAAAGAATCCGATTGTGCCAGCAAAGAACGCGAAGTCCCAAATCGTTGGGTAGTACATTCCCCAACTGGATGGAAGGTAGTCGCGGTGCAGTGAAACGGGGATGATGACGAATCGTTCCAACCACATACCGATCGATACCAACTGACAAACCGTAAACAGCACTAGCTTGTTTGCGCGCATCTTTGGAGACCAGAGAATCTGCGGCGCAAGTCCGTTGCAGAACCAAAGCGACCAGAAGGCCCAGGCATAGGGTCCAGTGAATCGGTTTTGAATGATCGCCATTTCCCAAATCACGCCGCTGTACCAGGCGAAGAAGACTTCGCAGAGGTAGCCATAAAACACGATCAAACCGGTGGTCAACATGATTTTGGCCATCCAGTCAAGGTGCTTTTCTGTGATGAGGTCTTCGAGGCCGTACCACTTGCGCATCGGGATAGCGAAGGTAAGCACCATCGCGAAACCGGCGAATACCGCACCAGCAACAAAGTAAGGCGGGAACAGAGTGACGTTCCAACCAGGCACGATCGAGACCGCAAAGTCGAGGGACACGATCGAGTGCACCGAAAGAACCAGCGGAGTCGAAAGTCCGGCCAGAATCAGATAAGCCTGTTCGTACCGGTGCCAGTGCTTTGCCGATCCTCGCCAACCGAGTGCAAGCATTCCCCAAATCTTGGCCACGCTGGCCTTCTTGGTTTTGTCGCGCATCGTGGCAAAGTCGGGAATCAAGCCGATGAACCAGAACAGAATCGAGACCGTTGCGTAGGTTGAAACCGCGAAAACGTCCCAGATCAGCGGGCTGCGGAATTGCGGCCACATTGCGAGAACGTTCGGATACGGGAACAGCCAGTAGGCAACCCACGGTCGACCGGTGTGCAGCAGCGGATAGAGACCGGCACACATCACGGCGAAGATCGTCATCGCTTCTGCGAATCGGTTAATCGAGTTTCGCCACTGTTGGCGAAGGAGAAGCAAAACAGCCGAAATCAGGGTTCCTGCGTGGCCGATACCGATCCACCACACAAAGTTAATGATGTCAAAGCCCCATCCGACCGGCTGGTTGTTACCCCAGACACCGATCCCCATGTAGACCAGCCAAGCGATTGAGACCAGGAGCAAATTTGCCCCCAGGAACCCAAAGCCGAGCATGATGTACCAAATTTTCGGGTGACGCTTCTGGTCCAGAATCATCGAGCCGATCTGGTCATCAATCTTTGCGTAGCTTTGCTGACCCGGCAAGAGCTCGTTGACTTCTTGCTGTTTTTCGTTGATCAAGTGTGCCATTAGTTCATCACCCCGAGGCTTGGTCGGTTCATACCACCGACATCGTCGAGGAGCCTATGCGGATTTCGAATCTTCTTGAGGTATGTCGTCCGGTTGCGCGTGTTGAGTTCCTCAAGCAGCGAGTAGTTGCGCTTGAGTGCCTTCTTTCGGCTCACCACACTGCTTGGATCGGCGATGTTGCCGAACACGATTGCGCCGGTCGGACAAGCCTGCTGGCACGCGGTGACGATTTCGCCGTCGTTCGCCTCTGGCTTCTCGCGCATGCCCTTCGAGAATTCGACTTTCGCGTGTTGCCGAGCTTCGTTGATGCGCTGGACACAGTAGGTGCACTTTTCCATCACGCCACGACCGCGGACGGTGACGTCCGGGTTGTGAACCATCAGCTTCACGCGGAGATCGCGGCTACTTCGATCGCCATCCAGCGGATTGAAGTCCGAGAATTTTCGATCGTTGTAGTTGAGGAAGTTGAACCTTCGGACCTTGTAGGGGCAGTTGTTCGAGCAGTATCGTGTACCGACGCACCGGTTGTAAACCATTTGGTTAAGTCCTTCATGGCTATGGACCGTTGCAGCTACTGGGCAAACTGGTTCGCAAGGAGCCTTCTCGCAATGGAAGCAGGCGACGGGCATAAAGTGCGTTGAAGGATTGTCGAGATCTGGACCTTTTCCAGCCAGGTAGGAAGCTTCCTTCGGACCGTAGTACCGATCAATTCGGATCCAGTGCATCTCGCGGCCTTTGATGACCTGGTCCTTACCGACAACCGGGATGTTGTTTTCCGATTGGCAAGCTGTGACGCAGGCGTGGCACGAAGTACACACGTTCAAGTCGATGGTCATTCCCCACTTCGGACCGCTCCATGGCGCGATCTCGTCGTTATCGGGATACATCGAAATGTCCTTGTGGTGCGCGACATGCTCTTCGTGGCCATTGAGATAATCGTTCAAGAAAGATTCCCGAATGATGTCTCTGCCCTCAAGAGCGAAGTGAGTCTGGGTTGCAGCCAACGCAATCGAACCACCGGTTCGAGCAAGAGTCACACCGTCAGCATAGTAAGGCGACTTGGAGCTAGAAAGCGGGTAGGCACTGAATCCAGCGCCATCGCAGATGAGCGCTGCGGGAATGCTGCGACCATATCCAAAGTGGATGGTGACCGTCTTTTCGGCCTGACCAGGCATGATCCATGCCGCGCCCTTTACCTTTCCGGACTTGGTTGAAACTTCGACCTCGTCGCCGCTCTGCTTGACTCCCAGGCTCTCAGCCATTTTCGGGCTGATCATCACAACGTTGTCCCAGGTGAGTGTCGTGAGCGGACGAGGCAATTCCATCATCCAGCCGTTGTTCGCGTTTCGACCATCGTACAGCGCGTAGTCTGGACGAAGAACGAGCTCGATTCCGTTAGATGGGCTTATCTCGGCGATCTTGCCAGAGATATTCGCACTCATCACGACTGGAGTCTGTGCTGAATTCGGAATAACGCCGGTATTCAGAGCTTCTCGGAATGCTGCTCCGCTGAGACCCTTGCCCTTATAGAAAGCGACGAGCGCGTCGTAATCATCTTTTGCGTCACCGGCGAGCGCGCGGAGCATCGACGATTCGGATCGCGAATCGAAAAGAGGATCGATCAGAGGCTGCTGGAGCGCTAGCGATCCATCGGTACTCTTGCCGTCACCCCACGCTTCGAGTGAGTGCGATTGAGGCAGGTGCCAAGTGGTGATGCCCGAAGTTTCATCAAAATGGCTTGAAAGGTGAGCAGTGAAGCCAGCCTTCTTGAGCGCGTCGCCGAACTTGAGATCGGCTGGCGCGGAGTAGGCAGGATTGCCACCCAAAATAAGGAGCATTTCAACTGCGCCACTGTTTAGCGCACCGACCGCGCTTGAAAGACCTTGTCCTTGATCACCGGCCTTCGCAATCGCGGGCGAGTACAGCTTGACGAATTTTCCAACCGCGCCGATCTTCGAGTTGATCGCGTGGCACATGGCCTGGACTTCCGCAGAAACAAACTCGCCTGGGATGATCACGCACTTGCCAGGATTTTCTTGAATGTCGAGCGAGATAGCTTGCATCCAAACAGCGGCAAGCTCTCCAGACGGCTCTGCAGGTGGAACCGGAACCCCGACAACTCCCGCGATAGCGCGAACAAACTTCTCGATTTCAGTGGTGCCGACCGCCATTCGGTGGTCTGCAACCGCTCCGGTAACCGTTGGCGTGCATTCCAGCGCGTAGGTTCGCGACATGTTGTTCTGATCGGCATCTACATTTCGAGTGGAAGCCCATTCCTTCGCAAACCGCATCGAATCCGTGCCGGATCCAAGAATGTCTGCATCAACCGTGATGACGATCTTTGCCCCGGAAACCGAATAAACAGGCTCCAGCCGCTTGCCGAACGCAATCTCCGTACCCTTGTAAACTAAGTCGCGGTTGATCGGCTCCCAGCTCACCCAATTTGCCTGGGGATACTTGGCCAAAAACTTATCGATAGCCGCTTGATAGAACGGCGAACCTACCGATTCGGTGAGAACGAGGACACCTTTACCACCAGCGCACTTGCCACCTGGGGCCAGCATTTCTCGCGCTTCGGTAAAGAACTCGCCCCAACCTGCTTGCAGACCTTCCTTGCGAGGAGCCTGGCTTCGATCAGGATCGTAAAGATTCAGCAGAGATCCCTGGATCAGGACGCTCGAAGCACCGCCACTGGCATGGTGCAACGGGTTCCCTTCGATCTTTGTCGGTCGCCCAGCGTGGCTCTCGACGACAACGCCGCTGGAGATACCTGAAAGTGTGTAAGTCGTTGCGAAACTCAGCCGATCCGTTTCGACCATTTCTTCTGGCCGATTCACGTACGGCACCATCCGCGCATTCGGCAAGAATGCCGAGCGGCAGCCCGTCAAGCCAGCCAACGCCATCGAAGCACCCATGAACTTGAGCAAGCTTCGACGATCCAGCGACATCAAGCTGGACCGGTTTGGAAACTCATCTTCTAGCCACTGGTTAAATTCTTCGGTTTCAGCAACTTGCTCAAGACTGCGCCAATACTCAGGCCCCTTCTTGCCCGCGAGCTTTTCGCGAATAGCGGCAATGCCAACTTTAGGTTCGTGTTGTTCGTTCATCAAGCTGTTCCTTCAATCCTTAGTGGTGGCACACCGAGCAGTCGGCCATTTGCGCCTTCTGAACTCCTCGCTCCTTCAACAATTTGGTGCCCTCTTCGATGGAGTTGGCACGCTGCTCTTCCCCACGCAACAGGTCGGCCTCGTTTGGCGCAAGACTTTGCATTGTCGGGTCAGCTTGGTACTTGGTGTAGAGGTTAAAAACTTGCTCTCGCGGCGAGAGGTTCGGGTTCTTGGCATCCGTGTAGAGGTACTTCTCGGGCGCCTTGTGGCACTCGAGACACCAGGCCATAAACAGGCTGCGCGACTTGTACGCCATCTGCATGTCCTGAATCTTGCCGTGGCACTGATTGCAGCTAACTCCCTTGTTCACGTGGACCGAGTGGTTAAAGAACACGAATTCAGGGACCTTGTTCAGCTTCACCCAATTGATCGGCTTGTTGTTGGCGAAGCTATCCCGCACTGGCTCAAGGAGCGGGCTGTTCGTCCAAATATGTTCATGGCAGCTCATGCACGTTTCGGTGCTCGGCATTCCGGCAGACGCCGCCTTTTCAACGCTGGTATGGCAGTAGCGGCAGTCAATTCCAAGCTCGGTGGCGTGGTGACGGTGGCTAAATGGAACTGGTTGCTCCAAAGCGTTGTTAACACGGGTATTCGACGTCCCGCGACTCACGGTCATCCCGATGAGAATGGCTAGAACCGGCAAAGCACCGAAGCCTAAGAGGCTGTACTTTGCGAGCGAGTTCGTGCTTGGTTTAAAGAGCTGAGCCATAAGTGTTTATCCTACTAAAAATCACAGTGTCGTTTCTAAGGGGTCAGGGCAGTTTCTCGAACTATCCCAACAAAATTCCTCTATTTGCCTGGTCGATCGCCATCATGACGAAGAAAAGCGCGAGATAGACCATCGAGTACTTGAACAGCCGTACAGCCTTGGGACGATCTGGCTGATTCATCAGTTGCCAGCTTCGAAGTACCAATATTGCGTTGAGCAGAAGCGCCGTTGCGACATACACGAGTCCAGCCGTTCCTAGCATCACAGGCACAAAGCACAGCAACGCGGTCAGGATGGCGTAGACCGTGATCTGCACAACCGTGGCACGCTCGCCGTGGACGACCGGGAGCATCGGGATGCCGGCCTCGGCGTAATCGTCCTTGATCAACAGCGCAAGTGCCCAGAAGTGGACCGGGGTCCAGAAGAAGATGAGCGCAAACAGGAACCAAGCCAACGGGCTTAGTTCACCAGTAACCGCCGCCCAACCCACGAGTGGAGGGAAACTGCCTGCAGCTCCGCCGATGACGATGTTCTGCCATGTTCGGCGCTTGAGCAACAAGGTGTAGATGAAGACGTAGAACAGCAGTCCTGCCATAGCAAGAACGGCTGTCAGCGCGTTCGCGGCGAGCGTCAGCATCACGCAGCTGAGCGTCGCCAGAGTGAGCGCGAAAATCATCGCATGAGAAGCGGGAATTTGCCGTGTGACGGTCGGACGAGTGCTCGTTCGCTTCATGCGAACGTCAATATCGCTGTCGATCACCATGTTGATCGCATTTGCCGCACCAGCCGCAAAATATCCACCAATCGCAACCCAGAACAGCAATCCGCCTCCGGGCCAACCTTTAGCGGCGATGAACATCGCCAGCAGAGTCGTGAACAGCAAGAGACTGATCACCCTTGGCTTGGTCAACGCGATGTAAGCACGAACGGCATCTCGCCCTTTGAGGCGTTCGACGGGCTCTTCTTGCGCTTCCGAAACCGTTTCCGCGGAATTAGCACTGAGCGCAACAGCCGAAGTCAAAACGTAAGCAATCAGCAACACGTCGGCGATGGCCAAGTGGATGATTTGCATGTACACCGGCGCCTTCATCGCGACGTTTAGCGCGCCGTGAATCACCTGAATTCCGATCAGCGCCATCGTCCATCGCCCAAATTTGGTGAGATGGGCCGATTTGCGTGTCACGAGCAGTTGCCCGACAAACAGAAGAATGAAAAGCGATGCGGAGATGCTGATAATCGGATGGGCAACGCGAAGCTTTTCGAGGAAGTGTGCGGTTGGAGTCAGCGCTCGCTCCAACGCATGCGCAGAACTTTGAGCTTTGAATAGCGTATCGCCGAGTGCAGTAATCGCTCCGCTAACAATAGTAGCCAGAAGGGCGACCATTCCGATCGCTAACCCGCCAGCAGCGGCACCTTGGTTCTGAAGCCGAATCTTTGCCCCGCCGTATGCCCAGTAGCACATCAAGGTGACTACACCGAGCAAGATTGCCGTGTTCAAATGATGGATTGCCATCACAGCGGCCCGATTGCTTGACGTATCGTGGCCGACTAGTTTGAAGAGAACGAGCGCGGCGCCAATCAGACATTCGATAACCGCGAAAGCAGACATCACCGTCGCCGACTTTCTCAAGAGACTCTTCTTAGGAGTAGACCTGTAGACCAGAACGACTGTGCCGACAATCATCGCAAGCCAGATTCCAGTCATCGCGCGATGAGTGAATTCGATCATCGTGCTGACTTGCTTGAAACTCGGAATGATTTCGCCGTTACAGCGTGGCCAGTGATCGCCACAACCCGCGCCGGAACCGGTGGCTCGAACGACTGCGCCCCAAAGAATCACCAAAAGAGTCGCGATCAAGTTCGCCAGAGCCATTCGGCGCAACGTCTTGTTCGGAGCCGAATCGGGAATCTTTACATTTTGTTCAACTTGAACTTCGGATTGCGCTGTTTGTTGGATCACCTCTTGGGTCATCGTCTCAGCAGGGGGCCTGCTGTCGGGGCTAGAACTTAAGTCAGAGCTTGACATCAGCGCAATTTGGTTATTGTAGACCAGCCTTGGCGGAATTTCAACTAGAGACGCAACGAAAAAAGCGAAAGATGCGTAAGCCCCCTGGAATTTTTGCGAGCAGATCGGATAAAACCACGTGATTCTAGGGGTTGTTTGAATCCCTGTTTTAGCCTTAATTACTTAACTACGGGCAATTGAAATGTGGACTAGAACAATATTCGTGGCGGCAGCAGTGTCGCTGGGAGTGGCGGCATTTGCCCGTCAAGCCCAAGTCGTGGAGTACCAGAAACTCAAATCTGGTGCTGCTTGGTATCACGAGGTCTCCGTCGATCTTCGGTCGGAGCGCGTCCAACCTGGCGTTGTCTATAGCGGAAAGCTCGAATCACCCGTAGATCTCACCCGCGAAGAGCAACCGCTCGTCGCAATCACCGGAACATTCTTCAATACCTGGAGCGCGTATCCCGTCGGTGACGTCGTTGTCGACGGAATTCAAGAAGCACAAGGCTGGCGTGGCTCAATTATTGGCGTCGATTGGTATGGCGAAGTAGAAATCGTCGATACGCCGTTCATGCAGCCGATTGATTTGTCCAACTATCGTTTCGCACTTCGCGGAGCGGTTCGGTTGATTCGAAATGGTGTCGTTGCGCCAGACCCAAAGGGGCAGAAATTCCGCGATCCTGCGATCTGGGGCCGAGCAACTCGGTGCGGCGTCGGCACAACTGCCGACGGAAGATTGGTTTTTTACAGCACTTCGCAAAAAGTGACTCTCTCCGAGCTTGGAAAGGCGATGCACGCCAGCGGATGCACGAATGCAGTCTCGATGGATGGCGGTTCTTCCACCTGTTTGATGGTCCGCGGCGAGATCAAGATTCGCCCCGCGCGCAAACTTTCGAACATGTTTGTGGTCTATGACCGGTCGCCGTTCTTATTGCCCGGCGACAATCGCTAGAGCGGTATCATCGGAAGACCTTGGATCAATTCCACCTGAGCGTGGTCGTACCTGCTTACAACGAGGAGGCTCGACTCGAGAGAACTTTGGCGTGTCTAGCCGAATATTACGGCAATCAGTCGTACACCTACGACGTGCTCGTGGTTAGCGATGGAAGTCAAGACAAGACCAAGGCAATCGTCGAGGATTTTGCTCAAACTCATCCGGAATTTAGCGTATTCGAATACCAACCCAACAAAGGAAAAGGGTGCGCGGTCCGAGTTGGAATGCTCAAGGCGCAAGGAAACTACGTTCTTTTCTGCGATGCTGATTTAGCCACCCCACAAGAAGAAACTGAGAAGCTCCTCCCGCGAATGCTTCAAGGCGCAGACGTGGCGATTGGGTCAAGACCGCTCAAAGAGAGCAATCTCGAAGTCCGTCAGCCGATGTATCGCGAGATCGCTGGGCGCACATTCAACGCGGCAGTCCAGCTCTTCGGGATTCGAGGCATCGCAGACACGCAATGTGGATTCAAAATGTTCACGAGTGCGGCGTGCATGGATATTTTTTCGCGGTGCAAGCTCAATCGGTTTGGGTTCGACTTCGAATGTCTGATGATTGCGCGTGATCTTGGCTACAAAATCGACGAAGTGCCGATCCGATGGCGACATCAAGAGGGATCGAAGGTGAGATTGCTCCAAGATGGATCGCAAATGCTCATCGATTTGATCCGATTGAGGCTGCAAGGCAAATCGCGTCGAACAGCAAAGAACCCTAATCCGTTTTGAATCCCGCTGAATACTCCCGACTCTTCGAATTAGAAGACCATTATTGGTGGTTTGTGGCACGTCGGCGATTGGCCCTCGGACTGATCCAGAAATTCGCCCCAGAAGCCAAGACCGCGCTCGATCTAGGTTGCGGAGCGGGGGCAATGCTCGCCGAACTCGCCAATCGATACGACGCTACCGGCCTCGATGTCAGCGAACAGTCCAAAAAGCTGTGCGAATCCCGAGGGTTGCGCAACGTCGTGCTCGCAGATGGCGCGGATATGCCGTTCGAAGACAACAAATTTGACGTTGTTGTCACGCTCGACACCATAGAACACATCGACGATGACGCACTCACCGTCAATCAGATTCTAAGAGTGCTCAATCCCGGCGGAGTAGTCATTGCGAATGTGCCCGCATTCCGTTGGTTGTGGGGACCGCACGACATCGCCCTCCACCACAAGCGCAGGTACACCAAAACAGAATTCAATTCCCTCTTCATACAAGCCGGTTTTGAGGTCGAATTGGTGAGTTACAGCGTGTTTTGGCTGTTTCCGATCGTGGTTTTGCGGCGAATGCTCGAGAGATTCAGCCGAGGCGAAGCAAAAGTCCGGATGCCAGTGGTCGGAAAATGGTTTAACCGCGCGCTCATCCGGCTGATGGACCTCGAAGGCCGAGGATTGGTCCGGCATGGCTGGCCTTGGGGCTCAAGCGTGGTGATTGTCGCCAAAAAGCCCGCCTAAAATCCCGCGCAAACCACCAAAAATTAGCCATTAGCCGCGCAAATCTTCCCACGAATCCCGGCTAATCCGGTAGCAAACCGTCTCGATTCCATAATATCGGTCGGTTTTGCCCTCCAATTCCATGCCGATTCGCTCCATCACGCGCAAAGATTTCACATTCTGCGGATAAGCGATCGCCCGCAATTCCAAAAGCCCCGGCATCACCCCAAAAGCAAAATCACGAACCGCAATTGCCGCCTCCGTAGCCAGCCCCATGCCCCAAAAATTCGGGTGCAAATGCCAGCCAATCTCATAATCCCCAGTCAAATTCCCCGCCCCGTCCGGCAATTCCGCAAAGAGCACCACGCCCACCATCTGCCCATCGCCATCCCGCGGCACAATCACCCACCGACCAGTGCCATCTGCCCGCGAATGCTCCATTTTCAGGTTCGATTCGATGCGAGCTCGCATCTGATCCAAAGATTCCATCACCGCCGGGTTCGCCCCCAGGAACTGAACCACTTCCCACCGCGAATAAAGCTCAAATGCGGCGGCACAATCCGCCTCCAGATCGTAACGACGGAGCATTAACCGTTTGGTTAAAAGTTGAGATTCGGTGTTCATGGCGCGCGCTCGGGCAGTAAACTCTATTACTAATGGTTCGGGTGGGATGTGTTCCCTATGTTAACGCGCTTCCGCTGGTCGCTTGGTTCGAATCCTTGGGCGATCAGTCGCCAGTCCAGCTGATTTACGAAGTTCCTTCGCGGTTGCCGGCGTTGCTCGAAAGCGGCGCGGCAGATGCGATCATGGTCAGCAGTGTCGATGCCCTGATGACGCCCGGACGCCGCATTGCCGAGGGTGTTTGCATCGGTTCGCACGGCCCGGTCAAGAGCGTTCGCGTGCTCAGCAAGGTTCCTCCCGCCGAAATTCGGTCGCTGGCCTGGGATCAGAGCAGCATGACCAGCAATCGGCTCGCCGAAATCGTTTTGTCGCAGGGTTACGGCGCAAAATTCGACTCGATCACGCTTCCGCCAGACCAAAAATTGATGCTCGAGCGGTGCGATGCGTGCGTTTTGATCGGCGATATCGGAATGCTCGCCGACGGCACCGGACTTTTTGACCTCGATCTCGGCGAAGAGTGGCGAAAACTCACCGGCAAGCCGTTTGTTTGGGCGGGTTGGATCGGAAATGAGCGATTAACGCCCGATTTGGTGCTGTTTTTGCAGACCGCCGCCGCATTAAGCACCGCTGGGAAGCAACCTCCGGCCATTTTTAGCGAAAGATTCATCCTTCGGCGCTGGTTTGAAGAGGCTGCGGGCGTTTTTCTGCCGCATTTCGAGAAATTATTAGACTTTGCGCAGGAGAAATCGGGCTGGACGCGCGAAATGCTCGAAGATTATTACCACCGGGTCATCGTTTATGAGCTTTCTGGGCAGATGTTGGACGGCTTGCGCGAGTTTCAATCGCGGCTGCTGGCCCAAGGCTATGCCGAATGCCGCCATTTTCCTGAAATCGTTTCCGGCTCATTGTCAGATTCGCCCATGAGCGGACTTTTATCGTCCTGATTTTCTCGATTTCTGCCCAGTTCTTTGCGATTCCTGCCCAGTTTTTCCGGATTACTGCCAAGTTCTCCGCGGTTCCTGCGGACAAAATTGCGATCTCTGCCCAGGAATCTTGAATTCCTGTTAACTTTTCCAAATTTTTTTGTGGCATTTTTCGAAAATGCTCGCAAGAAATCTGATTTTCTTCAGCAGAAAGTTGGGTTTCTTTGAACTTATTCGAAAGAACTTCGGACTTTTTTCCGTTTACTGCCTACAGATTTTGGAAACCTCCGCCAAAGATACCGATAAGTCCCAAAGAACTTGGGAAGGAGATTGAAAACAGATGAGTTATATCACTGAAGAAACCAAAGATGTGGTCTTGGCGCAAGACATGACCGTGTTTTTGGCGAATGCAAACACTTATAAGACCGTTCTCGGTTTGACAACTGCAAATCTGGCCGCCCTAAGTTCCCTTTGCGAGGACTTTCAAGGCGCAGTGACCGTAGTCGCTTCGAAAAAGGCAGAACTTTCGAACGTTACCGCAGATAAAAATGAGAAAAAGGCTGCAGCTCGCTCTGTGATTAACAGCTATGCGAAGACTTGGCGCGCCAATGCCGCTATTCCAAACTCAGTTTTGGATGCTTTGTTGGTTCCTAACCATAACAACAACGGAAGTTCTACTGCTCCGACCACACCTAAGGGCTTAACGGTGACCATCAATACCGAAGGTGTCGTAACGCTTAAGTGGAACCGAAGTGGAAACATTTTTGGCACGATCTTTATCGTCGAATCGGCACCATCGGCCACAGCTGAATACACGACTTTGGACGTGACCACAAAGGCAAAGGTTGACTTTACTCCAGTTGTTGGACAAGAGATCTGGCTTCGCGTCACAGCGAAGCGCGGGAACCTGAGTTCGGCTCCATCGCTCCCATTTTCGTTGTGGGCGGACGGCGGAACTGGCGAATTCTCACTCGCAGCTTAAATCAGTTAGCCAATGGAAGTAATGCAATATGGTTTGGGGAGCGGAAACGCTCCCCATTTTTTGTGATTAACCTACTGATCCTTCGAGGCTGACACCGAGGAGTTTTTGTGCTTCGACAGCAAATTCCATTGGAAGCTCGCGGAACACTTCCTTACAGAAGCCGCTGACGATCATATTGACGGCATCTTCGGTTGGAATCCCGCGTTGATTGCAGTAAAAGATCTGATCTTCGCCGATTTTTGAAGTCGATGCTTCGTGTTCGACGGTTGCGGTCGGATTTTTCACTTCGATGTAAGGGAAAGTGTGCGCTCCGCACTGGTCACCCATCAACATGCTGTCGCATTGCGAATAATTTCGGGCCCCTTCTGCGCCTGCATTGACCTTAACGAGACCTCGATAGGTGTTTTGTCCATTTCCTGCCGAAATTCCCTTGCTAACAATCGTGGACTTTGTATGTTTTCCGATATGGATCATCTTTGTTCCGGTATCGGCTTGTTGTTTGTTAGCGGTTAGCGCAACACTGTAGAATTCGCCCACGCTATAGTCGCCCTTGAGGATGATGCTTGGGTATTTCCAAGTGATTGACGAGCCGGTTTCGACCTGTGTCCAAGTGATTTTTGCGTTGTTTCCTCGGCAGATTCCGCGCTTGGTGACAAAGTTGTAGATTCCTCCCTTGCCTTCCTTGTCGCCGGGATACCAGTTTTGGACGGTGCTGTATTTGATCGTGGCGTCTTTGTGCGCAACGAGCTCGACGACGGCCGCATGCAGCTGATTTTCGTCGCGCATCGGCGCAGTGCAGCCCTCAAGGTAACTGACGAAGGCGCCTTCTTCGGCAATGATCAAGGTTCGTTCGAATTGTCCGGTTTTGCTGGCGTTGATTCGGAAATAGGTGCTAAGTTCCATCGGGCAACGCACACCTTTTGGGATGAAAACGAACGATCCATCGCTGAAAACCGCGCTGTTTAGGGTCGCATAGTAGTTATCGCTGTACGGCACGACGCTTCCGAGATACTCGCGGACGAGTTCTGGGTGGTCTTTGATCGCTTCGCTGATGCTGCAGAAGATGATTCCGTGCTTTTTGAGCTCATCTTTGAAGGTTGTCGCGACCGATACGGAGTCGAAAACGGCGTCTACGGCAACTTTGTTGGATGCTGTCGGGCTTGTCGAAGGAACGTCGCGCTCGCCCTTTCCTTGTACGTTGAGAAGGATTTCTTGCTCGTGGATTGGGATTCCAAGCTTCTCGAATGTGCGGAGAAGTTCGGGATCGGCGTCGGCGAGTGAGTCCAATCTCGGCAGATTCTTTGGCGCGCTGTAGTATGCGATCTCTTGCAGATCAACTGGTGGGTACTGCACGTTCGGCCATGTCGGCTCTTTCATGGTGAGGAAGTGGCGATATGCCTTTAGCCTCCACTCGGTCATCCATTCTGGCTCACCTTTCTTTTTACTGAGCGCAATGACGACGTCTTCGCTCAAGCCAGGTTCAAATTGGTCGGTTTCGAGGTCGGTTACGAAGCCTTCTTTGTATTCGCGATCGGCCCACGCTTCGAGCAACAGATCGTGCTCTGACTTTTCCTCGACGATTTCCGAGGTTGTTGTTTCGGTATTCATGTTTTTCTCGCGGACAACCCACCTGGCAGCACCAGCATCGCAGCCGCTTTTTGATTATACGAGATTGTGTAGATTGAAGTCACTGGAGGCTGGCGACGATTTTCGAGTCTTTGCGAACTTGCCTGGATTTGGTGGTCATCTTTGGGAATTTGCAGCAAATTTCATGGAAATTTTGAACATACTTTTCGAGATTTTGTGACACTGTTTGCAGGCTGATGGTCCGAAAAATGGTGTCGTGTAGGTTCTATACAGGGTAACCTGCACGAATTCCCATGCCGGAGCCAAGTCAAAAAAGTTCCAAGCGCATCACTTTGGCGGACGTCGCTGCCAAAGCGGGAGTTTCGGTCCAAACTGCTTCGCATGTGATGGCGGAAAACCTTACCGTTCGCCTTCCTGCTGCAACACGTGAGAGAGTTAAGGATGCCGCGAACACTCTAGGCTACGAACCGAACCGAATTGCCCGTGCGATGAAGACCGGCAAGACAAACATGGTCTCGGTTTGGATGCCAGTCGACCGTCCGAATTACTTCTTTCTCCGTTCTCTTCGCGAGATCAGCCGGGTCACACGACAAAGCGGCTATGACCTGATGATTGTGGGCCTGGAATCGGCTCAAGCTTACGGCGAACAGCATCGACTGCCGCATCAATGGCCTGTCGATGGCCTGATGTCGCTGGATGCTGGGCGCGCGATGAAACTCTATCGCGAAAAACCGGGAAACGCCACCACTCCGCTCGTTGTGTTCGGCTCCGAATCATTTGAGTTTGCCGATACAGTCTCGTGGGACGTCAAAGGAAGCGTTGAATCGACCATCAATCGGTTTATTCAATCCGGGTTAAAGCAAATTGTGCACCTAACACCGGATTGGATGATCGAGAGATTCCCAATCGAGCAAAGGCGCACCGGATACCGCCTCGCAATGGAGTCAAATGGCCTGGAACCCGAACTAATTGCCTGCCCTGGAGAAAGTTCGAACGATGGTTTTTCGGCAATGGAGAAGTATCTTGAGTCAAATCCTCCCCCTGAAATGGTGTTTTGCTTCCTGGATTCAATCGGCATCGGCGCCATTCGCGCATTGACGGCCGCAGGATTGTCTGTTCCTCAAGATTGCCAAGTTCTCGGGTTCAGCAATTCACCCGATGCGGAAGATTCCCGAATTCCCATGAGCTCGATTGGCGTGCAGATCGTTCCAATGATCGAAAGAGGATGGGAACTCCTAGCGGCGAGGATCAACAATCCGAACATCACTTCGACCCTGGAAGTGTTTGATATGGAATTCGTCGAGCGAAGCTCGACACGAATCTCATAATCAAAATTCCCGGCTTTTTTGTATCAAGAATTCCTATTCACATGGAATGTCTTGTATAATGCAATAACGTTATTCTCGCAAGAATTATTCTTGCTGTCGAATAGCAAGATCCAGCACTGCAGTTTCATCCTTTTTTACTGCAGAAAAAAGCTGGGCATGCAAAAGCAAGATCAGGCGCTTGCGCCTTATCCCATAAACGCCAACTCTTTGAGGCTCGAACTAACCGTCGGGCCTCTTTTTTTGCGTACACTAGGTAAGCCATGTTGACTTCTCTTTTGATGCTGTGTTTGGTTCAGGACATTCCACCAAAGCCTCCCATCGTGACGCGTGCTGAATGGAGAGCAAAGCCGATGTTGCCGGGCGCGATCCCGCATGTCGTCCACACGATCACCATCCACCACACCGGTGTGAAGAGTAATCGGAATCGGAGCCTGGAAGACAAGCTAGCGGGACTTCAGGCGTTCAGTCAACGCGAAGACAAACTGGCGAACGGCAAAACCAAACCCGCCTGGCCCGATGTTCCATATCACTATTACATCGCGATTGACGGACGAATTGGCGAAGGTCGAGACCCGAATTTTCAGGGCGACACCAATACCGAATACAACCCGAAGGGGCATTTGCTCATCGTGGTGGAAGGAGAATTCAACACCGAAAAACCGACTCAAGAACAGCTCGGTTCGTTGGTTGTATTGACCCGCTGGTGCTGCTGGAGGTACCACGTCTCACCAGATACGATCGCCGGACATGGAGATCACAGCAAGCAGACTGACTGCCCTGGCGACAACCTAAAATCGTTCTTGCCCCTCTTGCGAAAACAGTGCGCAGAGTAATTGACTTTCCGATTTGAGCTAAACTCACGATTGCTATGAACGAAACGGCAAAGAAAATGGATTTTCGACGCCAGGTGTATCGGCAGGCTTGGCCAACGATATACATGAGCGAGACCGCACTTCAAAAGCAGGAAGAGCTTGAGATCCTCTATTTCGGATTCAAGCGCGCGATGAACCAAACGGTGCTGGGCCTGATCGGGAATCAGAACGCGGACCAAGACAAGGTTCAGGTTTGCGAGATATTGGGTGATAACATCCCGAGCGGAATCAAAATCTCGTTTCATCAAACCGACGACGCGATTTTCCTTGCAGACATTTGGACGCCGCCACAACCACAGCTCTTCTAAAAGTAGGTTGCAAAACAAAGCGGTTGGGTGCGAATTGCACCCAACCGCTTTTTCATTTTCGATCTCGTTTAGTTGACTAGACCTGGGATTTTGTCAAAGAAATTGTCTTTTGAAACTTTGTCGACGTTCTCTTTGGTGATCACGGTGCCAGAAGTCCAAACTGGCAATGTATCCAGTTTCTCGCCAGCGCGCATGGCCTTATAGCCATTGATCACGGCATCGTACACGTATTCCTTTGGGTTCACGACGACGGCGGCAAAATAGCCGTTCGAGGATTCCTTCAGCGCCGAGATTGCGCCAAATCCAATGCCAACGCCAATCGAGTTCTCAGAACTTCCTGCGGCTTGCATCGCGCCAGAAACTCCGCTCGGGGTATTCCCCACGACGATGAACTTTGAAATTGAAGGGAATGCGGCTTTGTAGCTGTTGAACGCGCTTGCGCCAGAATCACTGGAATCGGCAACGTATTCGCGAGTTCGGTCGGCAACATCATAACCTGCGGTCAAGGTTTTCATACCGGCGACATATCCCTGAGATTCGGTGCCACCGTCATTCTTGAGCATCAGCACGCCAACGGTTTTCAAATCCCATTTGCGCTTTTCAGCCTCTTCGAAAGCGGCACTCATCGCCGTGTTGCCAATCGTGGTGAGATCGTATCCAAAGAACGGAACGTCCACAAACTTGCCCGATTCACCGAGGAGCCGTGCGTTGATGGTCACAAGCTTAAGATTGCTCTCTTCGGCGAAGTTTCGGATTTCGGAACCGGCGTTAGAGATTCCAGCTTCCAGAACGAGCAAACGGGCGCCTGTCGCACCTGCCGCGGTGATCTTCGAGGAAAATTCTTCAAATCTCTTCTCTGGAGCGCTGATGACTTCGAGCTTACAGCCGAGGTCATCGGCGGCCAACTTGGCGTAATCGATCATCACTTTGGTCTTTGGCGAATTTTCGTCAATCACGATCATGGCAATAGTGTCACCTCGACCGGATTTCACGCTGGTGTTGAACGTTTTTGGACCGTCCATCGTGTCCCGGCTCTTGGGGCCGCAACCCACCATCGAAGCGGTTGCCACTGCCAGTAATCCAAACCAAATCGCTTTACGCGTATTCATTGACCCATTTTGACTCCTTTTCATAAATCCAGTAACCAAACTTTTTGATCTTCAGTTCGCAATTCTCGTGCCAAATTTTCCGTTCGGCATAAGTTGAATAAAATGAGGAGCATGTCTGAGTTCAAACTTCGCGCTTGGTGGGCCCACCGGCAAGGACTCCTTTCCCGCTCACAGGCACAGCCCCATGAGATTTTGTCGAGCTTGGGTTGGGCGCGCGGGGTCGGCGGATCGAATATTTATCACGTGCTGTTTTCCCGCGGTGGAATCTCGCGAGAACAGGCAGACGCGTCCGTTGAAACTCAAAAGGTCCAAGAACTTCCATCTGTCCGGGGCTGCACCTATTTCATTCCTCATTCCGATTTTGGACTCGCATTGAGGCTTGGACAAGGCAAGTCCGATGCATCGGCGATGCGCACTGCGGTCAACTTTTTGGGTGTGACGCAATCCGAAATCAATGAGTTAATGAAAAAGGTCGAATCCGTCCTCCAAGATGGCCCATCGAATCCGGCGACTTTGAAATCTAAACTCGGAGATGCCGTGCGGCACCTCGGGGACGAAGGCAAGAAGCGAGGGCAAACCACAACTCTTCCCCTTGCTCTGGGATTCCTGCAAACAAGCGGGCGCATTCGCCGAATTCCTGTCGGGGGCAGGCTCGATGCGGAGCGTTACGACTACGCCATTTGGGACGGTCCCGCGATCCCGAATATGAACCTCACTGACGAGGAAATAGAGCTTGAATTCGCCAAAAAGTACTTCCGCTGGATCGGTCCAGCGTCAGAGTCTGAGTTTCGATGGCTATCTGGATTTAGCGCGAAGTCCGCTAAGCGAGTCATGTCTGAATTGAAACTTGTGCCTATTGAGCCCGGTTCGGATTTGATGTTGCCGCTGGACGACAAAGAAGCTTTCGACCTTTGGGACGCCCCTTCGGATCCCGTGTACCGTTTCATATCCAATCTAGACAATCTCGTCCATCTGCGACGAAATGTAGTCTCGTTGATCGATCCGTCGAACCACGATCGCCCGTCACCGGGAGACAAGAAACTCGGGTCGGTATCTGGGCTGTCAGACTTAGACACACAAGCGATTATTGATCGCGGCGAAATCATCGGACTGTGGGAATTCGACCCCGAAAAGGGCGAGATCGCGTACCAACTTTGGCGCAAGGAAGACGATTCTTTCCGGGAAGAATTGGAGCTCACGCAACAGTACATTCGCGAACAGCTTGGCGAATTTCGAAGCTTCAGCTTAGACAGCCCATCCAGCCGAAAGCCGCGAATCGACTTCCTCAGGAATTCCTCATGAGACTCCCTCTGATTCCCTTTCCGAAGACTCTCGAGATGCACGAGGGCAAATTTGTATGGCCCACCGATCCAGGGATCAAACCTGAGAGCTTGCTGGCGTGGGTCGCAGACCGGGATTCAAGGCTCACGCTCGATGGGGACCACGCTGTCCAGATACTGCACGATACTGAATTAGAGGATTCGAACTACAAACTGGTAGTCGAGCCGAATCTGATTACGATCTCAACGGGCTCGAAGTCTGGTCTTCAAAACGCGGCGAGGACTCTGGTGCAGTTGTTTGAGCACAGCGCTGAAATTGAGTGTCTTTGCATCGAAGATGGCCCTAGATTCGGATGGCGCGGTGCGATGCTCGATCCTAGTCGCCACTTCTTGCCGCTACCTTGGATTCTCAAATTCGTGGATTTGATGTCGATGCTGAAGCTAAACCGGCTCCACCTACACCTGTGCGACGATCAGGGGTGGCGAATCGAAATCAAGAAGTATCCCAAGCTCACAGAGATCGGCGGCGTCCGACGAGCAACACCTTGGGCCCCGGGAAGCGATGACCACGACGATACTCCCCACGGCGGGTATTACACCCAAGCCGAACTCAGAAGCTTAGTGGATTACGCTGCAGAGCGAGGCATCGTTGTGATGCCCGAAATCGAACTTCCCGGTCACGCGACGAGTGCCTTGGCGGCCTATCCAGAACTCGCAAACCACAACCGACCAATAGAAACGAGCATCCGATATGGCGTTCACGACGATATCTACAACGTCGAGGACGCGACCTTGCGATTTTTGGAAGATGTGCTAGAAGAGGTGCTGGATATCTTTCCTTCAGAATTTATCCATATCGGGGGGGACGAGGTCCCGAAGACGCAATGGAAAGCCAGCGAAGCGGCACAACAACGCATGCAACAAGAAGGGCTGGCGAACGAGGACGAGCTGCAGTCTTGGTTCATCAAGCACTTCGACCGTTGGCTGGCGAACCGAGGACGAAGGCTGGTCGGTTGGGACGAAATCCTAGAAGGTGGACTCGCGCCCGGAGCCACCGTCATGAGCTGGCGAGGAATGGAGGGCGGGATTGCAGCAGCGACTGCTGGACACGACGTCGTGATGTGCCCGGTGCAGCATTGCTACTTTGACCACTATCAAACCGCGTTCAAATCGGGCGAGCCGACCGCCATTGGAGGAAACTTGCCGCTGAGCAAAGTGTACGCGTTTGAACCCGTGCCGAGTTCATTAGACGAGTCTGCAGCGCGCCATGTCCTCGGCGGTCAGGCCAATTTTTGGAGCGAATATATGCGCACCACAGACCAGGTGGAGTACATGGCCCTCCCAAGACTCCTCGCACTTTCTGAAGTTCTGTGGGGAAAGCCTGACCCAGATTCGTTTGAAGAATTCCTGTCCCGAGTTGAACCGGTTTTGCGCTGCTTGAGCGAAAAGGGCTACCGGTTCCGGCCGTTGAGCCCGGAAGTACCCGATTACTTTTTGAACATTGGAAACTGGGCGGTGGGAGACCTTTCTGGAGACGAAAGATTACTGAACTTTGCGGTTAACCAAATGGTTAGCGTTGGAGATGAGATTCTCGCTCAATACATGGGTGGCGCGTGGAGTGTCGAATTCTCTTCCCCGTCGTTTTTCTACGTGGATGGAACGACGATCGAGTCCGAGCATGACGGACGTACCGGGAATTTTGATCGTAACAACCGGATCAAAGTGCCGCAGTCAGGAGTGTTGAAGTCGATTTCATTGAAAATGAAATCCGTCGGTGATGGAGATACGACCGGAACCATCTATCTGGTCAAAAACGGCTGATGCCTTCAGAAAAGCGACTCAAGAGAATGGTCCAAGGTGCCGAGCTAACTGCTCAGTGGCTGGATGATTTGGGCGACGTTCTGGAGCAGGGCGAACGGCCCGACATCGGCGCGATCACAGACTTCGCCAGAACGCTGGTGGACTACCAATTGCCAGGGATTGCTCGGCATGCTCGCCGACTTGCCGAGTCACTCTTGAGCAACTTGCCAATCGAAGATTCTCTCGTGCCGATGCGGCTATTGAGCAAGGCGATGCAGAAGCGAGACCAGCTTTCAGAAGGCACGCGTTTTGAATTGGACGCGGCTGTCGGAGTACCGTTCAAGACCGCGGACCTTCCGCCTGATTTGCAAGAATCCGGATCATGGTCCGTTTTGGGTCAGCAGCTAGCTGAAGAAGATCGTCTGAAGGTCATCAAGACCTATGTTTTCAACCAGGATAGCGGCACTATTGGGCTGAATCTCGCCTATTTTCCGCCGAAAACAAAGGTCGAAACACCCTTTCGAACCGGGACCGCATTCCATGGGACCGGAAGTTTCTACCCGGGAATCCGCAAGTCAAGAGTAGCGCTAACTCCCGAATCCCCTTCCGTTTTTCAGCTCAAATCCGGCATCACCATCGAGCAGATGATCAGCGAATTCACCGAAAAGCTCGCCCAAATCCCATGGCTAACAGAAATTCCGATCCTTCTGGAATCGGCCAGTCTGGCACGCGGAGATGAAAGGCTCGGGCTAATGGATTCGACCGGTGCGGTGCCGATTTCTGACGACGCCGCTGGTCATCGCATGCTGGCGATTACTGGGAATCAGCCACTTCCTGTGTTTGGTATCTGGGATGGATCCACGTTTGAACTGGTCGCAACTGGGACTTCAAAGGACTGGAGGAGCATACTTTGAGTTCAAAGTTCATTGACCAAATGGTTAAACGGCGAATCTCAGAACGAGCCTACTTGCCGAAGTTTGAGTGCCAACTGATTCCTAGTGATCTTGAAATTATTGGATTGGAGGAGAATGCACGGGTCTCGCAATTAATGGGATTCGCGTACAAAGGCCATTCCGAACTCTTTTCATTCTTCGCATCAAGGTATGGAATCCCTGCGGGATGCGTTCCTGAGGTCATGCGCAAGGAGCGACTCAATTTGGAGTCTGCTGGCAGGCTGTGGAAGCAGTTTTGCAGTCGCGGGAGGTGGCTCTGCGAACAACATCCTCAGTGGCGTCGACTTGTTTTGATTAACAACTTATCGGAACATGTGCCACCGGAGTTGACTTCAAAGGACCGAATGATTTCGATCCTACTTGCAGCCGAAAGTCAGCCTGATCTCGCGACGAAACTAGCTCTAGCCGAATACCAAAAGTGGAAGCCGACGGAGCGGGATTTCTTAGCGGCGAACTGGCCAATCGATGCCCCAAATGAACTTCTTGAAAAATTGAAACTAGACCGGAGGGCATCGACAAGACAGCTTGCCGTTCGGAATCTTGCTCGGCGGAGCGGTACGGATGAACAGCTCGCCGCTAGCCGACTGATGCATGAGTGCTTCCAGAATCCCGAGCGATGGAGCACGCCCGCGGAAATATGGCCATTTGAACTTGGAGAAAGGGAGAGTATCCATTCGATATTGGCCCAGATTGCGACTCGGCATGATCTGGATGTGTTGGTTCCCGATTTCAAAGTATTCGCGAAGAATGCAAAGTCGTATTTCGATCAATTGGTTGTCAAAGACTTCGCCCTGAATCATCCGACGTCAGAGAGGATGATTGCGCTGATGGATCTTCCCCATTCGGGCGATAGAATTTTCATTTATGAAAAGGACTGGAGTGCGCTTCCAGCAAGCGAACTGAAGATCGTTTTTGATCGCCTCGGGTTCAATAAGCCCGGTGCGCACGTCCCCGACCATGACCTCATTGGCCTATGGAGTGCGATGGCGCCTTGGTCGGAGGAGGTCGAAAAGGCGCTTCTAAACCACTGGGCGGGTGAGGTTCGACGAATGAGGATCTACTGGCTCCCATTGACAGGCCCGACTTTGGCCGTTGGTTGCAGCACACATGGGCTCCAGTGGCTCTTGGAGCAATTGGCGAAAAGTGGTTTACAAGCCAACAGCGAGAGCGTTCGGCATCTTTACATGAAGGTTCAATTGCGAATCCATCTCGAAGCGGCGTATTCTAATTCGTAATGCTCCCAAACGTCTTGCGCCAACGCGCCGAAATCCAATATCAGCAAGAGCTCGAGGCTCTGGCAAAAGCGGACACGAAGTCGCGTCCGGATAACTGGCGATTGTCGCCACGAGCCGTGGTCGATTTCGTCATTGGTGCGAAGCGAGATGGACTTGAAATTTCGCCAAAGTATGTTGGTTCGCGGCAGTTGATCGAAGTCGCTGTCGCGACACTGGTGACTGACCGTGCACTCCTCTTGGTAGGTACTCCGGGGACCGCCAAAACATGGGTTTCGGAATTGCTTGCCGCTGCGATTTGTGGCGACTCCAGCCTCCTCGTTCAGGGCACGGCCGGTACGGATGAGTCGGCTGTTCGCTACGGTTGGAATTACGCTCGGCTGATTGCTGAGGGGCCGAAGCCGGAATCCATGGTAGCATCGCCCGTTCTCCGCGCCATGGAATCTGGCAAGATCGCCCGGCTCGAGGAAATCACTCGAATTCCCGGCGAGATTCAAGATAGTTTGATCACGACCTTGAGTGAAAAAGTGATCTCCATCCCTGAATTGGGAAGCGAGGTTGCCGCGATTCGGGGCTTCAATGTCATTGCGACGGCTAACGATCGTGACAAAGGGGTCCACGATCTGAGTCACGCATTGAGACGGCGTTTCAATACGGTCCACTTACCTCTACCCGCGACTCTGGAAGAAGAAGTCAAGATCGTTTCGGACCGCGTGATCGAGCGAAATGGACCTGTTGCCGAAAAGACGATCCTCGGCTCCGAGGGCGAAATCAATCGAATCCTCCTGATTTTCCGCGAGTTGCGGGAAGGAAAAACCGCTGACGGCAAGGTGAAACTGAAGTCGCCATCAGCGACGCTGAGCACAGCTGAAGCGATCGGCGTAGTAGAAAGTAGTCTTGCGATGGCGACCCACTTCGGCGATGGAACGTTCACGCCAACCATCCTAGCGCAGGCTCTTTACGGTTCGATTGTGCGAGATCAGTCACAAGATTCAACCATTTGGTTAGAGTATTTGGAGACCGTCATGAAGACCCGAACGGCGTTTGGCAAGCTCTATACTGCCTGCATTGAAGATTTGAAAAATCACTAACCAAATGGTTGAAATCTTCGGCATTAGGCACCACGGCCCAGGGTCAGCAAAGAAGCTCTTTGCTGCTCTATGCAAATCGCATTGGGATGCCATTTTGATCGAGGGACCCTCCGATTCGTCGAGTGCGATTGTGCCGGAGATTGCTCTTCACGCAAAGCCCCCGGTCGCAATTCTGCAGTATCTAGAGGAGGAACCAGAGGTGGCCTCGTTCGCCCCTTTCACCGAATATTCGCCTGAGTGGAAGGCGATGATTTATGCTTGCCAAATTGGCACTCCAGTTCGATTCATTGATCTTCCATTTGGTATCTCGTGTCAGAAGAGTGCCAAGGAAAGGGGACTGAATTCCGCTGATCCCTTGGCCATGATTGCCCAAGAATCGGGGGAAATTTCCGGCGAAGTCTGGTGGGATAAGTATGTCGAACGTGCAGGATCAGATGAGGGTCATTTCTCGGCGATCTCTGAAATCATGGGGCACATTCGGCAAGAGACGGATCAGCTTGAACTCGATATTCGAGAGAGGTGGATGTGCCATGAAATCGCCAAAACCATGAAATCGGGCGCAAAGAGAATTGCGGTTATCTGCGGAGCCTGGCATGCTCCCGCATTGGAGCGATGGGAATCGAGCGAACTTCCAGAACTGCCCGAACCCAAGAAGACCATTTCCACTTGGGTGCCTTGGAGCAATGCGCGTCTTCATGTTCAGTCGGGATATGGCGCCGGATTGAGGTCGCCCGCATTCTACGAGCTGGTGAACTCTGTCCCAGACTCCGACAAACGAACTGCAATTTGGGTCAGCCGGGGGAGCCATCTCCTCCGCGAATCCGGACGACCTTCTGGCCCGAGCCAATCGGTGGAAGCGGCATTGCTCGCCAATTCCCTCTCCAATCTTCGAGGCTTGGCTGAACCCGGACTAGCAGAACTTGAGGAAGCGATTTTGGCCGTGTGTTGCCACGGAAACCGCCAGGATTACGCGGCAATCGAAACTCAATTGCTGGTCGGCGAGCGAGTTGGTCAGCTGCCTCCATGTGGATTTCGCCAGCCACTTCAAATAGAGTTTCAAGCTACAGCCAAGCGATTGAGAATCAAAGTTGACTCTTCACAATCGGACTTACTTCTTGACAATCGCGAACCTCGGGACCAGGAAAAGAGCCTCTTTCTCTCTCGAACTGTGGCACTTGGATTGGGATGGGCTAGGCTCCAAGATGGCCGACGAGGTGATGGCAATTTTCATGAACTCTGGGAGCTGATGTGGCATCCTGAAACCGAAATCGGTTTGATTTCCGCGGGGAGGTTCGGCGCGACGATCGAATCTGCTTCCACGGCAATTTTGATTGATCGAGCCCGGTCCAGCGAATCGATGAGCGCTGTTTGCGAATGCCTGTTGCTTGCCCTCAGAGCAGAGCTTTCGCGAGCGATTGACCCAATCACGGACGTCGTCAAGAGCCTGGCCGCTCAGTCTTCTTCGCTCGAGGATTGGCTAAGAATTGTGCCACCACTCTGCCGGGTCCTCATGTATGGTCGGCTCTCGCCCCAGAATCACGAATCAACTCAAAAAATCCTTCGCGGATTGGTCGATCGAATCCATATTCATCTTAGATTTGGATTCCTCGGGGCCGATTTTGAGGCATCGAAGCACCTGATTGAGATGGTTAACCCTTGCTTGCTGGTGGTACGCGCGACCAAACAACCCGAACTGATTTCGCCGCTAGAAACCGCGATCGCAGAACTGGTCGCTGATCCAAGCGTTTCACCTGTTGTTCGAGGATTCGCAACAAGGATCGCAGACCTCGATCAGCCCGAACTTGTCAATCGCATGAGTTTTGAGTTTTCGCCGTCTTGCCCGGTGATTGATTCGAGTCAATGGCTCGGAGGATTTTTGAATGGATCGGCGGCGATTTTGATTCACCGGCCTGAAATCTTTGAATCTGTTCGTCAATTTGTGAGAGATTTAGACGGGGAGAAATTTATTGAGTGTTCGCCGGCGCTCGTTGCCAGCTTTGCCGACATTCCACCTGGCGAACGAGAATCTCTGCGAGCAATCATCTTTCCGAGAGGCGAGGTCGCCAAACAAAATAGCGCTCCCACGTTCACGTCATCGATTCTAGACGCACTCTTGGATACGGAGGAAGCAGACACTTGACAACTGAACAAGCCAGATGGCGATTCATATTGGGGAGCGACCCAAGCATCGATCAGGAACTCGATGCGTCGATGCAGTCGATGGCGGATTGCTTGGATGTGCTTTATCATTCCGATCGGCGCGGGAGCCTTCACAGTAGCCAGCCAACGGTATCCAAGTGGTTGGGCGATGTTCGAAAGTTGTTTCCCCCATCGGCAGTTGAGCTGATCCAAAAGGACGCCATAGATCGGCTCGGAGTTGAGAAGTTGTTGGGTGATCCTGCGATCATCCGGACGCTCCAGCCCGATGTTCAGCTTGCGGCCACGCTGCTGAATCTATCCAATTCGCTGAAGCCCAAGGCACTGGATGCTGCGCGCGAAGTCATTTCGCACATTGCCAAGCAGATCGAAGCAAAGATCCGACCGAACCTATTGCAGACTCTGCTGGGACAGCGGGAAGCCTCACGGCGACTCAAGAGTCCAAAATTGTCCGATATTGACTGGCACAGAACGATCAAGCAAATCTTGGGGACCTACTTGCCTGAAAGTCAGACCATTGTTCCTACCAAGTTGTATGGGCGACCTCGCCGATCCAGGCAAAGCCGGAAGATTGTGATCTTGATCGATCAAAGCGGGTCGATGGCAGAGAGCGTCATTTTCACGACCATCTATGCTTCGGCTATTGCACAACTGCCAGGGAACGATGTTCGCCTCATCGCGTTTGACACTTCGATCGTAGACCTCACAGCTCACGTCGAAGATCCGGTTCAAGCGCTGTTCGCTGCGCAACTGGGCGGCGGTACTGACATCGCGCCTGCGCTCCAGTTTGTAGATTCTCTGATTGATGATCCGACCAATACAACGCTGATTTTGATCAGTGATCTCTTCGATGGCGGAAATCGGGCGCTGACGGAAAAGATCGCGCATGAAATTGTGGAGCGCGGGGTCAATTTTTCGATCCTACTCGCGCTCAGTGAATCCGGCACACCAGAATTCGATCGTGCCCTTGCTTATAAACTGGCGGAATTCGGCATTCCGAGTTGCGGGCTCACCCCGGACCAATTCCCGGATTGGTTCATGACCCTGACTTACAATCATTCTCCGAGCTAATCGGAAGGAATTTCAGGTTCGATTGTCGAAAATTGGAACTGTAAATGTCTAGTTCGACGCCCACCGTACCTTCACTCTCACCACTCTTTAAACTCAGTACTGCCGATCAAGCGGTCAAATGTGTCAAATCCGGCGACCGCGTTTTCTTCCACGGCATGGCTGCGACCCCGACCAAGCTCATCGAGGCACTCGTCGACCGAGCGAGTGAACTTCGCGATGTCGAAATTGTCCATTTGCACACCGAAGGGGAGGCTATCTATGCGGCACCTGAGGTTGCCGAGAGCTTCTTTGTCAACAACCTTTTCATCGGTGGCAACCTGCGCGGCGCGGTCAACGAGGGCCGAGGAGACTATGTGCCTGTATTTCTGAGCGAGATTCCGAACATGTTCCGGCGCGGGGTTTTGCCTCTGGATGTGGCCTTCATCACGGTGTCGGCACCGGATCGACACGGCTTCTGCTCACTCGGAGTCAGTGTTGATACCGCAGTTGCGGCTGTTCAATCTGCGAAGCGAGTGGTTGCCCAGATCAACCCACACATGCCGCGCACGCACGGCGATGGCAACTTCCATATTTCGAAATTCGACGACTGCATCTGGGTAGACGAACCACTCATGGTGCATCCAGCGACACCCAGCGACGAGATCGAGACGAAAATTGGAAAGAACGTGGCTGAGCTGATCGAAAATGGGGCCTGTCTCCAAATGGGGATCGGCGCGATTCCGAATGCGGTTCTTGCCGCACTTCATAGCCACAAAGAACTGGGCATTCATACCGAGATGTTCAGCGATGGCGTGGTTGACCTCGTTGAAAACGGCGTTATCACCAATCAGCATAAGCGCATTCACCCTGGCCGGATCGTCGCCGGGTTCGTTTCTGGCTCACAGAGACTCTACGATTTCGTCAATGACAACCCGTTTGTTCAGCTGCTAGACATTGGCTATGTGAACGACACCAGCGTTATTCGCAAGCTCAGCAAAATGACGGCCATCAACAGCGCGATCGAAATTGATCTGACGGGCCAAGTTTGCGCGGACTCGATTGGAAAGCGGATGTTCAGCGGAGTCGGTGGCCAGATGGACTTTGTACGTGGCGCCAGCTTGAGTCAAGGTGGAAAGCCGATTTTTGCCTTGCCGAGCACCACGAAGAAAGGACACAGCCGAATCGTTCCTGTGCTCAACGAAGGCGCGGGTGTGGTGACCACTCGGGCGCACGTGCATTACGTCGTCACCGAATACGGCGTGGCTGATCTTTACGGCAAGAATCTACGGCAAAGAGCCACCGCGTTGATCTCGGTCGCACATCCTGATCATCGCGAACAGCTCGAAAGGGACGCGTTCGATCGCTTCCATCGCTAGAAGTTACGGCCTGGAAGTGCCAAAATAGCTTATGTCCAGGCCAACCTTGGTAGAGCGGGCTCTTTCGCCGTTCCAACGATTCGCCTCGCAGCAAGCAAGCAGCGGTTTCCTGCTGATCATTGCGAGCGTGTTGGCGTTTGCCTGGGCAAATTCGCCGTGGTCTGCTCATTATTTTGAGCTTTGGCATACCAAATTCGGATTCCAGTTCGGCGACTTCACGTTCAAAAAGGACGCTCACTTTTGGCTCAACGAAGGCTTAATGTCGATTGTTTTCCTGCTCGTTGGGCTCGAAATCAAACGCGAACTATTGGTTGGAGAGATTTCGACTCCAAGAAAAGCCTTGATGCCACTTTTTGCCGCGCTGGGGGGGATGGTGGCACCGGCGCTGATCTACTTTGCCATCAATGCCGGGCAACCTACATTGCGCGGATGGGGCGTGCCTACTGCCACTGACATTGCGTTTGCGTTGGGCATCTTTGCGCTGGCGGGTAACCGAGTGCCTACGTCGCTCAAGGTTCTGCTGACAGCTATTGCGATTATCGATGATATTGGTGCGGTGCTTCTGATCGCTCTCTTTTACAGCGGCGGGCTGAACATCATGGCTCTCCTCTCCGCACTCGCGGCGTGGCTACTGATGGTCGGACTGAATGCCATGGGATCCCGCAATTTGCTCACTTACACGTTGTTATTTGTGGGGCTTTGGTACTTCACGCTACTCTCCGGGCTGCACACCACTGTAGCGGGAGTGCTTGCCGCGCTTGCCATTCCGGCTAGTTCGAGAATCGACGGACCAAAGTTCCTGTCCCGTGCACGAGGATTACTCGATGAGTTCGAATCCTCTGCGCCCGCAGATCGTTCGCCGATGATCAACGAAGAGCAGAGTAGCGCGTTGCAGGTTCTTGAAACCAATCTGGAGTCCGTGAACTCTCCGATGTTGCGCATGACCCACATTTTGCATCCTTGGGTCGCGTACTTAATGCTGCCTCTGTTTGCATTCGGCAACAGCGGCGTGACGCTGTCGCCTGGTGGCCAGTACGATTTTCGAATTATTTTTGGAGTATTTTTCGGGCTGGTCATAGGCAAGCTGATCGGGATCTTGTTATTCTCACTATTTGCTCAGAAACTCAAAGTTGCCGAGCTGCCCGAAGGGCTGAACATGAGCCATATCGCCGGGATTGCCGCCCTCGGAGGAATCGGATTTACGATGGCAATCTTTATTTCCGGACTTGCCTTTGAAAATCCGATCCACCTGGAGAGTAGCAAACTTGGTATTTTCGCGGCGTCAATCGTCGCGGCAATCCTCGGGAGCATCCTCATTCGATGGAGTACCCGCAATAGCCCAGAGCCTCAAGAGTAGTTCAGATTTCGAATTATTCGCTTGCCTGAATAATTTCACTAAGTGGTCCGGACGGGTTCCATGCTTGAGCGAACTTTGAAAGCGGAAATTTGATCTCGAAGGTGCCTTGTGCCCAGGGACCGGCTTCGTAAGGAGGGATGATCCAGACGATCGAGGTTGGCGTCAAGATAAATGTCTCCAGCAGTTGCGGATTGATTTCGGTTAGTTCGCCGTTCATCACCCATTCGGCTTCTCGATAGCGCAACTCATTGAGAATGGCGGGACTAAACGTCGACGCTATATCCATTTTGGGTTTACACAAGTCTGACAATCGGATGATCGCAGGCTTGCCTCCTAGATAGCCATAGTTGTGCACAAAGAACCAGATTCCTGGATGGGCGCCGCCCGTATCATAGAAGTTTGTGGACAATCCGCTCACAAGCGTGGGTGTCAGAAGCGAAATCGTCGTCTTGGAATCGAATTCGTTTTTTCTGCCCATCACCATTTCCTTGTTCTCCGCATTGAAGACATCCGCCCAACCGTGTGCCTGACCCGAGAATGATTTGTTCAGAAACCGAATGAATTCTGAAGTGCCTTTAAAGACCGGCGTGGAGTATGAACACTGGGTAGAAGGCGTGTTCAAATAGGTTCGCTTGTAGCTGACTGATGGAGTTTGTGCCATCGACATGGTGTGGGAGCTAACAAGTCCAATTGCGAGAGAAAAGACTTTCGATTTCATTGAGTTTTTCCAAGAGTTTTTGGAGACGCTATCAGTACGTTTAGATTGGGTATAAGGTGTCGTCAAATTATCGGACTTCACCGGTATCCTAACTTGCGTGATCGACCCATTGGAACACCGAAAGCATGCGGCAAGGTTGGCGAATCGTGCTAGAGAGTCTAGTGAACCCACACGTTGGTTCGAAGAGCTCTATGCGTATGCTCAAGGGCAATCTGAACGAGTGCCTTGGGCAGACCTTGCGCCGCATCCGCTGCTGAGCGAGTGGGCCGCCGGAAGAAGCATGCAATGGGAAAACGCGGCCATCGTCGGGTGCGGTCTTGGTGACGACGCTGAACTAATAAGCACAATCGCCAAGCAAGTATGGGCCTTCGATATTTCCTCTACGGCGATCGACTGGGCCAAAGAGCGATTCCCTAACTCAACCGTGAGCTATGAAGTAGCAGATTTGAGCAAAGTCGACGCCAGCAAATTTGGACAATTCGACCTCGTGGTTGAGGTCTATACCTGGCAAGCATCGCCTCCAGAAATTCGCCAAGAATTCATAGAAAATACCGCAAAGCTCGTCGAGCCCGGTGGAACTCTCGTCGCGATCACCCGTTTGCGAACGCCAGATGATGAATTGGGACCGGTCCCATGGCCGCTACTTGTAGATGAGTTAGAGACACTCTCAAAATGCGGCCTTACCGAGACCGAGCGCACAGCCTGGAGCCCAGGTGAACCCGTACGCTCGATCTGGAAACGCTAGAACCCAGCACCCGCAAATTGGCAACGCACGGTCGAGATGCTGCCGCTTTGAGTCAAAAGTAGCAGCTTGCCGTCTGCGCCACCAAATGCTAGGTTTGTTGAGCGCGCCAGAGGTAAGTGGTCCATGAAACTGCCTTCCGGACTGATCACATACACCCCACCAGGCCCCGTTGAGTACAAATTGCCGCGATTATCGAAGCGAATTCCGTCCGCTTGGCCCGGCCCGCTGATGCCATTCTCTTTTGCAACTGTAGCCAGATCTACAAATTCCGATAATTTTCTGGATTTTAGGTCGAATTTTTTGATCTTGTTGGTCGCATATTCGGCGATGTAAAGCACATTCGACTTGAAAGCAATTCCATTCGGCTGGTTGACATCAGTCGTAAGAATTTCAATTTTTCCTGATTTATTGACGGAATAAACACCCATTTTTGGGACTGAATCTGATTCTGGTCGATTGATGAGAAAAGGATCCGTAAAATAAACTGTGCCATCTGGCCCAACTGCTAGATCATTTGTTGCGACCAGTTTCTTGCCTTCAAATCCACTGGCGATCACTTGCTCACCAGCCAATTTTCCGTCTTTTATCGCGAATTTTCGGATATTTTTCGACTGCGCTGATGCCACGAAAATCGATCCTTTACCATCGGTCGCGATTCCGATCGACTTTGGCGCCGATTCTAGTGCGGGCACAATTGCCCCAGTTGCCGGATCAAAGGAAAGAATGCCTTGCTTTCCCCAACTACAAAACAAAAAACGATTGCCCACCCAGCAAGGACCTTCTGTGAATCCAAGGTTCTCGCCGACCACTTTTAGAGTGCTTGTCTCGAGAATCTCCGGCGGTCGTAAGTCCAAGGGATACAGCGTTGGGCGTGCTTTAGTATCGAGTCGGAAGCTCTTCTTTGTCTCGGGGTCCAGTTGAAACCGGGTAAGCAAAATATTCGCGGTCAATTCGTTTGAAAATATCTCTTTGCCTGCCACGATGCTTCGCCATCGAACCCGCGTTTTAGGACCTCCCGCAGGCATCGGCCTCGAATATTTCCATTGATATCCGGTCTTCAGGGCAACTCGGTGATAACTGTTCCCGCAAGAAATCCAATTGAAATACTCTATTGGAGCCCATTCGCCGTCTTCGTCGCGCGCTTCCATCCAGCCCAAAATGTTGCTATCTGCGGCATCAAACCAAAACGGACTAGAAGTCCCGTTGACAATTCTGACTTCGATCGAAGATGGCAGCCGTTTGAGTTGTACGGCGAGTTTTCCGGCTGGCACGGTCCCCTTATCGGCAACGGCGGCAGCGTGATTTGAAACTGCGAATCCACCCAGTGCCTTCGTATCTTCCAGCATCGATTGGGCAGGGTATTGAGCAAAGGTCATATAGATCGGATTTGAAGCTTGTTGCTGCGCCAAAACCAGAGCCAAAATCGAAGTCAACATGGTTCTTTGACGATACCATCAAAAGAAAATGGCCCAGACAGTTCATCCGTCTGGGCCAGATATTTATGGAAGCGCTGGACTATTGCTTCTTGAATGATGACTTCATCATCCATTCCCACTTGTCGCCGTTCTTTTGCTCCAGCAGGAAGTTGATCGACTTATCATCGACCTTTGTGTAGCTCGTGCGCATCGTCAAGGTTCCCATGTTGGCGGTCTTGGTTGGGCCGCTCGCCATGGAGATCGTCTTGTCGTTCCACGTTCCTCGGAAGGTCATTGGAAGTGGCTCGCTCATGTCGAACCATTGGAGAACATAGTTCTTTTCGGTCGGATCAAAGGTGATCATTTGCTTGCCATACATGACGCCCATAGGTCCCATGTCGTACACAACGTCGCCAGTCATAAAGCGATTGCCGACATCCCACTTGTTAGTCATCGTCGCCTTCATCTTGACGTCTTCCCCGCCGCCGAAGTTGGTTTCGACTGTGCCAGTCCATTTGCCAACTAGAAAATCCAATGTCGCGAGCTCTTTCTTAGGGAGAAACTCCGACATATCTTGTGCGATTGCGCCGCTCGCGATCGCGGCGACAACCATCATTCCGAGAACTTTTTTCATTTTTTCAAACCTCAAATTTCGGCAAAATTGCCTTGCAAAAACTTTACCTAACTTTCTGGATTGGTAGACAAAATTTAACAAAACTGAAATTCGGGAGAGGCAAATAGCCCGCGCAACACGATCCCGAGCATATTTGCTCTCGGCTGAGGCTCCGTAAGTGCCATGTGCCCACCGTGCTTTCGGCATCCTTCAATCAGAACCGCCCTCTTTTCGTCCGGCAACTTGGCATCGAACAAAGTGAGCAATCCATCAACTACACCTTGCGGAGATTTGTCGGCGCCAAGTTCAGTGAGGCGTAAAGCGATGACCCCCGAACCAACATAATTGTCATCCGCAGTTCCGACAATCAGCTGCCCGACTTGATTGCGATACATCATGTTGTTAGGCGTGATCCATGCCGTGCCCCAATCCCAGCCCGCAACGTTTGGCGGGAAAAGTGGCGAAAGACCTTGTTGTGTGCTGAGCCCGAACGCAGCACCACCGATGTCTCGTAGAGCCTTGGGCGCAGCAACGAACGGTTTTGGCGTTTTCCCGTGTGCCTCGATCAAAAATGAGTTCAACCGTAGTTGCCTCAAAATCGACACTGAAAAGTCGACCGGACTCTTGATCTTGGTCCTAATCGCACGCTCGCTCCAAAACTCTGGGTGCTGAACGATGGCCCAAAGAATCTTACGTATGTTTCCGTTCGAGCTTTGAAACACATTGACGAGTTCACTGATGATCGACTCCGCTGGATTCTCATAAACGAAGAACTCCCACAGCTTCTTACAAATCGCGGTCTGAGTTTTGGGATGCCCAGCGAGAAAATCTATGACATCCTCACCGGTCAGATTTCCTCGTTTACCAAGCACTGTCTTGATGCCGGTGTCGTGCAATTCAGGCGAATAGGCGAAAGTGAACATCGGTCGTCCGCGCAAGATGCAATCTCGAGCGACTTCCTGAACATTTTCGCCGCCCTTTTCAAAGACTAGGTACCGCACACCCCACCCCGTGAACGCCCGCGCCGCTTCTTGAACATCGCGCTCGGTGTAATTCCCGATTTGGACCGTGAAAAGCTCCATCACCTCTCGCGCGAAGTTCTCATTCGGTGCGTCCTTGAGGTTTTCGTGGGTATCCAGCCAGAAGCACATCGCTGGAGATTGGGAAATCTCAAGGAGTAAGTCCCTAAAATTCCCCGAGCCGAGATTCCTCAGGATCTCCAGATAATGCAGCATCATCGGCCCAGCTTCGACCTTGGAACCGCTCACCGCAAAATGGTCGTGCCAGAACAACGCGAGCTTCTCCTGCAGAGGTCTTTGAGACATGACCATTCGGAGGCTCCAATACACCGCAGGGCGGAACGAATCGAGATAGATCTCGTCCTTGCCCTCATCAAAGCAGAAGCTCCACGGACTAATCGGAAAGCCGTCATCGACCCCATCGAAGTCGATCAAACGGCTAGCGGTAGCCTTAGCACCTTCTCGCTCGCCCCGAGCGATCTCTTCGGTGGTCGCACCAAACCCCAGTCTCCGGTAAAGATGAGCTACTTTTTCGCGCTCGGTCATGCCTGCATCATACATCAGATTTAGAGGTATGAGGACCAAAGTCCCTCGACCTACTTTGCTTGCAGAGTTGCATTTCTGAACGGCCGTAATGCCGCTCCGAGTAGCGCGACCGCGACCATCCCAAATCCCATCAACAAAAACAGCTTGACAAGCCCAATCGTGGCGATCAAAGTGCCGGCAAGTCCGAGACCGAGAGGCATCGATGCTGTTCGAACCAAACTCAACGTGCTGTTCACACGGCCTCGGTAGCTATCGTCAACGATCGATTGCATGTGGCTGGCCGCCGGGATGTCCGCGAACGGGATAAAAACGCCTGCCAAGAAGTTCATGGAGACGAAGAGCATCATGTTGTTTGGGATCGCCAGGATCGCCACGCACACTCCGCACCCAAAAATTCCAAAGATAAATCCCCATCCGACTTTGCGAATACTGAGCTTTGCCACTATGAATCCGCCCACAAGTAATCCGGCAAAGAACGAAAATTCAAACCAGGTTAAGGTCACCGGGTGATTGCCAAACCATTGCTTGTTGGCCTGCACGTAGGCGACAAAAAATGGCGAGATCATCAGACTCATCAGGCCAGTTAGAATCATGAGCGCACGCAAATATCCGTCCGCCCACAGGTACTTCATGCCCAGAACGAAGTCCTGCCACGGATGACTTTCTTGATCCACCGATTCGCGATTCGGCTTGATTTCGGGCAGTTTTGCGACGTAAATTGCCGAGACGAAGAAGCTGAGCGCATTGATCGCAATGCTCAATGCGAAGAACCATGTCTCGCTGATGGAATACAGAATCCCGATCACTGATGCCGAGAGAGCGAGCCCGATCATCGGCATCCAGCTTTGCGTCATATAGCTCAGCGAATTCGCAGCATACAGCTCGTCTTCGGAGACAAGATTTGGGATCGCAGCGCTCTTGGCTGGCAGAAAAACCGACCGGAAGCAGGAAGTCAGGAACGCCGTCACAAAAATGGCGGCAATCGGTGGCTTCCCCTGAAAACTTACCACGACCAGCATCAAGCCGATCAAGGTCATTCCAGACATCAGATCGCTGATGAGCATGATCTTCTTGCGATCGAACCGATCCGCAAGCACTCCCCCGTAAGGGCCGACGAGCAAGAACGGGAGCATTTCAATCGCTCCGACAAACCCAACTACCTCGGCGCTACCGGAGAGCTTTTGCGCCATGAACATGAAGATCACGTAGTAACACGCGTCGCCGAACTGGGAAATTGCTTGGCCGAGCCACAGGTTTCTAAACCCGCGATGCCTTAGAACTGAAAACATTTGTGTGCAAACCTATTTATAAAATTGACCTTGGGCCGAGTACAGCCCGAACGAAAAGAGATCGTTTCTATGTTCCGCTCGAGAGCGGTAAGGTCATCGATTTGCCATGAAATGTCAGGTTACCCGAACAAATGGGCCCAAAGGAAACTCCTTTGGGCCCACAGGATTCAGCGGAAAGTTATCGCTTGAACAATCCGCCCAAGACGCCCCGAATGAGTTGACGCCCAAGTTGAGAACCTGCCGCTCGCATCGTGCTCTTGAGAACTGCTTCGGCCACCGAGTCACCGCGCCGTCCGCCACCGCTTGCTTTTTGGGCCGCTTTCTGCGCCTTTTCTTCGGCCTGTTGCCGAGCCAATTCGGCATCAGCGGCTTCTTGCGCGTCCGCCTTGACCTTCAGCTTCTCGTAGGCCGATTCTCGGTCTAGGGACTGATCGTATTTGCCCGCAACAGGAGAACCTTGGAGCACGGTTTGCCGCTCTTCAGGAGTTCCAGGGCCGAGCCTTGATTCTGGTGGTCGAATCGCAGTCTTTTCGACGATGGTCGGAGTGCCCTTTTCATCCAGCACTGATACCAATGCCCAACCTACACCGAGTTCCGTGATGACTTCCTCTGTCTTGAACGCCGGATTGGGTCGGAAGCTATCCGCAGCGGCCTTGATCGCCTTTTGTTCACTCGGTGTGAAAGCCCGCAAGGCATGTTGGAATCGATTTCCGAGCTGCGCGAGCACTGTTTCCGGGATGTCTGCTGGGTTCTGGGTGACAAAGTACACACCAACACCCTTTGACCGGATCAACCGTACGACCTGCTCAATCTTTTCGAGCAGAATCTTTGGTGCGTCGTTGAACAAGAGGTGAGCCTCGTCAAAGAAGAAGACCATCTTCGGCTTTTCGAGGTCACCAACCTCTGGGAGGGTTTCAAACAGCTCCGAGAGCATCCAAAGCAAGAAGGAAGCGTACAGACGCGGATTTTGCATCAGCTTGTCCGCTGCCAAGATGTTGATGATCCCCTTGCCAGAAAATTCGGTTCGCATCATGTCTTTGAGATCAAGCGCGGGTTCTCCAAAGAACATGTCCCCGCCTTGGTCTTCCAACATCGCGATTTGTCGCTGAATCGCTCCCACGGTGGCTGGGGCTACGTTGCCGTATTCGCGCTGAATCTCATCCGCGCGCTCGCCAATTTCTGAGAGCATCGCTTTCAGGTCTTTCAAATCGAGCAACAACAAACCTTCATCATCAGCTAGGCGGAAGGCAATGCTCAGAACACCTTCTTGCGTCTCGTTTAGTTGGAACAATCGACTCAGAAGTAGCGGCCCCATCTCGCTGACAGTGGTGCGGACCGGATGTCCCTGCTCCCCAAACATGTCCCAGAAGACAACCGGATTTCCTGCGTAATTGAGCGTGATGCCAAGTTCTGTGGCTCTCTCTTCAAGCTTTGGCTTTCCGCCGCCAGGAAACGCCATTCCGCTGAGGTCGCCCTTAACATCCGCCATGAAAACCGGAGTTCCCATTCGGCTGAAAGACTCGGCAAGAACCTGAAGCGTTACCGTTTTTCCGGTACCGGTCGCCCCCGCAATGAGCCCATGTCGATTGGCCTTTCCAGGCAACAAATAAACGGGATTCTCTCCCTTACCGATAAGAATTGGGTCTGGCATGATCACATCCCACCAAAGATTAGTAGGTTGAATTGATGTTACCCGCGCACGGTATTCGGCATAATCGAATCGTGGCAGTCGATCAACATACGCTGGATTTTGCAGTCTCCCAGTTCGCCGAATTGGGGCATATCACCGTCAAAAAGATGTTCGGTGGCGCCGGGCTATATGCGGATGGGATGATCTTCGCGCTCCTCGACGACGGGGAAATTTACATCAAAGTCGATGCGGTGAATCAGCCAGAGTTCGAAGCCATTGGCAGCCAGATTTTCACCTATGCGGTCGATGAAACTGGACCCAAAACTCTCAACTATTGGCTGCTGGATTCGGACCGCTTGGCGGAAAAAGCGGAATGTCTCAAGTACGGACAGCTCGGAATTGAGGCCAGTTTGCGAGCAGCGGAAAAGAAAAAACCCAAGAAGCCGAAGCTCTAACTCGGTTTGAACGCTGCCTTTCCTTCTTGAATGATCGCTTCGGCGATGCGCTTGCTCGCGCCTCGGTTCTGAGCCACCAGTTCTTTGCCAGCCGTGCTCATTTGACTCCTCATTTCGGGGTTTGAAAGGAGTTCTGTGATGGCCGCTCTCAGCTCCAGTTCGCCATCACACCTTCTCGATGCGCCTTGCTTGATCGCCTGATCTGCAGCACTTCGAAAGTTCTGCATGTACTTGCCGTGCAACGTCGGAATTCCAGCCGCCAACGGCTGGATGATATTCTGCCCGCCCAAGTTGTCGAAGCCACCACCGACGATCGCCAAATCTGCGCCAGCGTACGCATCTGCCAACTCGCCGTAAGTGTCCAAAATTAAATACTTTGCGGCTTGCCTTTGGGACCACTTACCGACGCTGTCGAATTTGGTCCGTACGGTCGAATCCAATCTTTCAACGGTCTCCAAATGCCTCGGTGCATGGACGACCTTCAGATTCTCGATACCGCATCCTGCCAGCGCGTCCACAACACAGTGCTCTTCCAATTCGCTCCGTGTCGAACCCACCACCACCAGGAGCTCTTCGTCAGTGATTCCGAACTTAGCCCTCACTTTTTGGCGCGCATCTTGATCGTTCTTTTCTGGCTCATCGAACTTGGTGTTGCCCGCAACTTCCACATTCTTGGCCCCCAGAAAGGCCAGTCGCTCAGCGTCGATTGGCGTTTGTGCCAGCACCCGATCCACCTGATCGAATACGGACTCATAGAAGAACTTGACCCACCGCGATCTGCCGTAGCTCCGATCGCTAATCCGTGCATTGACCAGCAGTGTGGTGGCACGGAAGTTCTTAGCCATCGTCAGAAAGTTGAACCACAATTCCGTTTCCACGATAGCCACGGCGCATGGCTTAACTTTGAGCATCGCCGCCGCCATAAATCGAACGACATCGATCGGAAAATAAACCAAATGGTCAAAAAGCTCGCCAGCATCTTTTCGCTCACGAGCGATCTGGTGGCCGCTGCTTGTGGTCACGCTCAGTACAACTTGCACTTCGGGCCAGAGACTTTTGAGCTCCTTCAGCATCGGGGCGGCAGCGATAACCTCCCCCACCGAAACCGTGTGTACCCACACGACCGGGCGTTTTCGATCGAGTTCAATCTTGAAATTCCCGAAACGCTCTTGCCAGTTCGGACTCTCGTTCCGCCGCTTCGATCGGTGCCAGACGAGCGGGACCCAGATCGGCGCAAGCAGCGTGATCAGAATGTTATAGATCCAGATCACGACCGGTGATCCTTTGGAATGCCTCAAGATATTTTTCGCGCGTTTTGGCGACGACATCGGCCGGGAGCTCCGGCCCTGGAGGAGTCTTGTCCCAGTCTAACGTCTCAAGGTAATCACGCACAAACTGCTTGTCGAAACTTGGCTGCGCTGCTCCGGGCTGCCAGCCACTGGCTTCCCAATATCGTGAGCTATCCGGCGAGAGAGCTTCGTCAATCCAGATCGGTTGGTCATCAACCAAGCCAAATTCGAACTTCGTGTCCGCCAAAATGAGTCCCGCCGAAGCGGCGTGATTCGCCGCGGCCTCATAAAGCTTCAGCGTTATATCGCGCAAATGAGCAGCCATTTCAGAACCCAAAATGTCGCTTGCACGCTCGAAGCTAATGTTCTCATCGTGCCCTTCTTCGGCCTTGGTGGCTGGCGTGAAAATCGGTTCTGGCAGTTTCGATCCGTCCAGAAGACCATCCGGCAATGTAACTCCGTGGATCGTTCGCATCCCTGAGCGGTAGTCCTTCCACCATGAACCAGACAAATATCCCCTAGCGACAAACTCGACAGGTAGGGGTGTCGCCTTTTTGGCGAGCATCGACCGGCCGAAGCAGGATTCCGCACCTTCGCCGACTCGCTCTCGGATCGCTTCATCCGAGATTGAAATCATGTGGTGAGGACAGATACCGCCAAGCTTCTCGAACCAAAAGGCGCTGATCTGATTCAGAACTTTGCCTTTGTCGGGAATGCCATTGGCGAGGATGACGTCAAATGCGCTGATGCGGTCACTGGCGACCAAAAGTAGGCAGTCGCCAAGATCATAAACCTCCCGTACTTTGCCGCGCCTCGGAGCACCAAGCGAAGGTAGATTCGATGTGAGTAGCGCGGAATTCACGCCCTAATTATGGCTGGTTACTTGGCGTACGGATATTCGTTTTGCCGTCGCTGGACCACCGCTTCGTAATTCCGAATTTGCTCTTCCATTTCGGATTCGTGTTCGCTGGCATAGCGCAAGGCAACGGTGATCTCGTGTTTGGAAAGCGAAGGGAACGACTTGCTGATCGCCGATTCACTACCGAGCCGCCTCAATTCGCGGACAATCTCCCATACCGAGATTCCAGTACCCACCAACTTTGCTGGGCCTGTACCAGACGATTCGATTCGAACCTCGCGGTACGCCATTTGGGTTCGGAATTCCATCAATCGCTGTTCGATTTCATCCACCGACATGCAGGTGAATTCGGCAGCTTGCTCCATGGACAGCATTTCTTGATCCACCGCACCAATCACAAGGTCGTTACGAAGACCAGGATCAAGTTCGAAAAGTCGATTCATCGCTTCTTCGACGCGGTCGGGCATGTACCGTGTCATGCGCTGGAGTTGTAAAATTGGCCAAGCCATACTTTGAGCGTTCTTTTCGGAGTCTTTAGAATTCGACATTTCTGATCGAGGAATCCTTCCAATATTGTACTCGTCCTTGAATACGTATTCTTAGACGCAATTTCGATCGAAAAGGTTGTTAAATCAAGTTTTGTTCTTTCAAAAACCTGAAGAGTCTTTCGTCATATTCAACCGGGTGGAACCACCGCGCTTGACTGTGCTGACAACCTTCAAAGAGCTCCATCCGGCAATTTTCGCTCGCGTCTGCGATCTTTCTCGCTTCGTTCAAAGGAACGATGACGTCACAGTCGCCGATCATCAGCAGAACCGGGATATCGGGCATTTTGGACAGCTCGTGGTCGATACGCACTTTGCGAGGATCAACGCGGGTCATCAGCCAGCAGAACATCCAAACCGGGACCAAAAATGGCCAGAATTTTCCGGCAAAAGTTCTCCACCAACCTTCATTTGCACGAATGAGCGAAGAATAAGGCGAATCTAGAACCAGCGCATCGGGCCGCACTTCCATAGCTTCGGTGGCCAACACAGTTGCCGCGCCGCCCATACTGCTGCCCCAAATCCAAATCGACTTGTCTGGATACTCAGCGCGGGCATGTTGCACCATAGCGAGCACGTCGTTCTTCTCGTGCGGACCGACGCTGCTGAGTCGTCCTCCGCTCACTCCATGTGCGCGGAAGTCAAAGACCAAACATGCGAGCCCCTCTTCGTACAACCTCTTTGCCAAAGGAATCGGCTCAGCGCGGTTCATCAGATACCCATGAGCGAGCACGACAACACTCTTTGGATTTGGATGATCGATCCACCATCCTCGAAGGAGAACGTCGTCTTCGGTGGTGACTTGCACTGAACGTTGTGGGAGCCCCAGTGCTCCCGGAGAAAGAAAAATGGGGACCCGAATGGGATGCAAACACCCGTATGCAACCAAAACAAGCAGGCCCAAATACAATGCGAGGATGATTCCAAGGACCCAAAGAATCGTGATTAACACAGACGGTCCTCCATGCCAGCCACTATTTGACCGATACTGGTACAACAGATTCTAGGGTCACGATCCATGTTTGCACTCAACTTTTACTCCGAACTCTACGAAGAGGTTTTGCGTACCGGACGAAAAACTGCCACGATTCGGTTGGGCGACAAGTCCGACAAGTATCAGACGGGCATGATTGTCTGGATCACACTCGGTCCACGATTTGGACGCCGACAAAAGCTGTATTCGGCGATTATCGACCGAGTTGAAGTCAAACCGATTAGCGAGTTGAGCCCGAGAGATATCGAACGGGAAAGTCCCGAAGTGCGAAGCCAGGACGAAATCATCACCCTGATGAGCCGAATCTATGGGGAATTTATCACTCCTGCTCATCTCTGCACGGTCATCTATTTCTCTCGCGTAGACGAAATCTAAGCATCAAAATTGAAAAAATGCCCCGCCAATTTTGACGGGGCTAGTGTTGTTGGACCAGTACGTTTTTTTCGTATTGTGTGTTTTTCAGTAAATTCGTTTATTCGCTAGATCGCTGTCTGCGCAGGAAGCTTGGGATGTCAAGATCCAGTTCTTCGATCTGCGCGGGCTTGGCTTGAGGCTGCGCCGCAGTCGCGAACAGCTCGTCTTCATCAATCAGATTCGGATTTGATTTGACTTGCGGTTTGGTTTCGATCACTTCGGGTTGTGGAAACAACTCTCGGTCGACGATCCGGACAGGCTCACCGCTCATTCCGGCCGCCAACAAGGTGACCATGACTTCGCCTTCCATCGACTCATCCAAAGCGTGACCCATGAAGATTTCTGCATCTTCTGCGTCTGCAAACTGCTGGAGATATTCCATCGCGTCGCCAGCCTCACCCAGCGTGAAATCGAGCCCCGAAGTGATGTTGACGAGCAACTTCTTAGCGTTGTAAATGCTGGTTTCGAGCAACAAGCTATTCGCCGCAGCTTCAGCAGCAAGCCTCGCTCGCTGCTCGCCTTGAGCACGGCCCATTCCCATCAGCGCGCAACCGGCATCCTTCAAAACCGACTTCACGTCCGCAAAGTCGACGTTGATCATTCCAGGCTTGGTAATGATGTCGCTAATGCCCTGGACACCTTGTCGAAGCACATCGTCAGCCACGTTGAACGCTTCAGCAAAAGTGGCTTTTCGGTCCACCACTTCCATGAGCTTATCGTTCGGCACAATGATTAGCGTATCGACATGCTCAGCGAGCCTAAGCGCACCTTCTTCCGCGATTCGCTTTCGCTTTGGACCTTCAAACCCGAACGGCTTGCTGACAACGGCGACGGTCAGAACACCCTTCCGCTTGGCAAGTTCTGCAACAATCGGTGCGGCGCCGGTACCGGTTCCACCGCCCATTCCTGCGGTGATAAAGACCATGTCGGCGTCTTCAACGAGCTCAAGGATTGCCTTTTCGCTTTCCTTGGCGGCCACTTCGCCCACCTTCGGATCGCCACCGGCTCCCAAGCCCTTGGTGCAAGATTCTCCAATTCGTAGCTTGATACTGGCTTGCGACGGCTCCAGGACCTGAGCGTCGGTGTTCATCGCAATGAACTCTACGTCGGACATGCCTTCTTCAACCATTCGGTTAACTGCATTTCCGCCTGCACCACCAACGCCAATCACCTTGATTTTGGCTTGCATATCAAACTGGAGACTCTTTTCCATCGTGAAAAACCTTAGGTTCTGTGTTTGATGGGACGCCACCCCCCTGGTAAAAGAATCAGGTTTTTTGATGAATTTCACCGTGTGGTGAAATTGTTACTTTTTGCGTTCGCCGGCGAAGCTGGCGAGCTGCTCCAAGAGCGAGCCGGCCCCTGCCAATTCACGGGCCAGTTTAACCGAATGGTCAACTTCCAGAATGAGCAATCGCTCCGCTTCCTCGTTACCAAATGCCCCGGGATAGGTTTGCTTGCCGCGCTCTCGGTCCGATCCCGTGGCCTTCCCAAGTTCTTCGGGGGCAGAATTCTCGTTGAGAATGTCGTCTTTTATCTGGAACGCCAGCCCGAGATGTGCTCCAAACTGACCCGCTTTTGCGACAACTTCCGGCGATGCCCCAGCCGCCAGTGCCCCAATCTGACAGCTTGCAACGAAAAGCGCTCCCGTCTTTAGCGCGTGGATTTTTTGCACTGAGTCTTGGGATGCGGGTTGACCTTCCATCAAGATATCAAGTGTCTCACCGATCACCAGGTTTCGGCTCGATTGGGACAATATCCGGACCATTTCGATGCGGCGTTCGGCGTCAGTCTCAAGTGAGGTCAATGTCTCAAAAGCCAGCGCAAAAAGAGCGTCCCCCGCAAGTAACGCGACCGCTTCTCCGAACTTGATATGGCACGTCGGAGCTCCACGCCGTAGATCATCGTCGTCGATACACGGCAAATCGTCGTGAATGAGCGAGAAGCAATGGATCATCTCGATCGCGCAACCCGCATCGAGAGCGGGGCTCGCGTCGCCACAAAGCGCACGACAAACTTCTATCGTGAGCGCGGGGCGGAGTCGCTTCCCGGGCAATAGGCATGAGTAACGCATCGCCTGCGACAGTTTTGAATCGTCGGAAGGCAGTAGCTGTTCGAGCCGCGCCTGCACCAAATCTGCGTAGGTATTCAGTCCCGAAGGGCTACTCATTGGTACAGTTTACCGACGATAGTGGACTGGTAGAATTTGCTCATGGCCAATATTCGTCCGTTCAATGGGCTCCGCTATTCAGCGGACGCTGGTGACCTGAACCATTTGGTGGCTCCACCATATGACGTCATCAGCCCCGAAGAACGCGAAGCTCTCGCCGCCCAGTCTGAATTCAATGTAGTTGGGCTCACCCTTCCCGAACAGAACCCTGACGACCGCAGCAAATACGTCAAGTACGCTCGGTCCGCATCTCGGCTCGAAAAATGGGTGGAGACCGGCACGCTCAAGAAAGAAGAAACCCCTGCGTATTACCGGCTCCTTCAAACTTTTGCGCTACCGAACGGCCAAGTCGTAACACGCCAGGCACTCATCGCCACGATCAAAGTGGAAACTTATGATAAAGGTGTGGTCTTGCCGCACGAGCAGACCTTCCCGAAGCACAAGGAAGATCGACTGAGAGTCCTCGAAGCCACGCGATCCCATCTGGAATGCATTTACGGGCTTTATGAAGATCCCGGCCGAGCGATTTTTGACAAGATTCAAGCTGCGCCAGCCGCCGAATCCCATTCAGTAACGACTCCCGACGGTGTTGTCCACGTGCTAGAGCCGATCACTGATCCCGAGAGTTGTCAGCAGATCAGCAAGATGTTCGAAGATCGAAAGGTCTGGATTGCCGACGGTCACCACCGATACGAAACGGCCTGTACTTTCCGGGGCCAGCAACCAGATTCCGAAGAACTCATCCCAGAGGACTTCATGATGATGGCGCTGAGCAGCATGGAGGATCCGGGCTTGGTACTGCTTCCGACCCACCGCATGGTGCATAAATTTGAAGGCGATTTGAAGTCCCAGCTTGAAGCACCCTATTGGATTTTGACGGCCTGCCCGAACGACCAATTGATTGAGAAGATCGAAAAGATTGGCGCAGACGGAACCCGAGTATTCGGGATTGCGCTCCCCGGCGAGGAGGGTCTTTTGCTGACGATCACCGACTTTGACGCGGTTTTGGCCCAGATTCCAGGCGATGCCGGCAAAGCACTAAAGAGTCTCGATGTTTCGATTCTCCACGATGTGATTTTTGCTAAGCACCTCGGACTGACCGGACACGACTTCTTTGGATACACACGTGATCCGGACGAGGCGGTCAGTGCGGTGAAAAACGGCTTCAAGGCTAGCTTCTTGATGAATCCGCCATCAGTCCATGACATGAAAGTTGTGGCTCTCGGAGGCGAGAAGATGCCGCAAAAATCGACTTACTATTATCCAAAGATTATCAGTGGGCTCGTCATTTGGCGACTCTGCGACTACCAATCCTGATGAAAATTCAGCTACTCGGCACCGGAGCATCAGACGGCATCCCTTCAGTCTTTGGAGACTCAAGGGTGAGTCGTCATGCGCGGCAGCATGGTGGCAAAGATATCCGTTCGCGCAGTGCCGCTCTTATCGACGATCACCTCAAGATCGACCTCGGGCCGGATCACTTTCACCAAATGGTGAAATTCGGCGTTGACCCGACGATTTGGACCGCAATAGTCTTCACCCACACCCACGACGATCACTTTTGCCCGAGTGAACTCCAGTACATGCTGTTCCCTTTTCTGGAGCAGTTTGCGGCTCCATTGACAATCTACGGCAACGATGCAATCTGCCAGGGTATGGCCGGCAAGTACGAAGAATGGCCATTCGAAATCATTCAAACGAAGAGCTTCGAGCCGTTTTGGCATCTCGACTACAAAATCACTCCGATTCGCGCCTATCACAAGCTTGAAGAGGACAGCCAGAACCTACTTATTGAGCGAGAAGGAAAGACTTTCTTATATGCCACCGACACCGGACCGTGGCAGCCAATAACCTGGGAATTCTTACAGGATAAGAAAGTAGATGGAGTCGTGATAGAATGTACTGACGGATTTGTGAAGTCCTCCTATTACGGCCACATGGACCTTAAGGAGTGCGTCGCTGCCGTCGAAAAACTACGCGAATTGGGCTGTATCGGTCAAGAGACCCCGGTGGCTACCACCCACCATGGGCATTTGGGTGATGCCACTCACGAAGAACTTTGTCTTGCCTTGGAACCACACGGGATTCAAACCGGTTATGATGGGCTGGTCATCCAAATTTGATATGAAATCTTTTCGAGAACACCGAATTACTCCCTCCAATTGCGATGGCCTGTTCGTCTCGAATAGTGCCAATGGAGGGGCCAGAAGGCGGGCCAGGACGGCCAAAAATTTCAACTCCTATCTGCAAGGTCCGATTCGACTTCAGCCGGTGCGCATCAACCATTCTTTTGTGAGCTTGCGCCGGCGTCGGCCATAATCTCATCACATGAGCGCCCTCGACAAGTGGTTTGTCTTCGGCAAAAGTGCCCTGTTCGATCAGGGTCTTCGCACCTATGAACAGCAGTTGTATGCAGATGCTGCAGTCTCATTCGAGCAGTTTATTTCCGAGCCAAGCTGCGACCTGAGCTTGGCAAAAATCGCCCGTCTCTATCTTGCCGAATCACTCGCGCATCTTGCCGCGCAGGCGATGGACGAAGGAAACTTTTCGGCTGCGCGCGACCTCTACACCAAGGCGCTCAAGCTTCAGTCGGGGTTTGCCGATCTCTGGTTCCAATTGGCTCGGGTCCACCGCGCACTAACAGATTCCGATTTCGCAAGAGAGTGTTTAGATCGGTGCCTTGACCTGAATCCGCGGTTTGCAAGCGCTAAGGTACTGAGTGCGGCGGTGAGCTACGATCAAGGCGAGTTTGAACTCGCGATGAACTCGCTGATCGACGCAGTGCACGATCGACCTTCGCTGGAAGACGACCTCTATCGTGAATTCGTGTTGCTCCACAATTCGGGCAAATTTGAGGACGCCAGCGCCGTTCTCACTCAGATTTGTGAATCAAAACAAGACACAACCCAATCTTTGATCGAAGAAGCTAAGCATTTACTCAGCAATCGCGAAGTGGAAAAGGCTGCGACGATGTTCAGCCGGGCGGTGGAGATCGTCCCCAATTACGCCGATGTCAGGTGCTGCTTCGGCCAATGTTTGATCGAACTGGATCAGTTGGAAGCAGCACAAAAACAGATCGAAGCGGCGATCGAAATCAATCCAAATTATGCAGATGCGCACGCTGCACTCGGTGTGATTTTCCGCCGAACCGGAAAGGAGGCCGAGGCGAAGGCCTCGTTCGGTAAGGCGCTCGACATCAACGCCCATCACCCTGTTGCCAGCGTGGAACTCGCCCGGCTCAAGCGCTGAATTCACTAGACCCCATGACGAACAAGTATCAGCGCACCAGGCAAGACCATAGCCGAGAAACCGCCGAGGACTATGTGGAATTGGTGGCCGAGCTGATCGAAAAGAATGGAGAAGCTCGTGCCGTGGATCTGGCGGACATTCTGGGTGTCAGCCCAGTGACGGTCGGAAAAACACTCCAACGACTTGACCGCGAAGGGTATGTCATCACGCGGCGATACCGCTCGATTTTTCTCACCGACAAAGGCAAGGAGCTTGCGCGAGAATCGATGAATCGGCACGAACTAGTGCTCGCGTTTTTGCTCAAGATTGGCGTGCCCACAGAAATCGCCGAGATTGACGTGGAAGGGATCGAACATCACGTGAGCGAAGAAACACTTGCCGCGATGCGTCGAACCATCGAAAGAACTTAGGTTCGGCACCCACCGGGGTACCCTCTTGGCTTATGTCAAGAATCGAGATCATGCCTTTGGGCGGCGCCGGCGAAATCGGCCGAAACTGCACACTCCTCCGACAAGGCGATGATGCGATCCTCATAGACTGCGGAATTTCTTTTCCGGATGAAGAAATGCACGGCGTTGATGTCGTGATCCCTGATTTTTCCTGTTTGCACGATATTAAAGAGAATCTTCGAGCGGTGATCCTCACCCACGCTCACGAAGACCACGTCGGCGCTCTTTCATTCTTCCTGCGAGATTTCCCACAAATTCCAGTCTTCGCGACTGAACTCACCCATGCGATGATTCGAAGCAAGCTCGAAGAGCGGCTCGATATCAAGGGTCTCAAATTGAACGTGGTCCAACACGGCCAGATCATTCCTATTGGTGCGCTGAAGTTTGAGATGGTTCGAATCACGCACTCGATCCCGGATTGTAGTTGCGTCGCGATTCACACCAGCGAAGGAGTTGTGCTCTTCACCGGAGACTTCAAGCTCGACTTCACCCCTGTCGACGGCAAACTTTCTGACCTGACACGTCTCACCGAACTTGGCAAGCAGGGTGTCCTTTGCCTTCTGAGCGACTCCACAAACATCGACCGCCCGGGATTTGGTCCAAGCGAATCGACCGCTAGCAACGGATTCCGCGCGGCGTTTGCCAATGCCGAAGGGAGAATTTTGATTACCATGTTCGCGAGCAACATCCACCGAATGCAGCAAGCGATGGATATTGCGGCGGAAACCGGGCGGAAGGTCGCCGTAGCAGGTCGCAGGATGAACCAGACCATCGACACCTGTATCAAACTCGGCTATCTCAATCCTCCAAAAGGCGTCCGTATTCGACTAGACATGGTAGGCGACTACGAACCTCATCAATTGGTGATCCTGACAACTGGGAGCCAAGGCGAGCCGCTTAGTGCCTTGGTGCAGATGTCGAAAGGTGAGTACACCCGGCTGAAGGTCAATGAGGGGGATACGGTGATCTATTCAGCGAGGCCGATTCCAGGCAACGAATCTGCGGTTTGGAAGACGATTAACCGGCTTTACCGCTTGAAGGCAACGGTGGTTTTCGACGCGATTCCAGCGGTTCACGTCAGCGGACATGCCTACCTTGAGGAGCTCAAAATGATGATCAACCTCACGAGACCGTTTTATCTGGCGCCGGTCCACGGAGAACCGCGACACCAGCACCACTACTGCGATATGGCCCTCAAGATGGGGCACGCCCCCCACCGAATGTTCAAACTTCTGGATGGCCACAAGCTGATCATTGATGAGACCCAGGCTTGGACGGAAGAGACTTCGGCTGGCGGAGAAGTCTGGATTGATAACGCGGGCAACATCATCAATCCGAGCGTTGTTAGAGACCGCGCTGAACTCGCAGATGAAGGAATTGTCGTGGTCAAAGTTGTGCTAGGGCCAGGAGGATTCGCCCCGGTTGAACTCGCGGCCAAGGGATTTGCGGGAAGCGAAAAACTCTTGGACAACGCCGCCGAAGCAGTTGACGACGCGTTGTTATCAATTCCGAAGGAAGCTTGGCGCGAAATTCAACTGGTCGAAGAAGCCGTCGAGGGCGCAGCCAAGATCATCTTCCAGAGGAAGGCTCAGATGCGACCCGTGGTTGTCCCCGTCGTGGTGATGTAGCCTCAGATTCGGCCCATCGGATTCACCGGCTTGCCGTTCACCCGGATTTCAAAGTGAAGGTGCGGGCCAGTGGACATGCCGGTGCTACCGACAGCGGCGATTTTTTCACCTTGGGAAACCTTTGCGCCTGCCTTTGTGAAAATCCTGGAGCAGTGACCGTAGAGCGTGGCGATGCCACCACCATGGTCAATGATCACGGTGTTCCCGTAGCCGCCCCGATATCCGGCCGAAATCACGACACCCGGTGCAGAAGCATAGATCGGAGTGCCAGTCGGCGCTCCAAAATCAATACCGGTGTGCAACTTACTCCGGTGCAAGACGGGGTGGAATCGATACCCATATCCGCTGGTGATGCGTCCGTTCACCGGCTTCCGGAATCTGCCATTAAACCTTGGCAAGCCTGTATTGACACTTTGGAAGGCGTTGATCTGGGATTCAATCGCATTTGATTCGCGGTCGAGTTCGTCAAATTCCTGTTGCAGGTCGGCTTGTTCGCTACGCAATTCGCCCAGCAGGACCTTCTTTTTGGCTTTGTGCTGCCCTACCTGGACTTTTTTGAGCTTGACATCAGCCATCAATTCGTTGGTTTCGACAATGACCGATTCCTTGAGCTTCTTTTTCTTTTCGACCTCAGTGACTCGCTTTTTGTACTCGTCGAAAGTCTCTTGATCTTCTTCGGCAATCCGCTCGAAGATGGCGCGGCGCGCAGCCATATCGCCTAAGGAGTCGCTGGCAAGAATCGAACCGATTGCTGTGCCTTGAGGCTGCATATACAGCCGCTTCATCCGCTGGCGAATGACTTCGGTTTGTTCGACAAGCACCTGCTCCGCAATCTGGAGGTCCTTTTCAAGTCGAATCTTTTCTGATGCGAGCGTCTTGAGCCGATTCTCGATGTAGTCAATGCGGTCTTCAAGGTTCCCCAGCTCGTCATCGGCTTTTTGGATATCCGCAAGAACATAGCTAGCTTGCCGCTTTGTCGCCCTCAGTTGCTGCCGGACAGCATTCTTTTTGGATTCGACCTTCTTAAGGTTGGATTTCAGCTGCTTTTCGGTTGGCTTCTTTGGCTTTTGCTGGGCTTCAGTCAACCCAGTCGCGGCGATAACCAAAACCACGCTCATCAATACGCCTAGCTTCATTCGAACCTCCTAGGATCGCGCACCGCGATGATCGAGCAAATCAGTCCGTATGCGGCGCCGAGCAACATCATTGTAATGAAAACCCCGTTTGGAGCAAGCGCCCCGATCTTGATAATACCGCTGAAGCCTTGCAATTGAGTCTGCATCGCGCGGTGTGCGCCCAGCACGAGGAACGAGGCCAAAATCCCGCCACAGATTCCCTGCACGACCCCTTCGATCATCAGGGGTACGGTCACCATCAATGGGGAAGCGCCCACCAACTGCATGATTCGGAATTCTCGCCTCCTCGCCACAATGGTCATACGAATGGCGTTGTAGATGAGTACGCCGCTTGTCAGCACCATCATGCCGCCGAGGCCAAACCCGATCCATTGCAAGAATTTGAGGGCTTGAGACAGCATTTCGCGCTCCCGCTTCAAATACAGCACTCCGTCCTTTGCGACGCTCGGCATGCTTTGAATTCTGGAGGCGATGTACTCCGCATCATCCACATTGGTCAGCGTCAATGTAAAGGCATCAGGCAAGGGATTGATGATGCCGTCTGTCGGGAAATCCGGGTTCTGCTTTTTGAATGCTTCCCAAGCTTTGGCTTTTGGAATCCACTCAACGCTTTTAATGCCCTTTGTCCGCTTCAGGCGATCGTTCATCTCCGTGACTTCGGCATCCGTCGCCTTGTCTTTAAGAAACACGCGAATCTCGAACCGACTTGGAAGCGAGTTGGCGTACTCGTCCACCCCTTTGTAAGCGAATGCGACGCCGCCCGTCAAGAACAAGGCCATGCAACTGGTCGTGATCGCGGCGAAAGTCATCCAAGTGTTGCGACGAAGAGCGGTAAACGCTTCGCTGAACAAAAACTCGATTCGATCAAGCATTTCGCACCTCGTCACTCACGATCGTGCCCGAATCCAGCGTGAGAATCCTCCCGCCGAACTGCTCAACGACGCTCATGTCGTGAGTCGCAACTAGAACAGTTGCGCCAGCCTGGTTGAGCTTTTGCAACACTTGAATAATCTCTGTGGAATGCTGTGGGTCGAGGTTCCCTGTAGGTTCGTCCGCCAAGATCAAGACTGGGCTGTTGATCAATGCGCGAGCAATGGCTAGCCTCTGCTGCTCCCCGCCAGAAAGCTCACTAGGAAAAGCGTCGGCTCGGTGCCCAATGTTCACGCTTTCCAAAATTCCGCCGACAGACCTGCGGACTTCCTTCTTGGTTCGTCCCACCGCGCGCATGGCATAGCCGATGTTTTCCCAGGCTCGTTTTCTGGGGAGAAGTCCATAGTCTTGTGGAACGATCCCCATCTTCCTTCGAAGCATCGGAATCTCAGATTCTTTCAGCTCGCCAAGGTCCTGGCCATCAAAAAGCACTAGACCTTTGGTTTCGCGAACTTCGCGGCTCAGAAGCTTTAAGATCGTGGATTTCCCTGATCCAGTGCGCCCTAGAAGGAACAAGAACTCGCCCCGGCTAACCGTGAAGGAGACTCCTTTGAGCGCGGTCACATACTTGTTGTACGTAACCTCCACGCTGCGAAAATCGATGTATGGCGAGCCCGTCATCCGTAAACAATCAGCGTACCCGCGTCATACTCTTGGCGTGAGCGAAAACGTGACTTCCGAGAAAATCCGAGTCCGATATGCCGAGACCGACCAGATGGGGCATGCGTACTACGCCAACTATTTGGTTTGGATGGAACAAGCTCGATCGGCGTTCTTCCGCGAACGAGGCTTGCCCTACAAGCAAGTCGAGGAGTTGGGATTCAAGCTTCCTGTCGTTGAAGTCGGGTGCCGCTACAAGAACGAAATCAAATACGATGATCTTGTTGAGGTTCGGACTAGGCTCGGCGAGATAAAACGTGCCGCCATCAAAGTCGAGTACGAAATCTTTAATGCCGAGACGGGCGTGTTATGCGCCACCGGGTTCACATGGCACGTTCTGGTTGGGCCAGAATTTAAAGCGGTTTCCATTCCACCATTCCTTCGCGAAATCTTGGAAGCCAGTCCTGTCGTAGACAAAGCGTAGGTTTTTTGTTTTGAGTTCTTTCTGTCCCTCTCACGCCGCGATCTTCAAAGAGCTAGACGCTATCGCACCTGGTGCACCGTTCCTCGCTCTCGGTCAGACCGCACTCTGGGATGAACCGCTGAAGATCGGCGTGGCGAATTGCGCCAAAGAACTCGGATACGAGCGAAGATTCATCGCCGGCGTTCACGACACCGACTATTTCGCCAAGCACAGTCGCAAGTTGGCAGGTGACGTTGACTATGCGATTCTGCCCCACAACGACACCACAACCAGAGAACTTTGGAGTGCCGCGGGTGAGATCTCCACATTGTTCGGTAGTGAAACCGTGGTTACCCGCGAAAAGCTGCAAGCGTCTGGCGCCAAACTCGCCAAAATCGCCAAATCTCGGCCCACGCTGCTCGATGAAATCACAGAAGCTTGGGGATGGCGGGGTGTTGCATTCATGGGCGATGAAACGCCCGTCATTGCTGAAACAGCACTAGGACCGCTGGAGGCCAAACTGCTCGAGGCAATCGACTGGGCGATCAGTGAGTCTCTTTCCCGAATTCCGGGGTGCCAGATCTGTATTCCAAAGCAAAAAGCTGCGGAACTCCGAAGCTTGGTTTGTGATGCTATCGAGCAAGCAAACGGGCAATCTCTAAGTCAGTTTTTCCGTGCTCTGCTGCCCAGGCTCCACGAGTTTGTCGCCGGAGTACCCAGCGTTGCTGAGACAACAAGCACGACCGAACTTCTGAGGTTTAACACCAGTACAGCGTCGCTCGCACGGTTTAAGCTCGTCGATCTTTTCCTCCGACCTGAGACCAGTGAGATCGCCAAAGCTGCCTACAATGATGCCGTCAGGCATTCCGAGATTTACACCTTAGATAAGTTCAAATCGTGGGCTATCCCCTTCGATTTGGTCGTGCCAGGACATGGCCGCGGGACATTGAGGATCGCGCCAAAGGCCATCATCGTCATGGCTCAAAGGCCGCTCTTTATCACGACCAAGAAGCCTGTGAAGTCGATCGAAGACTTGGCAGCGGCGATCGAATCCAAATTTGGGCCGAAATGTACGCTGGTTGGAAAAGCGGTGAGCCTCATTGGGATGCTAGCTCAAGAGCACGTGTTTGTGTTCCACGAAGGCGCGTCAAGCTATGTGCCGCGGTCAACCCAATTCCACAAGAATCTCGGCGAACACTGCCCACCGATGAACCCGATCCTTCGAATCAAGTATTCGACCTGGGATGAACTGGCGAACTGCAAGGTTTGGTTGAGCCTTCCCGATCCGTTCCGAAGGCCATTCGGTGCGGACGATATCTCATCCTCTTCGTTTGGGTCACTTTGGCGGACTACTGTCAAGCAACAATCTGAACTGCTCGACCGGCTCAAAGATCTGCGGCGCCCAGTTGATCTGGTGAATTTCCTGAGCACGCAGCAAAGCTCGGCATGGTCGGACCTCGCGAATCGGTACGAAGTGATCCAAGAGGGGATGATCAACCTTCAGTCAAACGTTGAGAAATTCCGAGTCGAGAAGGCGGAACTGCTCAAAGAGATCAAACTTTTAAAGCAAATCAGAAATACGACTGAACACGACAAGGGGCGACATTGGCGGGCTGAGATTTTTGAAAAGTCTCCGTCGCCAGAAGAACTTGAAAAGCGCGCATCGTTCGAATCTAGAATTGCCGAAATTGATGCCCAAATTGCGGACGGCTGGGTCAAATATGCCGATATCCGAAGCAAGCAAAATTCAGTCGTTTCTTCGGCCGAAATTCAAGAATTACACAAGTCCCGCAAGGATTTGGACCTTGAGGTGGAACTCAAACGGCTGCGACTCGTCCGAGATGCCGTGACCGTTTCAAAAGGGCTTGTGAAAGCAGGATTACGACCCTCTGCATGGTGGTTCCCATTGGTTTGTCCCGATGGTGGTTGGTATCACGATACCGTTGCCTCGGCTCAGTATTCGTTGGAGCACGTTCGTTGAGATTCTGGAAGTACGAAGCTGCTGGGAATGACTTTGTTCTGGTTCACCATCCTGGGTTCCAACTAGATCTTGAGCAACTTGCCCAGCGCACCTGTTCACACCATTTTGGAATCGGCGCAGACGGGCTCTTGGTCCTAGACAAGGGCCAACTGCGCATGTTCAACCCCGATGGGAGCGAGGATTTTTGTGGAAACGGACTGCGCTGTGCGGCAGTCCACGCTCACGAGATCGGATGGCTCCGAGAACATGACGTCATCCACCACTTCTCTCGAGATGTGGAGGTTTGGATCACGGGCCCTTCATCGGCAAAGGTGAATATTGGCTCGGGCTCGTTCAATCCGGACGCGATTCCAGCGATCACCGAAACCGAGATCTTCGACTATCCAGTGCAATTGAACGGCCGAGAGTGGCGGATTTCGAGCTTATCTACCGGTTCAGCCCACACGATTATCGACGATCAACCGTTTTCCGACGCCGAGTTCTTTGAAACTGGTGCCGCTCTGGAACATCATCTGCTTTTCCCTGAGCGGACGAGCACAATGTTCGTCACGACGATCGCACCAGGGCAATTGAGGATGCGACCATTCGAGCGCGGGGTGGGTGAGACGAGGGCTTGTGGAACGGGTTCGGCCGCTGCGGCGATCGTCCATTCTAGGAAAACCGGGACCACTGGAACGATTGAAATCTTCAATACTGGCGGGCTCGTCAAGGTCGGCTTGGAGCACTATGAATCCGAAGTAACATTGGAATCCGAAGTGCGGTGCGTGTTCTCTGGTGCGATTTCGTCGCAAGTGATTCAGGAAATCGAATCTAGGACTTAAGTCGCGGTTCAAGATTTTCCAAATCAATCGGAACTTTCTTTCAGGTTTAATGCGTTTAACATGCAGAAGGGCATAAGTATAAGCCCTCACCTAAAATCGAAGCGAAAATCGCAAACGAAGACAGCTATTAAGCGGGTGCAACTCTCCTCCCAAGCCAGAAATTGCGCCCGCCCTTTTTTTGTCCGGTACACTCGTTCTCATGTCTGGTTTGGATGGAGAAACCATTAAGCATGCTCTTGAGGCCGCCAAGGACCTCGGTTTCCGGCATGTTAGGCTCAAAAATGGCGACGAAAAGTTCTCCGCGGTGATTCAAGCAGAGGCTCCTGCTCCGATCGCGATCCCATCGCATGCCGTCGCTGAATCGGATTCTGTCGAACTTGCGCCCGACTTCAAAGAAGTGAAGAGCCCTTGCGTCGGGTTCTTCCAAGAAGGCAAAGTCGAACTGAAAGAAGGCGCCAAGATCTCCAGCGGCGATGTGATTGGGTTTGTTGTCGCTCTCGGGATCAAGAATGAAGTCGTCTCCAACGTCAGTGGTGAAGTTACGGAGACTCTAGTCGTGACCAATCAACCAGTGCAATATGGCCAAGCGATCGTGAAGGTGAAGCCATGACCCTGAAGTACATCGCAGTTGCCGGGCTTTTAATCTGCCTCCAAGGGTGCCTTTCCGTGGACGGAAACCAGCGCGCGGACAAAGTTGGCAATACCGTTGTGGGCCAATCGATGGCCCGCGCGAAGGACGAAGTTTGTATGGCAAACCTGCGGCAGATTCGACAAGCTGTTGCCGCATACATGACCTCTGACGAGACTCCTCCATCCGATATGTCCGTCTTAAAATTGCCGCCAGAAATGTTGGCAGACCCCATCGGCAAAGAGCCGTATGAGTATGACCCAGCGACCGGAAAAGTAAAGTGTCTCCACCCAGGACACGGGAAATACTGATGTTCAAAAAAGTTCTGATTGCAAACCGTGGCGAAATCGCCGTACGTGTCATTCGATCCTGCAAATCGCTTGGCATCCCCACCGTCGCCATTTATAGCGAAGCGGACCGGGAGAGCCTCCACGTCAAGCTTGCCGACGAAGCGATCTGCGTAGGTGAAGCGACCAACACAGATTCGTATTTGAACCTCGCGAACGTTCTGATGGCGGTCGAAATCAGTGGGGCCGATGCCGTACACCCTGGTTATGGCTACTTCAGCGAACGACAAACTTTTGCTGAATCACTGGAGCGGATCGGAGTCAAATTCATTGGGCCTCCACCAAGCGCAATCTTTTCGATGGGTGATAAGGCAGAGGCCAAAAAGGCTGCGATCAAGGCGAATTGCCCTGTCGTGCCCGGTTCCGAAGACGTCGTCCCCACAGAGCAAGAAGCCATCGAGCTATCCGAAACGATTGGCTATCCAGTTCTGCTGAAAGCTGTTGCCGGCGGCGGAGGTCGCGGAATCCGACGTGTGGACGGACCCGACGATTTGGTCAAGCAGTGGAAGATTGCTCAAGCCGAAGCACAAGCGAGCTTTGGAAATGGCGACATGCTTGTCGAGAAGTGCGTTGTCGAACCGCGGCACGTCGAAGTTCAAGTGTTGTTCGACGAGCATGGCAATGGCGTCTACTGCTTTGAGCGCGAGTGCAGCATTCAGAACCTAAGACATCAGAAAATTGTCGAAGAGGCGCCCTTCGCCGGGATGCCAGAATCACTTCGCAAGGAGATGGGCGAAGCGGCTGTTCGAGTCGCGGCATCTGTTGGCTATTGGAACGCTGGAACGGTCGAGTTCTTGGTGGACAAAGACTACAAGTTCTATTTCCTCGAAATGAACACCCGGCTCCAAGTCGAGCACCCGGTCACCGAATTGATCACTGGCCTTGACCTGGTTCACTTGCAGCTTCGAATCGCAGCGGGAGAGAAGATGCCGTTCAGCCAAAATGACCTGAATATTAACGGTCACGCGATCGAAGCGAGAATCACCGCACAAGATCCGGACAACGACTTCGCTCCATCAACTGGCATCGTCACCCAATGGATGGCGCCTGGTGGAATTGGTGTCCGGATGGACACGCACATCTACACTGGCTTTTTGATCTCGCCATTTTATGACCCGATGATCGCCAAACTGATCGTCTACGGACCAGATCGGGCGACAGCAGTGAACCGACTTCGTGTGGCTCTAGATGAGTTTCATGTCGAAGGCATCAAGACCAATATCCCGTTCTTGCGGCGACTTGTTCGAACTGAAGGGTTCATCTCCGGTGAGTTTTCAACTGCGTTCGTGCCTCAAATGATGGAAGTCGAGCTCGTCCAATGAGTGACGAATTGAATCCGGAGGAGCAGGAACAGCCGGTTAAATTGGTTCGGAGCCGACGGTTGGCGCGTGAATCAGCGTTTCAAGCATTGTACGAAATCGATACTGCCGAAACAGAGGTTGATGAAGCGATTCAATCGGCGACAAATCGCGAACCGTTTGTTCCAGAAGCGATCGAGTACATCGAATCACTCGTCAAGGGCACGGTCGAACAACTTGAAGTCATTGATGAGCAAATCTCAGCACTTCTCTCAAAGAATTGGGATTTGAGCCGAATCGCCAAAGTCGATCGAGCGATCTTGCGCATGGCGTTTTTCGAGCTCGATCACATCGAGTCGATGCCACCCAAGGTGACGATCAGCGAAGCGGTGATCATGGCGAAGAAATTCGGCTCCGAAGAAAGCGGCCGGTTCGTAAACGGCGTTTTGGGCAAATATCTCCCGAGTTCCTCGAAGGCAGTCTGGGACCCGAGCAAAGTTGGCACTTCGACACTCAGCGAAGACGATGAGCAAACCCCACAACCAATAGAAGTGGATCACATGGACGTAGAGGAAGGTTCTGAGGAACATGAATTACTGCGAAAAGGTGGTTGGTTACTTAAGCGCGATTCGTAGTTGCTGCGGCGGTACAATAGCCTCTTGAATCTACCAAGAAGGTAGAAACGGAGAAACTTTTGGCAGTAGATACCAGTGATTTTCGTAATGGCATGGCCATGAAGATTGACGGCGCAACCTATGTGCTCGTCGAATTTCAGCATGTAAAACCCGGAAAGGGCGGCGCATTTGTTCGCACAAGACTTCGCCGAGTCGATAACGGGAACGTCATCGAAAAGACCTTCCGATCGGGTGAAAAGGTGGATGCGGTGTTCCTTGAAAAGAAGGAATTGCAGTTCCTCTACAAGAACGATATCGACCAAGAAGCGGTCTTGATGGACTTGGAAAGCTACGATCAGCTCTATGTCCCGCTGAACATTCTGGGGCAAGGAGCCGAGTTTTTGAAGGAAGAAAGCAAGATCATCGGGCTAGCCGTCGACGATCAAGTCATTACTTATGAACTTCCAAACTTTGTAGAGCTTCGTATTGTTGAGGCAGAGCCAGGCATCAAGGGAGATACCGTTAGCGGAAGCTCGACCAAGGGCGCGGTAGTTGAAACTGGTGCTAAAGTTCAAGTGCCTTATCATATCAATGAAGGCGACACGATCAAGATAGATACCCGCGACGGTAACTATATCGAACGCGTCAACAAGAAATAACGCATGCGAAAATCTGGAGAAGGAGTAGAGGACTTTCTAAGTGGTCTGCAGGATACTGTCAGCAGGCTTTTGTTTTATGCCGGGGGAATCGGACTCCTCGGCGGTATAGGATTTCTCCTTTACTACTTCTTCAGCTTTGCCGGTGCACAGCCGACCGATGTCGCCAAAGCGACCCAGATGGTCGACATGTTTGGCCGAGTCGCCGCGATCAGCGGACTGATCATGGCGATTGGTGCCGCCATCGTTTTTTGGGGCGAAGAAGTCCTCAGCGTCTTACTCATCATCGTCACGATAGCGATCGTGATGGCCCCAGTTTTCCTGCCTCAATTCGTAGGGGGTAGTGTCGAACAAGTTGCCGCGACGGCGCTCCAGCGAGTTCAAACGGCTGGGTTCGCGATAGGAATCGTCACGGTCATCGTCACCCTTTTCGACGTCATCACGCGCGTTCGTGACCGGGCAAAAGAGGGCAGCAAAGCTGATTCGCTCAAGTACGGCAAGGGCGTTCGCGAAGAAGACGATCGCCAAAACGTGTTCATGGGCAAGTGCTGGCAGCTGCCGTACTGCCGAAAATTTGTCCGCGAAAAATGTCCGATCTATCACACTCGTCTTACCTGCTGGAAGGAGCGCGTCGGGTGTATGTGCGAAGAAAAGGTGATTCAAAACGCGATGGAGGGCAAGCCGATCCCGAAGGATGCAATTGCCGCCGCAAAGTTCATTCCGTATAACACCAGTTTGCCGATGGAGATTAAGATCAAGCGTTGCCAACAATGCGTGATCTACAACGAACATCAGAAGCATAAGTACAAGCTGTTGCTTCCACTCACTCTCCTCTTCGTCCTTTCGATTTACCTGGTTGGCAGAGATGCCATAAAAGCTGGAGTGGGTGGGATTTTGAGTTTCGCCGACAAGTTCTTGGGGCAAGCAACTCTCACGGGCAAACCAAACATCGCTCAAAACGATCAACTTCCAATCATGCAGGAAGTCTTGAGCGTGCTTTTGATGATCATGGTGCTGGCGTACCTTCTCAAAATGCTGGAATACATGATCTTCAAGCTCAAAATGTAATGCGAGCCCAACAAGATCCGCTGGTCATCAATGGCTCTCAGGGCGAAGGCGGCGGCATGCTACTGCGCACCGCGCTTTCTCTAGCAGCGTTGACCGTTCAACCCGTGCGAATCCATCACATTCGAGGCGGAACGCGCAAGCCAGGCTTAACCAGTGAAGACCTCACGTTTTTGCAGGCCGCGGAATATATTTGTGAGGCTAAACTCGGCGGCGTTGATCTCGGATCGGAAGAAATCCTGTATGTCCCCACTCGCGCTCCCCGTCCATTGAAGGGCATTTATGACGTCGGTAGCCACGAAAAAGGCAGCATTCCGGGCAATGCGTTGATGATCATCGACTCCTTACTACCGATCTTGGCGAAGTCTGGGGCGTATTCCACCTTCAGCGTCAAGGGGGAGACATACAACCCAAATACCTTGACCTTTGACGCGTTTCAGCAAGCGACCTTGCGCCTTCACGCCGCACAAGGGCTCGTGGCGTTTGCAGAGCAAAATCTCGCCGGATTTGGGTTCGCTGCCAAGGGCGAGGTGTTTGCTGAAGTCGAACCAAGCGCACTCCATGGATTTGATTGGTCTAACCGCGGCGAACTTGAATCCGTCGTTGCCGTCGTCAGCCACTCCGGAATATCGAAGGACATTCCCGAGCGCGCAGTGAAAGCGATGACGGAGTTTTGCGAACGGCTGTGCAAGACTTTCGAAGTCGAAGCTTGCGAAGTTCCGTCCAAAACCAACGGCATGTTCGTCACGTTTGTCGCTCGGTACGAACGTGGCATCGGGTGCGGCACAGCCATGGGTGGTCGCGGAATCCGAACGGAACAAGTCGTAAGATCAGCAGGTGAAATGCTGATGCGATTCGTCAAATCTGACGCCACATTGGACCCATTCTTGGCCGATCAAGCGTTGGTCGCCGGTGCGCTCGCTTCGTCACCGACACGATTCAAAACCTTGACCATCACTCCCAGGCTCCAAACCATGGCTTGGGTCATACGGCAATTTATGCCGATCAGCATCACGATTTTGGGTCAACCAGGAATGCCAGGGACTGTGACGATCAACCCAAGTTAATTCATCAAAGCGGAATTTTCGCTCAGCATGACGGCGTAACCGTCTGGGTCGGCCACCAACAACGACCGCTCGCCCAACGAGGTCGATTCAACGTTTCGCAAAACCTTGATTCCAGTATCTTGAATCTCGGTGAACAGACCTAGAAGGTTGTTTACATTGAAGTTGAGCACGACTCCACCAGCCCGATCATATGCGCTGTTTTGTTCAAATGGCGAGCGTTGGACCAAAATCACTTCGGTTTTTCCCGCGAGCAACGACGCCAACTTAACGCCATCGAGGTTCGAGTGGTGCTGAACCGATAGGTGCAAGATGCCCTCATAGAACTGGAGCGAACGATCCAAATTCTCGACATCTAAAATGAGTTGGCTGAACGACGAGGCCATTGCCGTATCCTCCGTTTTCGACAATTCTGCGCCGATGTCCTTCAACTAGACCATAATCAATTGTTCATGTCGGACAATTCTCTTTATCTGCTGTACCGGCTTCACCTAGTCGATACCGAATTGCTCCATCTCAAAAAGCGAGCCGCATCGCTTGATGGAGGCAAAGCTCTGGTGCAAGAAATTCGAGACCTAAAGCAAGCCAATTTAGAGATTTTGGAAAGGCCAGCGAAGCTCAAAGCTGCTTTGAAAGAGCTCGAAGACAAAGTTACCGCGAGCACCGAAAAGAAGAAAACTCTGGACAAAACTCTGTACGGTGGTTCTGTCGTGAACAGCAAAGAGGCAGCAAGCATTGAATTAGAGATTGCTTCTCTAGGGCAAAAAATCAGCGATTACGAATTGCAAATGCTAGAGATCATTGATCAAGAACCAGCGGCTCTGGCAGAAGCCCGCCCGATCGCAAGCCAGATTAACCAAATGGTTAAAACTTTGGAATCGAAGAAGACGGGCGACGCGCAGCTTTTAGAGGAAATCAAAGCCAAGTTTGCTGCGAAGCAGGTGGAGAGGACCTCGGCGGCCAAGGAAGTCGAACGTGGATTGCTCGACAAGTACGAAGCCATTCGAGCCAAATATCACGGAATTGGGATGGGCGTTGTAGAAAATGATAAATGCACCGCATGCGGAACGTCTCTGGCGCGTCGAATCATTGAAGCGGTGAATACCGACAAATTGATGACCTGCGAAACATGTCATCGAATCCTGTTTAAGGTTGTTCCTTCCGAATGAAGATTCTGAAAAATCGGCTTGTTGCGCTAGGCGGGAGTGGTCTTCTGCTGGTCTTGGGCGGCTGTGCCAAATTCCCAGCGACCGGAACTCCGCGATCGACGCGGCTGATCTTTTCTTACACGATGAGCGGCCCTGTTCGTACTGGAGCCGAGACCGGCGCAGGTGGCGTTCCCTACGTGTATATGGTGGCGATCAATTTTTCTCCAGATAGCCCACCGCCGACCCAAGGTCCAATTCCGGTGATTGCTCCACCATGGGGCAACGGCTTTGTTGCCGGAAACGCTACCCACTTCGTTTGGTGGGACCCGACACAATCCAACGATTATCTAATTTACAAATTCCAGACTACGGACCTGACAACGTTCATCACGACGGGCGTCCCGATCTCTGGCGATTTGGTTAATGTCGGTTCGCGCCGTATTCGGTTCGAACTTGACCTCGCGCAAATGATCCCGGATGAGACCGAGCGCAACAATACACGGGCAATGCAGATCAACTTCCTGACGATGGACCGTGTGCCAGCTTCCGGCACCGACAAACAGTGGGATGCGCTAGGCGACGGCCGTTTTCCTTCGCAAATCAATACCGTCGTGAATATCCCATTGGACCGCGCAGGAACTTACAGCAACACGACCGCCGGCAACATTGAACCGACTGGCGACCAGCCGAATCCAGAATTGGATATTGAGGACTGGAGTGTCGAGGTGAGATTCGACTAAATGCCGAAAGTATCTGTACTGCTCACCAGCTACAATCACCGCGATTTTTTGCCCCTCGCCGTCGAATCGTTGCGTGCCCAGACTTTTAAGGACTTTGAGATTCTCGCCCTCGACGATGGGTCGACCGACGGCTCCCGCGAGTGGATCGCCGAGCAACCCGATCTGATCCCGCACTTTCATCCCAAAAATCTGGGCACCTACGGAAACCTGAATTTTGGAATTGAGCATTCGAAGGGTGAGTACATTGCGGTTTTCAACGACGACGATCTTTGGGGGCCGGAGAAGTTAGCGCAACAAGTTCAAGCGCTCGATTCAAACGCGAAGGCAGGATTGGTACACACTGCCGGGTGGTTCATCGACGACCAAGGCAACGAGATTCCAGGTGCGCCGCTTGGGTTTCCTTGGCCCAAGACCGAATCTGGTGATGTGTATCTGGACTTGATGGAGCGCAACAAAATCATCGCGAGCTCAGTGATGTTCCGCCGTTCAATCACCGAAAAAGTGGGGCTGTTTGAGCCCGGATTTTGGGGATGCGGCGATTGGGATATGTGGCTGCGAATCGCACAAGTTTCAGAAGTGGTCCATATCGATCAGCCACTAACGTTTTACCGAGTTCATCCAAATCAGGCGTGTCGGTTTGAAGACCGAATGAATGAAGATGGAGTGGTCATTCGCACCAAGTTGGCAAAGATCGCCGATGAGATGGCAAAGATATCGGCGCGTCACCAGCAAGCTTTCGCACATAACTTCGCTTGTCTCGGCACCGAGATGATGTGGCGCGGTAACCGGGCTGAAGCGCGAAGAAATTACCTTGAGTCGCTACGCTTGAACCCGCTCCGTTTCAAGAGCATCCTCCGATTGGTCGCCACGTACGTTCTGCCAACCCGAGTATTCAAGCGGCTGGGTTGACGGCTCGCGGACAAACGAGCGGATCTTGCTCACATTCTTCTTCGTCCTGCCGGCAAACAACCAGAAGGACATCCAAAGTGCGAAAATGATCAACCCAACGATCGCTTTCAATGGTTGGCTAAATGCTGGGCTGAAGCTAAAGAAAGCTTCGAACGGCGCTGCGATGTACATCATGACCACCCCCATGACAAAGAGGGCCATCGCATCTTTGGATTTTTCGACGAGTGAGTCGATTCGCCGCCTGCGACCAGGCACGAGAATTGCCCACCCCAAGGAGTAGCCCGATGCACCTGAAATGATCATCCCAGAGAGTTCCGTCGCACCATGCGGAGCAAGTGATGTGGCCAAAAATCCTAGCTTGCCCACCGACCTCATGTCTTGCCCCAATGCCCCAAGCAAAATGCCGTTCTGCCAAAGCGAGTATGCTGAGCCGATCCCTAGTGTCGAGGCGCCAATTGCCGCGGTTCTCAGCGAAACATTCGGGTTGTTGCTCGCATACATCGCGAGCATTGAGAGATTCTCTCCGCCGGATCTCTGCTCAAACTCCGCCTTCTTCCATTGTGTAAACAGCTCTTCCTCGCTTGGTGGAATGACCGCATATCGCAAGTCTGGGCGATTGGCCAAAGTCAAACTCGCGACCATCGTACCGGCGATCACGGTGAACAGGCTGAGCAAAACGAACCGGTATTGCCGTCGAAACGCCTGCGCGCAGAATACGATTGCATTTAGAATTCCTGCGCCAACTTTGCGCTTTGGCTTTGAATAGAACGAGGAATATCCTTGAGCAACGAGGTTATTCAGGCTCCCAATAAGATCTGGATTCGTAGACTCGGCACGTGCTCGGGCAAGGTCGCTTGTCGCCTTTCGGTACAACTCAAGAAACCTCTCGATTTCTCGCGGCAGCAAAGTACCCGGCGAAACTTGAAGCCGGAGACTGAGGTTCCTGAGCTCTTCCCACTCCTCCTTATTTGAGTTTACAAATTCTGTTTCGTTCAAATGGGTACCTCGTGAGGTTGCTGGTTTTGCAGTTCACCACGAAATCGGTTTGCTCTATGAGATAATATTCAATACGCTCTCGTTTGGTTGCGAATGAGGCCACTTTAGATTGTTTTCTCGCAAACTTGCGCGCGCACCACGCAGAAAAAACTTCGTCTGAACATCACTACTTTTTTTGGCGTCAGACGTAGAAACGGATAGATTGGCACGAAAATTGTTCTAGCCATCTTTTGGGCACGCGTGTGCCGATTCGAGGATTGCTTTTCAAAGCAGGAATCTAAAGGAGAAATATTAAGAGTTGACGCGGCACACTTCAGCCGACTCGGATGACGGGCACAACAGCTATTGGGGACGACTTACCCAAGCGCCGTTGCTGACGCCTGAGGAAGAGGTCTCACTCACCCTCGCCGCTCAGCGTGGCGACGAGCAAGCTCGTGAGCGCCTCATCGAATCCAATATGCGCCTCGTGATCAACATTGCGCGGAGCTATCGTTGCCAAGCGATTCCTCTTGAAGATTTGATCCAGGAAGGCGCGATTGGGCTCATGCACGCCGTCAAGCGATTTGATCCTACAAAGGGCTTCCGATTCTCGACTTATGCCACGCACTGGATTCGCCAGTCCATCGGTAGGGCGCTCGATGGTAAGTCCAAGGCGATCCGATTGCCAGCTCACATTTCACAATCCATCCGCAGGATTGAGCGCGAACGACTACGCTTGACCCGCGAGTTAGGACACGAACCCACGCACGATCAGCTGGCCAAAGCAATTGGACTCAGCCCCAGAAAACTCACCCATTTGATGGTTGCATCGCAGGATTTGCTGAGCCTTGACATGCGAATCGGCGACACTGAGCAAACAACTTTGGGAGCGATGATCCACGACACCAACTGCGAGAACCCGGAAGACGAAGTGCTGTTCGCTGAACGGACCGTTGAGCTCCAAGAAATCCTGAAAGAGTTGAACGAAAGAGAGCAGCGCGTTATGTCGCAAAGACTTCGGTTAGAAGACAATGAGGAAGTGACAATGCTCCGAGATCAGCTCGCTAACGAAATGCGAGTCAGCCGCGAGCGAATCCGTCAGATAGAGCTTTCAGCGATCAAAAAGCTGAGAATCCTCGCCCAACAGCGCAAACTCCGCGACTATCTCGGGCGATAAGCCGCAGAGATTTCTGGTTGCTCCGCAATCAATTGTAGTGCTTCAAGCATCGTCGGCGCGCCTGCACTGGCGCCTTCCTTTGTAGCGTTCAACGCCCCGACCGCAGCACCGAGCATCAGTGCCTCCTCAAATGGCTTTCCTTCGTTCAACCCCGCAATCACTCCCGCTCTAAAACAATCGCCACAGCCCGTGGCGTCAACTACCTGTGGAATTCTGAAGGCAGGATAATGTCTGAGCGCGTCACCTCTGCCAGCGAGGCACCCTTGTGCACCAGCAGTCAGAATCCCGTTGAACCCATATTCATCTGTGAACGCTGCAAACGCATCATGATTGTCATGCAGGTTGCCCTTGTTGCCCCACCAATCGGTGCTCGATTGCCAGATCGTAATGCAGTCGTATGGATCGTCTGGTTGAAAGAAGTCCATACCGTAAGTCTTTTTGCCTTGGCGAAAGGCTCGTCGCAACTCTTCACGGCTGGCTTCGCCTAGATTCGGATCACACGAAACCCACTCGATGTCATTTCCCCACGGCACTGAATCCGGTGCTAGAAGCTGTCTCCCGAACATCGTCCGTTCACCGTCAGGCGTGAGGTAGATGTCACAGCTAGGTTCGGGTGAATCGCTGATTGGACAACCGTGAACGTCGATTCCATTTTCGATTAGCCAAGGGTGGATGTGCTGCCCATTACCGACATAGTTGGATCGAAGGACGACGCTTTGCCCAAGTCGATGCAGTGCTACAGCAGTGTTTGCGGCCTCCCCGCCAAGCTGTAAGGCCTCGTGGTGATATTCGGCATAACCTCCAACTTTCGGCATTTCCATGATGTGCCGAAACCGGTCCATGACCACCGTTCCAAAGACTCCAATAGGCGCGCTCACTGTTCGAGATTATGGCCGCCATCGGGTACCTTGAACTCGTGATCTTTCTTCAAGGCTTACCCGCACTCATCCTGTGGCTCGGCTACGGCCTTTGGATGCGCAAGCAGTCAGAGAGATTACACACCAAGCTACTCTCTCGGCCAAGGAACAAAAACATCGGGCTCGGAATGCTCGGCTTCTTCGGTTCGGCGGCGATCATGCTCGCAGGGCTCTTTGCCATCTCGGCATTGGGTGGGATGACAAAGTCCGGCCCATCGATTTTGGCTTGGATCGCCATTGCTGCCCTCGGGCTCATCTTCGTGCACCTACAGGTTCTGGCGGCAGCGAATTTCGTTGTCGTGTTGGAACAGAATGTAACGCCACCTCCCGCCAAACCGTCCCAACTACAGGACTTCCCGGAAAACAAGAATTCATGAACTTCAAATGGACCTTTAGTATTATTGCGACGCTCATTTTGGGCACGATTGTCAGCGCACAATTGACGCAAGCAGAACGCGCCCGCCGCTCGGACGAAATTCTAGCGAAGGCGCGCCAGGTTGAGCTGATGAACCAGTTGTTGCCGTTGCTACTCACTCCAGAACAGATCGAAAAGCTGGTGCCGGTGATCGAACAAGCGCGAAAAAACGTTCAGGAAGCGGAGGTCAAAGAGTACGAAGTCTTGTTGAAGCTTGAGCCAAAGCTCGATGCTGCGATCACCGAAGGCAAGGATAAAAAGCAGATCCCCAGCCAGACGCTGCTCGCCGAAATGAAGAACACGTTCAACGCGCTCAACATGTCGCGCGAGATTTTGATTTCGCAGAACGTGGACATGATCATGCCGGTGATGAAGTCGACGTTCAATAAGGGACAATTGCGAGCGGCGATTTATGCGATCAAGCCGCAGTTATTCGATCCGAGCCTCGACCCAACCAAGCTTGATGACGACGCCAAACTCCGGTTTTTCATCAAGGTGATCATCCTTGATCAGCACTGCGCACCGGTTTTGAATTCTCTTAAAGAGAAGAAGTAACGTTCTCGTTCATCTTCTTCACTTTTTCGCTAAGCTGGCGGCGATGGTCTGCCAGCTTTGCGGCTAAGTCAGCATCGCTTAGCGCGAGAATCTGGATCGCGAGGAGTCCCGCGTTCTCCGCCCCACCAATCGCGACGGTCGCGACGGGAATTCCAGCTGGCATCTGGACGATGCTATAGAGCGAATCGACACCGCTCAAAGCTTTGGTTTGGATCGGTACGCCGATAACGGGAAGCGTCGACATGCTCGCAGTCATACCGGGCAGATGGGCTGCCCCTCCGGCGCCAGCTATGATCACCTTGATGCCACGATCTGATGCGGACTTCGCGTACTCCACCATCCGATCCGGTGTCCGGTGAGCAGAAACAACTTCGACTTCGAACGGAACGCCGAATTCTGAAAGCACATCGGCAGCCAGCTTGAGCGTGGGGAAATCGCTTTCGCTCCCCATGATGATTCCTACAATCGGCGTCGTGGCTGGCGTGGACATACTCGATAGGATAGCTTAGACGGTGGCGACTTCTCTTGGGTAATCGCCGGCCATGATTCTGCCAAAGTCGCCCATCTCGACCCAACGATCCAACATTTGCACGCGGTGTACAAACATCGGGTGAGTGCTTTGCCAGTTTGCAACCAGGAACCAGATCACCTTCCCTAGCGAATCCCAAGTTGGCATGTCGTGGTAGACGCGAGCTTGGTCCAGAAACGCATCGGAACTTGCCTCATGCGACAATCGGTTTGGCCCTGCGCACATATTCAGACTGGCGTCCAACGAGATTTGGAGTTGCTGAGAAACCAACAAACCGGCGCGATCCGCGCTGATCTCGGCTTGGCGCGACCACTCGTAGAACGCCAAGATCAGACCATAGCTCAACGCATCGCCCAGACCAAGCGTACGGCGACCGATCAGTTCGAGAAGCGGCAAGAGGAGCGAAGCGACCGAGAAGTAGAGTACGTGCCCTGCCTTGATGTGGCCAAGCTCGTGGCCGATCAAATGATAAAGCTGTTCGTCAGTTAAGTTTTCGATAATGCCGGAGCGCAGGACGATATACGGCCGCTCTACTCCGCCAGCAAACGCATTCGGAAATGGATTGCTGCTCAAATAGAGCTCTGGTTCTGGCATATCCAGAACCTCACAAGACTCACGCAGGATGTTGTAAAGCGTAGGATATTGATTGGGTCCACACCGAACCGCACGGCCCATGTTGTAAACGTACATCCATCGGTCGAGCCCCATCTCATAGAACTTCTTGACGATGTCGTTGAGCAGCGGCACCTTCTTCAGTGCATCCAGCGCGCGGCGATCTGCGTCCGATACAAACGCGTTTGCAGAGATGTCAGGAAAAGTACGTCGCTCCATGGCTATCAAGATTACGACAAAAGCCAGCAGTGGGTGGCACCCAATTGCTGACTTTTGTGACTTCCGTTCTTTAAGATTTGGTGTTAGGCAGCGGCGCGAGCTTTTCGCTCTTGCAAGCTGACGTTGATTTCGATTTCGCCAATGTTAGCAATGGTTATCGGAATCACCAAGGCGGGGATATTTGCGGTGAGAATCCGCACATTTGATCCGCGGATGATTGTCGGCGGAGTAATGTCGCATGTGTAACCCGTTGACGCCAGCTGGGTCATCGAATTGCCGCTGATCATATTGCCCATTTCCGCAATCGCCGATGCCGCCAGGGCATCAAAAGTGGTGATTGCTTGACCAATCATGAGTCCTGCGATCTTATCTGCGGTTTGAACGCTCATTCCGTAGATAACTTGACCTTCGATCATGCCGGTCACGCCGCAGACAACATTGATCTGCTGCGTGGTAAAGATCTGTGGACGCGCGCCCAATGCTCCTCTCTCTGGCTTAGACGAGAGCAGCATTTCTAGAACCGACATGGCTCCAGCGACAAAAGGAGTTACGTATTCGACTTTCATATTAGTTTTGCCAGTACGCCTAAGCGAATTAAGCGGCTAGCTTGCCCATTGCTTCAAGCACACGTTCGGCTTGGAATGGCTTCACGATAAAGTCCTTTGCTCCAGCTTGAATTGCTTCGACAACCATGTTCTTTTGGCCCATTGCGGAGCACATGACGACTTTCGCATTTGGATCATGTTCTTTGATGCCCTTGAGAGCGGCCAAACCGTCCATTTCGGGCATGGTGATGTCCATTGTCACGATGTCTGGGTTCAATCGCTTGTAAAGATCGATCGCTTCCGCGCCGTTCTGAGCTTCCCCAACAACTTCATAGCCATTCTCGGTGAGAATCTTCTTGAGCGTGACTCGCATAAACAATGCGTCGTCAGTAATTAAGATGCGTTTCGCCATTTTGTTTCCCCTGTCTTTGGTTTCTTATAGAAGAACGGAACTGGTTGTTCAAAGCCAATCTTCTGGGCGGTGCTGATTCGTTCGGTGCTGCCGACGAACAGGATTCCACCCGGCTTCAATGCCTTGAAAAACCTCTCGTACAATTTATCTTTGGCATCTTCGGTGAAATAAATCACAACGTTTCTGCACAAAATTAAATCAAATCCGGATTCGAAATTATCTTCAAGGAGATTCTTGTACTTAAATGACAAGAATCGCTTGATCTGAGGCAGAGCCACCCAATCGGCACCATCTTTCACGAAGTACTTTTGATACTGCTTGGGCACGCCGCGCATGTCGGCCTCATTGAATCGGCCTGCTTGCGCCTGTGAAAGGGCCGCCTTGTCGATATCTGTGCCAGCGATGGTGTGCATTCCCTTGAACTTCTCTTCAAACAAAGCCGCCAAGGAGTGCGCTTCCGCTCCGTAGCTACAGCCAGCGCTCCAGCACTTTAGCTTTGAGCTGTTGGACAACAGTTCTGGAATGACGATCTTTTCAAGTTGGTCCCACTTCTCTGGATTCCGAAACAGCTCGCTGACGTTGATCGCCAACTTGTCTTGGAACCAAGTGATCCCATCTGGAGTTGCGGTCAGCGCGGTCCAAAACTCAGCTAGGGTTTTTGCGCCCTTGAGTTCCATCATCCCGATGATGCGTCGTTGAAGCTGGGCAGGCTTGTAATCATACAAGTCGAGGCCAGTCCGAGCCTTCATCTGCGCGTAAAACGCGTCCCATTCAGATTGCTTAGGAAGCATTTGCGATTCGGCCCTCCAGCGCCTCGGTGAGTGCTTTGCCGATCTCTTCGATTGGCATTTCGCGGGTGATTCCACCCGCTTGGAGTGCCGCTTTCGGCATTCCATAAATCGTGCAAGAGGCTTCGTTCTCGCCGAAGACCTTGCCACCGGCAGCGACAATTCCAGCCGCACCAGCTGCGCCGTCCTTGCCCATTCCGGTCAAAACCGCGCCCACGAGCCTCTTTCCACCAAAGTGTTGCAAAGCGCTATCAAACAGATAGTCTGCGGCGGGTCGAGTACCATGGAGAATCGGCTTATCGTTCAGTTCGATGTGACCATTTTTCCCTACTGTCATGTGCCAACCGCCTGGTGCGAGCAACGCCAATCCTGGCACGATGTGGTCGCCCGCTTTGGCTTCCTTACATGGAACTGTTCCGATGCTGTCCAACCGCTTTGCGAAGGATTCGGTGAAGCCTTGAGGCATGTGCTGGACAATCAGAATTGGTGCAGGAAAACCTTTCGGCAGAGTATGCCAAAGAGCGGTGAGTGCCTTTGGTCCGCCGGTAGAACTCGCGATGACCACAACTTTGTCCGTCGTCGTTCGGATTACAGGAGCCGCACTCTTGACAAGTTTCAGGGATGGGCCCGCGCCCAGCTTGGCTCCCTTGCTCGCCCGGATTTTCTGAAGAAGTTCCGCCTTACAAGAGATGACCTTAATGCTGGTACTACCTTCCGGCTTCGTCACGAAGTCAAGTGCACCGGCTTCCAGGGCGGAGATTGTCGCACTCGCGCCCTGAGACGTCACGCTACTGACCATGATCACCGCTGTTGGGCAGTCTTTCATGATCTGTCGAAGGGCGGTGAGGCCGTCCATCACTGGCATCTCAACGTCCAATGTGATCACGTCTGGCTTTAGCCGGGCGGCCATCTCGACGGCCTCTCGACCGTTAGACGCTGAACCGACAAACTCAAGATCGTTCTCTCCCTTGATCCAGTCTGAAATGATTCTCCGGATGAACGGTGAATCGTCAACAACAAGTACTTTTTGGCTCATTTCTCGTGCAGTTCCTCAAAGATCGCTTCACATCGTTCGTAGGCGATCACAAATTCGTCAATTAGCGCATCTAAATCTTCGGCAGAAAGTCCCCGCCGCCGCAACGCTTCATCGTCAAATTGATAAAGTAGTCCGTCTCCACCAATCCCGCATCCGACCGACATCGCTAAGAAGTCGCCAATGTGGATGCAATCACCGATCGCGGTCGGCTTGACCGAGTCGCTCGGATTGTGGTGATATCGAATTCCGGTGACGATTTCTTCGGGCAGATTCCAGTGCTCGCAAAGATGCGCACTGACATCGCCGTGCGTGTGTCCGATCACCTTTTTCTCGACTTCGTTGAAGGTCATCCCAGCCTGCAATCCTAGGCTGACAAGCAGTGAAATCTTGCCGTCAATGATTTGGCTGAGTGCGAACTTTCCGATGTCCGCGAGCAATCCAGCGATGAAGGTTGAATCCGGATCGCCGCCTGACTTCTTTGCGATCATCTGGCCGCCGACGGCAACAGCCATCGAGTGATGCAGAAGGTCTTTTGGCTGCAATTCGTAGCCTGGCAGTGGTTCCTTCATCCACTTATAGGTTCCGGCTACGAGCGCGATGTTGCGCACCGTGCGATATCCCAAAAGGACGACAGCGTCTTGAATGCTCTTGACTTGTCGCGGCAAACCGAAGAATGCGCTATTGGCCAATCGAAGAACTCTGGCCGCCAAAGATTGATCCAAAGAGATCGCCTCTGCAACCGATTTCGCTGTGGCGTCGGATCCGTCCGTCAGGCGCACAACCCTGAGTGCGGCCACTGGAATTGAAGGCAATTCTGTGGTTTGGCGAAGAATCGCTTGCATCGAGAATCGAGGCGATTCGCTTGGGCTGTTCATCGGAGTTTGCATAATGGTTTCTCCCCTGTCGTCACCGATCGCACGGTGATCTCGCCCGTTGACGCGTTGTAGTTCACGGTTCTACCAACCGTGCCACCGATATCTTTGGCTACTGTCCGAATTCGAAGCGAAGCCAAAATCTTCTCTACCGCGTCCGCGTTTCGCGCACCCACTTCAAGTTTAGTGTCGGTGTTTCCGCTGCCAAACTTGAATACTTGGGCGCCTCCTGCGTAAGCACAAGTGAGCCGACTGGTGTTCGCTCCTAGGCCCTCCATCATCTTGAGAATCTCTTCGATCCCGGTGTCGGCAAATTTTCCAACCTTGTCCACCGGCCTGTTCGGAAACTTGCCCGGCAGCATAATGTGAATCATTCCGCTGACTTCTGATGCAGAGTCAAATAGCGCAAGACCAATGCAACTTCCGAGGCCGAGGCACGAATAGAGCGCGGGCCCTTTCCGGACTGCAATTTCGGCCATTCCCACCATGATGGGAGAGGCCACTGAACTCAAGCAGCCTCCGAAATTCCGAGTTTCGAAAACATGAGTTGCAAGCCTTCGGTACTCGGAATACAGAGGAAGTATCCCGAGGTCGAACTAGATTCATCAAAAATCTGGGTTTCGACCGCGAGTGCGACGGCATCGTGCTCTTCGGCCTCGCTGACGATTGCTGACAAAATGGCTTGAGTCATCTCCACCGCGAACGCCGGCGGCGTCGCGTGCATTTTGAGATCAGTCATGTCGCTGATCGCGTTCAAGAAATTCGAATTGATGATATTTCCCACCTCGAGCATGGCTGAGGCTTCCATATCACCGACCAAGCTGGGATCATCGGGCGCAGTACCGAGCAACATCTCCCAAAGATTGGCTGCCGATTGCCAAGGGAAGAGGAAGGCAATGTAGCCAAAAACATCTCCCTCGAACGGCATATACACTGCCAACGCCGTCGATTCTGGACCGCCCATCAGCTCGCTGAGTTGTGCGACGGGCACCGACTCGATGTTTGGCACCGACATGTTGAAGGACCTTCCGGTCATATCTGAAAGCGCTGTTGCGGCGTGACCGAGTCCAATGTTGGACATCTCTTTGACAGCCGATAGCTGCAATCCAGAGAAATTAAACTGTTCCTGTTGCTCCATCCCGTTCCCCCAAAACATGCGCGGCAAAGCGCACATTCCCAAACGAGTCTTTCCACAAGGGAAAGTGCGGGGTAACAAGCAGAATTACTGGCTATCTTAAGAGCGCTTCAGCAGCGTCAACGGTGTTTGAAAGGAGCGTTGCAACGGTCATTGGCCCCACCCCACCGGGCACTGGAGTGATCGCAGACGCAACTGCCGCGCACTCTTCAAAATGGACATCTCCGACGTCGGAATCTCGACCTTCGACTTTGTTGTAGCCGGCATCAATGACGACCGCTCCAGGCTTGATCCAACTCCCACGTACGAGTTCTGGCCGCCCGACGGCAGCAACAACGATATCAGCCTCACGGCACAACTCTGAAAGATCCTTTGTTTTGCTGTGCGCGATGGTCACGGTCGCATTCTTTTCCAAAAGCATCAGTGCCATTGGTTTGCCCAAAATCACGCTTCGACCGATGACGATCGCTTGCTTGCCTTCGACCGGAATGTTGTAATGCTCCAGAAGTTTGATGATTCCGAACGGCGTTGCGCAACGGAAACCTTCCATCCCTGCAACTAGCTTCCCTAGGGATTCTGGCGAAATACCGTCAGCATCCTTCCGAGAGCCCAATTCGATCAACGCGGCATTTTCATCCAAGTGCTTCGGAAGTGGGTGCTGCAACAAGACTCCATGCACTGTTGGATCTGCATTCAGCTTTTGGATGTGATCGATCAACTCAGATTGAGTTGTCGTTTCGCTCGCAAACCATTGACCGCTGACCATTCCCGCCTTCTCGGCCCAGGCGCGCTTCATCTTGACGTACGCCAGACTGGATGGGTCCTGCGAGGCGACGATCGCTTCCAGTCGCGGCACAATTCCCTTTTCCCGGAGCGCACTCACGCGCTGTCTTACTTCTTCGCGAAGGAGATTGCTGACCAGACGACCATCCAAAATAGTTGAAGCCATAGCGGTACTTCTATTTTGGACGGTAGCGCCTATTTACTGCTCTGGAGTCGGTTGTAATCGCGCGAGTTCAAGCTGCTTGACGCGCAGCGAAATTCCGCTTCGAATCTCGTTCGCCAACTTATCCAGATTCTGGACATTTCCTTTAACTTCGAAAGTCGACACCGTCTTGCGCTGACCGTTCGAGTCGATCCTTTGGACGAACACTTTGATCGCGATGTCTGGACCAGTCACGGTGTATTCACCCGACATTCGGTACACGTTTGGATGCTTGGTCACGTCGAACCAAGCCTTGACCCCTACCGAATCCTTCATCGATGTCCGGATAAAGTCCTCAAAGTTAAGTGGATCTTCTTGTTCCTGCTCAAACGGCCCAACGATCACGATTGGCATTGGCGGCTTCAGCCCGATGAAGCCTCGATCAGCCGGTTCTAGCACTCCGATATCGAACGACTTTCCGGTCTTGGACCGCTTGAATTCTGGCTTTTGCACTCCGGTTAATCCAACTTCATTCTTGAGGGATTCCACCCGGTTGGCCGCATAGTTGAGCCACCGTTCGACGTCCAAGAACATCTCACCGCTCGGAGTCTGTCGCAGGCCCTCGCCTGTGCCTTTGTCGATCGCCTCAAGCAACGAGTAAGTAAGCATGCCGTGCTCCACGTTCGAAGATTCGTAGCTCAGCTGATTCGCTGCTGCCCCGGCCAGCATCCATGTGCCTGTGGAGTCTTTTAGGGATTCCCAAGCACGCTGGTAATCACCGCTAACCGATCTGTCATCGCCGATCAAACTTCCGGCAGCCGCGCCACTGTGGCACGTATCGAGAATCAGAATTTGCTTGTTCGCAGAGATCTTCGAAAGCTCGAGCCGGAGGTCTTCTGCACTGATCGAAACGCTCGGCAACGATGCCTCGGTAACGGTTGCGGGGTCGCACTCAGCAGTCAGGAAGTAATAACCTACACGCGATCCGAGCTTATCCAAACCGTGCCCGGCCATGAACACCAGAATGATGTCGCCAGAATTTGCCTTCTTCGAGACGGATTCAAACCAGCTGATGATGTTTGAGCGCGTGGGCGGCTGGAACCCTTCGGAAGTTGCCAAAACGCTCACGTCGACTCGGTCCTTCAGCAGTCCATCGGCCAGCTTGGTCACTGCGCCAGCCAACTTGATCGCGTCGCTCGGAGGAGCTTTGAGGTCTTTTGCTGAACCAGCGTAATCTCCCGCGCCGCAAAAGAGGGCGTACAACTTGACTTGCGGAACAGAAAGCCCGGATGGAATTCCGATATCAATGGGGTTTGGCAGACTGGTCAGGGTCCCGTCTGCATTGCTGACTTTCACCGAGACGATGTTGCCCTGTCCTGGAGGAAGTTGAGTCTCGGGCAAAAGAAACTGCTTGAATTCATCCACCTTGAAAGAGAAATATCCGACGCCATCTTTCTGAATGATTTCGCGGCCATTCAACAAAACAACGCACGAGCCGATGCCGCCATTATCGCGTTCTTGCAGGCTGATGCTGACTTCCCCTTTGGAACTCAGACTGAGCTTTGAAGAAGGGTACAACCGTAGTGAATCGAGGTTTGGAACTTGGCGCAACGGCTCCTTCGACATTCCGAGGAGCTTTTCGAGTAGGCCTGGATCCCAGAACATGCTCTTGAATTGCGCCACGTCGACGGTCTCTAGCCCGCCTTCCCAATTGATCACGTACAATGCGCCCGTCACGTCGCTTGGGTCAGTTGCATCGTATCGACCTTTCAGGTCCATCACCAAAACCGAGCCATCTCGCATCTGCACAATCTTCCCGAGCTGGCTGGCCTGCCCACTTTGTGGCACGTTCTGGAGGTCCCAAATCACCACTCCGTCGCTCCGATCGACCGTAATCAACTTTTGACCATTTGGTGAAAATGTGGCTTGGTCGATGGTGTCAATGGTTTCAAAACTGCAGAGTTTTGAACCATCTTTTGCATTCCAAACTGTCCCCTCGTTTTCATCAAACGTGACGACTTTGTCCCCAGCAGGGCTGATTCGACCCTGCCGAACCTGAATGAAACCGGTCGGCTTTGTCTCAGCTTCTCGCAAAACACTGAGGTCGGAGAGTCTGAGAATGGTCACTTTGTCCAGCGCGGTGATAAAGAGAGTGCTATTGTCTTTTGAAATTTTTAGATCGCAAGCCGCTGCTGAAATCGTGATCTCCTTTGAGATCACGACCTTGCCGGTTTTGGTGTTCCAAATTCCGATCTTGCCCGCTTTGCTTGCACCCGCGACCAATGTTGCATCATCGCTGATCCCAGCATAGTCGATTGACTCAAATCCTTCGATATCAAAGGTGGTTTCACCCTTTCCGGTGGTGACATCCCAGGTGCCGAATTCGCCGCCCATCACCCCAAAATGCGCTCCGGTGATTCCGTTCGATGAGACTGCGCCGCGAATTGGATTGGCAAATTCCCACTGCCAACTCTGAATGAACTTGCCCGCATCGAGGTCGAGGATCGCGCATGCACCCTCGTCCAATGTCAAAAACACGAAATTCGAATCTCCAATGAACTCGGCCGTTTTGATGATCGGCTCATCTAGTTTGAACAGGATTTGGTTCAAAAACCAATCCGCCGTCATCAATGTCGAATATCCCGCTGAGTTTGGAGCCGATTTCAAAGCCATAAAACGGCCATTCGAAGAATAGGTGGCACCTGCAAGTTCTTGTTTTGCTGTTTCACTACCCTCTTCAAAAACGCGAAGAAATTTTGTTTCGCCGAGATCGCCGATCATTGGCGCGCTATAGGTTTCTGGACCGATCAAAAGAATTCGGTCCTTGCCCGCAAAACTCACTCGAGTGATCGGGTTGACGGAACCTCTTCGTTCGGCGAGGATCTTGCCTTCAGGAATGGAATAGCGTCGAATGATTCCATTCATAAATCCAAACCAAAACGCCTTTGAATCCGGGGTGAAGGAACCTGCAGTAGGAGAATATTCGGGTCTCTTAAATGGTATTTCTTTAAACTTCGCGACGTCCCAAAAACGCAATGTTTCGTCATCCGCATAGGTGCCGACTAACTTGCCATCAGCGGACACACGAATTTCACGAATCCTCTTTGTGTGGCCTTGCAACTGGCCGAGCTCAACGCCCGTTTTGGCATTGCAAATGTGCATCAACCCGGTGTCGTCGCCATAGAGCATTCCCGTGTCTCCTTCGAGCACAAATGGCGAGCCCATGTAGGTAATCAAACTTGTCGTTCTATTGCCCACAGCGTGAGGCTTTTCGTATAGCTTTTCGCCGGTTTGCCCATTCCAAGCGATCACTCCATTTCGACTCCCAGTCGTCAACAATACAGCGCCGTCTTTGCTAAAGGTTGCCCACTTAACTTGCCCAGTGTTGCCCTTTAACGTTGTGACTACTTTGCTAGTCTTTAGATCATAAAGCGTCGTCGAACCGTCGGAGCATCCAGCAGCCAAAATGCCCTTAGCAGAAATGTCCAAGCTAACAACAGCGGCCGAATTCTGTTTAAGATTCGTAACTTGGTTGGATTTGGAAGTGTCCACCATGTAGACCATTCCCTTATCCGTCCCCGCAACAATGTATCTGTTATCTTTGCTGATGATTGCAGAGTAGTATTCGTCGCCTTCGGGGACCTTCAGTTCCCATTTCAAATTCGCCTTAAGGGAATCCCAAATTCGAACTTCCGTGCGACTCATTGTCAAGATAGACTTCCCGTCACTGGAGAATCTGACTATGGGAATGAGCGACTTTGCACCGCCTAAAATTCGCAGCAACCTCATCGACTTTGCATCCCAAAGTCGAGGGGCGTACTTTCGATCGTGAGTAATCAAACGCGTCCCGTCCGCAGATTCCTCGATGTCCGCCAAAATCGTGTCGGAAATCTGAGGCATGAGGCGAACTTTGGGCTCGTCGGATGGCGCCTGTAAAACAGCAGCCTGCCCCCAAATCGGGAGCAGACTGCCTAGCGCTATGATCGAAGTGACCGAATGCGCGAATTTCATTTTGTTCTTGAACTCTTACTTAGCAACTAGAATGATCGGCTGGTTGCTTCGATCCTCGTCGCTAAACTCAAAAGTTGGTTCCTGATCGATCTCGTTGTCCTTCAAGAAGGAAGCAATTGCTTCGATCACTGGCTTCGCTGGAGCGGTTGGCTCTTCGCTCACAATTGCGGTGAGTGCGAGAGTAAACAGACCGTGCGATTCGACCTTTGGATCATCGCTGCCCAAGTCGATGGTTGGCTGATCTTCTCGGCCAGCGTAAAGGAATGCGAAGCTGCCCTTTGAGGCCATTGCCTTCGTCGTCGCGTTTGGACGAACAGCTGGCATGCTAGGCAATTTTGCCTTGAAGGTCTTATAATTCTTGTACTTCGTAACGTTCGGCAAAAACTTGAATCGCTTGTTTGGACCAGCATCTCGTGACATTCCGCCGGAGAAGCAGCTATCGAAGATGCCGGTAAAGTTAATGCCGTTTGTAGTCAGGATATTTCGCAAGTCGTTGATCAAATCATCGACAACCAGCGCACCATCAGCGAGAACGAACACTTCGTCCTTACCATCCTTTTCGCTCTTATCTTCGGTTGGAATTTGTCCGCCGTGGCCGCTGTAGAAAAGCACGACTTGATCGCCTGGTTTCGCGGAATTCATGATCCATTTGAGAGATTCCAAAAGGTTCTTACCGCTGGCGTCCTTGTCCAATAGCGATTTGATATTGCTTGACTTAACACCATAGTTTTTAAGCATCAGGTCTTGAATAGATTTTACGTCATTCTTTGGACCGCGCAAATCGTTATCAATGACATTGCCCTTCTCGTCCTTCATCGGTTGACCCTTTTCGTCGGTCGGAGTCGGATAGTCATTAATACCAATCATTAATGCGTAAGTTTCAGCATGTGCCACCATTGCAGAAAATGCAATTGTCGCGCCTAATGCAAATTTCAAAAATCGATTCATTATTCTAAATTCCCCTGTCCTTATCGCTCAACTTGAGCTTCGAGAGTTCAAACGGCTGACCTGAAAAAGAGTTTCATAATTTTTAAAATTATGTCAATTCTAGTCGGTCCGGACCGCCACTTCGCGCCAAAATATGCTCCAGCTAGGTTCAAATTCGAGCGTTCGTGACGGTACAATCCTACCATGAACCAGACGTTGCCGGAGTGGTTGAAGATTCGGCTTCCGCGGCCCGACACCATCAAAGAAGTCGAGCAGCTCATGCGCAGCAAGAACCTCCACACGGTTTGTGAAAGCGCGCGATGCCCTAACCTTCCCGAATGCTGGTCCAAGAAGACCGCCACCTTCATGATTCTGGGCAACACCTGCACCCGGGCTTGTGGGTTCTGCGCAATCAACACCGGTAAGGGCGAAGAACTCGACCCAATGGAGCCGATGAGCGTCGCCATGAGTGCCAAGCGGATGGGCATGAAGCACGTCGTGGTCACTAGCGTCGCCAGAGACGACCTCAAAGATGAAGGAGCTGGCCACTTTGCCAAAACCATTATGGCCTTGCACAAGGTCGTACCAGAGACGATTGTCGAAATTCTGACTCCGGACTTCAAGGCGAAGCCGGAGCTGATCAAGATCGTTGTGGATTCCTTCCCAGAAATCTACAATCACAACATCGAAACCATCGAGCGGCTGCACACGATCGTTCGGCCACAAGCACGCTATGCCCGCACGATGCGTGCTCTGGAGATCGTCAAGGAACTCAATCCGAAGATCTACACAAAGAGCGGGATTATGCTTGGCCTTGGCGAAACTAAGGACGAGGTCCTCAAGACTTTGCAGGATCTGAGAGCCATTGGAGTGGACGCCGTGACCATCGGACAGTACCTTCGGCCGACGATGAAGCACCTGCCGGTCGTGCGATTTGTTCACCCGGACGAATTCAAGGAATACGAGAAGATCGGCGAAAAAATGGGGTTCGCGTTCGTCGCATCAGGACCATTCATTCGGTCGAGCTACAACGCCATCGAGTTTTCGAAAAAGGTGATGAAAGAGCGGCTCGACAAGGCTGATGAAGTCATCAGGCTGCGAGAAGCTGAGGAAGCCGCCCAAGTCTAACCCAGTTCACACAACAAAATGCCCCCGGCACCAATCGGTTCCGGGGGCATTGTTTCAATAATTTTTTGCGCGATTACTCAGCCGCGGCTTCTTTCTTCTTAGCTGGAGCCTTCTTTGGCTTGTCTGCGGCGGCAGCTGCCGGCTTCTTTGGCTTTTCAACCACGGCCTTCTTAGCGACAGGTGCCTTCTTTTCAGCTGGAGCCTTCTTGTTGCCAGCCTTTGCGTCGGCAATAGCTTCTTTCACGAGCGCTTTAACGTGCTGCTTCTTGCGGTTCCAGCGCTTTTTCAATTCCTTGTTTCGAATTCGCATATTTCTCGTTGGTCCTATTCGAGGTTCAGCCCAGCAGGATACCTCAGCTTACGGTCTCCGATGCTACCAATTGCGAGCGCTTTGCTTGATAGAGGTAAAGCCCGAATCCAAACATGGCCATCACTGCAGCGGCCACGTGAGCTTCAGTCATGCCGGTTGACCCCATTGTTGTCGAACTTGTGCCAGCACGGAAGAACTCGTAAATAAACCGGGCAACTCCGTAGACAACCAAGACTAAGGAGAAGGATTGGCCCCGCTTCAGCTTGCCGCCAAGTTCAATCCGGCTAACGATAAATGCGCCGATCAAGACCAACGCAAAATCAACCAGCTGAGCCGGAAGAAAGTAGCCTGGAAGCCCTTCGACATGGACGCCAGGCGGAGAGGTCTCGCAGGCGTGGCCGTAGCAGCAACCATTAAGCAAACAGCCGACACGCCCAATTGCGTGAGCCACGAGCATCGGAATTCCGACCGTGTCAAACAGCTGGGATGGCTTGAAATTCTTGAGTTTGCTCACGATCAAAATCGCGAGCAATCCACCAAGCAAGCCCCCAAAACTGGTGAGGCCGTCCATCTGAATTTTGAAAATTTGGTCTGGGCGACCGGCAAACTTTGGCCATTCCTGGACGATGAACAGCACTCGAGCTCCTATGATCCCTGCAACGATGAGCCAGATCGCTGAATCTTGCACGACCGAGCTTTTCAATCCAAATCGCTCGGATCGGCGAGACGCCATCGCGATTCCTACCAAGAACCCGATCATGAGCATCACGCCAAAACTGCGCAATTCAAAACCGTTGATGTTAAAGAGGATTGGGTGCATGATTCACGAACTTACAGAATTGCCGAATCTCGACGGCATCATTATGGACAACTTTCAGACTTCGACCGCTCCCACAATTTGTTCAAGCTGGTCGACCACCCCTTCAATGCTCTGATTCACGATGTGGTGCAGATAGAACTCTGACCGCTCGATCTCCTCTTTGGCGTTCAACAAGCGTTGCTCTATGGCTTCCTCGCTATCTGTCGCTCGGCTGCGAATCCGTCTTTCGAGTTCTTCAATTGATGGCGGCAACAAGAAAATGGTGACGATTTCTGGATGAGTCCGAACCACTTCCTCGGCACCTTGCACATCGATCTTCAGAACGGCAACGCCACCCTTTTCAAGAATTGCATTGACGCTCGAAATCGGAGTTGCGTACCAATTGCCGTGGACATTTTTGAACTCAAGAAAATCTCCGTTCGAGGCTCTACTCTCAAACTCGTCGAGTGAGAGAAAGTGATAGGCGTCACCATCGATTTCTCCTTCTCTCGGCGACCGAGTTGTTGCCGCCACCACCCGCTCAACTAGGGGATTCTCGGCCATCCATCGGTCGAGCACGGTGTCCTTGCCGACACCGCTTGGCCCGCTAAGAATCACCACTCGGTTTTGGGCAAATTTCATCGGTGGAAGATCTCCATCAAGGCATCGGTCACCCGCAACGGATCGTGCCGAACAAAGTCAGATTCGCTCATGAAATCTCCTGGTTTAACCCGGAATCCCATGGATCGAATGCGGTCGATATCTGGCTCGACAGGGTACTGGTCCCGATCCCGATACTTGCCGACCGCTGCGGAGGAAGGCACTTGGGTGTTGACCAAAATATATTCAAAGAGGCGATGTTCTACGTTCGCTTCGATAGCCAAAAGGTGCTCCGCGGCGGAAAAAGCATCGCTCTCGCCGGGCTGGGTCATCACGTTACAGACATACGCCTTTACGGCTTTGCTATTGCGGATCGCCTCGGGAATCCCCTTAACCAAAAGGTTAGGAATGACGCTGGTGTAGACGCTCCCTGGTCCGATGACGATCATTTCTGCTTCCTCAATCGCCTCGATCGCTTCAGGGTATGCCTGCACGTCTTGTGGGTCAATGAACAACCGGCGAATTCGACCGCCGCTCTCGACAATCTTTGTCTCACCACAGACCTCGCTGCCGTCTTCAAGCAAAGCTCTTAAACGAATCCGTTCGAGGCTACTGGGCATGACTCGCCCACGGATCGCCAAAACTTCGCTGGCCATGTTGAGCGCTTTCTCGAAGTCACCAGAACTCTGTTCGATGAGTCCCGCGATAAGAAGATTCCCCAAACTGTGGCCGCTCAACGAGCCTGATTTGCCTTTAAACCGATATTGAAAAAGGTCGGTCATCAGCTTTTCCGCATCGGCAAGAGCCACCAAGCAGTTGCGCATGTCACCAGGCGGAATGATGCCTAGCTCTTCACTCAGCCTGCCGCTAGAGCCACCGTCATCAGTGACAGTAACGATTGCAGTGATGTTTGAACTATGGCTTTTCAGTCCCCGGAGCAAGGTCGAAAGTCCGGTTCCACCTCCCAAGCAAACAATTTTTGGACCGCGGGCCAACTGCTGCTTGCGAACGTATGCGGTCGCCATGTTCGGACCAATGTTTGGGTTCAATGTGCGGACAAACGAATTCATGATGCCTTTGCCGCCGACCCACAAGAGTGCCAAGCCGAGAAGCAAAAACGCCCCACCAAGAAGGTGATTGGAAACATCAAGGCTCTCGACGCCAATGGTCGATCGCAAAAGCGAGTTCCACCCTCGTTCGAGGCCACCCATCAAGGGATTGACCAGCGCGCGAAAGCTCAAGCTCAGCCCGGCGAGCACAATCGCAAGGCCAAAAAGTAGCGCAACCACGGCCCAGAGAATCTCAGCCGTCGGTGCGAGCCACCGCTTGAGCATTCTCCGGTTAATGATCATTCGTCATCTTTACCTTTTCGCTTGGAATCTTTGTCTGGGATAAGGAAAGAACCGACGACCGCATTGCAAATTGAGATCAGGATGCTTCCGACAAATGCCGAAAGGAAGTTGTCCACCTTGAAACCGAACCCGAGAGAGCCCACCCACCACAATATCACGCCATTGATCACCAAACTCATTAGCCCCAGCGTGAGGCAGTTCAACGGGAGGGTGATCAGTTTGAGGATTTTTCCAAGAGTGGCGCCCAGGAACGCGAGCACCGCCGCTCCGACAAAAATCTGGAGTACATCGCCGACTCCTTTGATGGGAGCTGTGAACGGCAAATTGATCGCGTTGCAAATGGCCGCCGTCAGAATAATCGCGACGGTCAGCGTGACCCATTTCATGAGCAAGATTTTCATTGGAGTTGTAAGCGTTATTCTATCTCTTTGGGCACAATCTTTCGGCTAAAGTCCCGGATTCTGAGTACGCGATAGGCCAAAAAAGTGAGAATTCGAACTCTAGTCCGGTATCATTCGTTAGAGAAATCGCGTGATTCAATTTCTGCCCGTTTTGCTGGCGTTGCTACTCAATGGTCCCATCGGTCCGATGTCCGATGATTTCGGATCGCTACGCCTGGCAGAATCCGCTTCGAATTCACGGTTCCTGAAGAACGAGCAGTCGCCTGCTGGAGAGTTCCAGCGAATGGCGATTGTACTTGCGTTGCAGGTTATCAAAGAGTCTCGAGACTCGAACATCGAGGTTTGCTTCGCCGAAGATGAACCTCAATCTCCTGCAGTCAGGATCATTTCCCGGACGTCCGCCCGAATCAACCCAGGATTCGCACGTTCGGTTCGTAGCCGCGACGGCCCGAAAATCTGAACGATCAATTTTTTCATCCCCCGAGGGCAATTCTGCCTTCCTTGATCGGTTTAGCTCAGTAATTTTGCTGGGTGAAAACTCCCCAGATTTAAGTTCAATCCATGTTACAACTTTTACGAAAAATGTTCGACAACAGCGACCGCGATGTGAAGGCGCTGTTACCCACTGTAGAGCGGATCAACGCTCTTGAAGATGCAATCGCAGGGCTCTCAGACGAGCAACTAAAGGCCAAGACCCAAGAATATCGGGATCGTCTCGCCGCAGGCGAGGATCTCGACGAAATCCTTCCAGAAGCCTTCGCAACCGTACGCGAGGCCAGCCTACGGACCCTTGGAATGCGCCAGTTCGACGTCCAGCTTATCGGTGGCATGGTCTTGCACCAAGGCCGAATTTCAGAAATGAAAACCGGTGAAGGAAAGACCCTAGTTGCGGTCGCCCCGATGTATCTCAATGCCCTTGGCGGGCTTGGCGCGCACCTTGTGACGGTCAACGACTATCTCGCACGACGCGACGCGACCTGGATGGGTCCTATCTACGACTTCCTCGGTCTCAGCGTCGGAATTATCCAAGGCCAAAGCATGGATAGTGACGAGCTTGGTGGGTCCTACCGCTATGTTCCCGGCGCCGACGTCTTGAACGATCCTCGATACGTGAACTTGGTGCCATGCTCCCGCCGAGAAGCCTATCTTTGCGACATCACCTACGGTACGAACCATGAGTTTGGCTTTGATTATCTGCGCGATAACATGGCGTTCCGAGTTGAGCAGCTCAGCATGCGCGAACTCAACTTCGCGATCGTCGACGAAGTTGACTCGATTCTTATTGACGAAGCACGAACTCCGCACATCATCAGCGGACCTTCCAACGACGATGTCAGCTTGTACAAACAGATCGACCTGATCGCTCGGCAACTCGTGCAAGGCGAAAAGGATGACGTCGATAAGCCAGGCATCCACTATGTGATCGACAAGAAGAATCACAGCGCGACGCTTACGGAGCAAGGCATGGACACGATCGAAAACATGCTCGGTATCGACAACATCGCCTCTGATCCTAAGCTCTTCCACCATATCAATGCTGCCATCAAGGCGCATGGTGTCTTCACCAAGGACATCGACTATGTGGTGCGCGGAAACGAAGTCGTGATTGTGGACGAAAACACCGGCCGCATGATGTTTGGGCGTCGCTATTCCGATGGTTTGCACCAAGCACTTGAAGCTAAAGAAGGTGTCGCCATCCAGCGCGAAAGCCAGACCGTCGCGGTCATTACTTTCCAGAACTTGTTCCGAATGTACGACAAGCTGGCTGGTATGACCGGTACCGCAAAGACTGAAGAGGACGAATTCCGAAAGATCTATGGCTTGGACGTGGTGAGCATCCCTACCCACCGAGGGCTGAAGCGCGTGGACAAAGAAGATGCTGTATTCAAGTCGGAAGAAGCCAAGTTCCGGGCGATCGCTTACGAACTTCTGATTCGTTACGCGAAGCAACAACCTGTTCTAGTCGGTACGCGGTCCATCGAAATGTCGGAAACCGTTTCGGCTCGGCTCAATCCAGACATGCTCCAAAAGGTGCTCTTGCTCTATCGACTCTACGAAGTCAAAGAAGATAAGTCCACCAACAAGGAAACCAAAAAGCTGATTGACGAATTGGTGCAACTGCCATTGTCCGAAATCAACTCGCAGACGATGTCGTTGGTTTGCAGCAAGGCCGGAATCCCTGGAATTGCGATCGCTTCAGAAAACGAAGAGTGGTTCCTCACGAAGCACGGATTGCCTAAGGAGAACATTTCCTACTTAGATGAAGCTTTGCGGCACGGTGCACCACACAACGTTTTGAACGCGAAGTTCCACGAAAAGGAAGCTCTGATCATCAGCGAAGCCGGACGCAAGGGCGCCATCACAATCGCTACGAACATGGCGGGTCGTGGTGTGGACATTTTGCTGGGCGGCCGCGTGGCGGATGCGATCATCGAAAAAGATCGCGCCAAGGACGCTGAAGAGGAAGACGAACTCAGCTTTGACCCTGAGTACGCCGATACCTTCAAGCACTTCCGACGAGGTGGTCTGGAACGCGCCGCGCCTCCGCTCCCGCTCGACGACCAAGAGCGAAAAGGACTCGCAGAGGAAGTCCGCGCGCTCGGAGGATTGTTCATTCTGGGTACCGAACGGCACGAAAGTCGCCGAATCGATAACCAGCTGCGCGGTCGTGCTGGACGACAAGGCGACCCAGGCGAATCCAAATTCTTCGTCAGTCTTGAGGACCAGCTCTGGAAGATCTTCAACGCCAACATGGCGGATCACCCTGTTCTGAGGGGATGGCCCGTCATGGAGGAAATCAACGCGAGCTTCCTCACGAAGGCGATTTTGAAGACTCAAGAACGAATCGAGAACCACTTCTTCGAAGCTCGAAAGCACGTTCTGGAGTATGACGACGTTCTGAATTCACAGCGCGAGCATATCTATGCGATGCGCCGTGAATATCTGCTCGGCAAAGATGCTCGAGAAGAACTCGAAATCGGCTTGGAAGAAGTTGTCCACGATGCCATCGCAGCGGGTTGGGACTTTGACGACAACGGCAACCGAGTGTTTGATTCGACGGCTGTATTCGAGCGATTGAACGAATACATGCCGATCGTCGACTATGTCACTCCGTCTGAATTGAACGGCAAGTCGCAAGAAGAACTGGATGACTTCTTGTTCGAAACCGCGATGAAGGCATACAAAGACCGCGCAGAAATCTTCGCCGGAGAAATGCCGGATGTTGAGCGCATGATCATGCTTCAAGCGATCAACGATAAGTGGATGGAGCACTTGCAGACCATCGACTACATCCGAGAAGGAATTGGGCTCCGCTCGTACGGTCAGGTCGATCCGCTCGTTGCGTACAAGCGCGAGACTTACGACCTCTTCAACAGCACGCTCAAGCACATTCGCGAAGAATCCGTGAAGTTCTTGTTCCGAGCTCAACCCGCGCGGGACGTCTCAAGCGAGGAGGAAGGTGTGCCATCGATGATGCAAATCGAAGGCTCGCAACTACCTGAAGGAACTGGTGTTCAAGGCGAATGGCCGCAAGACGTCGATCCAAAGCGCGTTGGGCGCAACGACACTTGCCCTTGCGGAAGTGGCAAGAAATTTAAACAGTGCCACTATCCTTCGTTCCGTGAAGACGGACTGATCTAACACACCAAACGAGTCGGTGGACTGCACACGCCGTCCGCCGACTCGTAGAACATCTTATGACCACGGAATCGCCGATCGCAACGATTGAAGAAGCTCTCAGCGAGCTGAAGAAGGGACGAATGATCATCGTCGTGGATGATCCTGACCGCGAGAATGAGGGTGACCTCGTTTGCGCCGCAGAAGCTTGCACGCCCGAGATCATGAATTTCATGATCATGCACGGCCGTGGCGTTCCGTTTATTCCGACTACCGCGGAGAGACTCAAAGAGCTCGGCATCCCGATGATGACGAAGCAGAATACTGCTCGCCATGGCACAGCGATGGCCGAAACCGTGGATGCATTGCACGGCGCCACAACCGGTGTTAGCGCGCATGATCGAACGTTGGCGGTCAAGATTTTTGTCGATGACAAAGCAACGCCCGGCGACCTTGCTCGGCCAGGACACATTATTCCGCTAAGAGCAGAAGAAGGCGGCGTTCTACGAAGGGCTGGTCATACCGAAGCCATCGTCGACTTGGCAAAGTTGGCAGGCTTCAAGCCTGTCGGCCTAGGCTGTGAAATCCTCAATAACGACGGGACGATGATGCGGCTTGGTGGCGAGCTCGAAGCTTTTGCTAAACACCACGGCCTGATCATTGTCACCATCGCCGACCTGATCGCCTACCGCCGGCATCACGAGCGGTTGATCGTAAGGAAGGCTGGTCCGATCGACTTCCCCACCAAATACGGCAATTTCAAGCTCTACGCCTATGAGCCGACTGTCGATCGCGACCCTTACGTCGCCATCGTAAAGGGCGATGTGGCTGGTGACGAACCTGTGCTCGTCCGGATGCACAGCTCATGCCTGACTGGCGATCTTTTGGGATCGTTGCGCTGCGATTGCGGCGATCAGCTGGAAATCGCCCTTCGCAAAATCGAGCAAGAAGGCAAAGGCGTTGTGGTCTACATCCAGCAAGAAGGTCGCGGAATTGGGATCATCAACAAATTGCGCGCCTACGAACTTCAGGATCAGGGCATGGACACAGTGGACGCCAACCTTGCGCTCGGATTTGCTGCGGACAGCCGCGATTATTCGCTCGGCGCACAGCTTCTCGCCGACTTAGGAATTCGCCGCATTCGGTTGATGACCAACAACCCGGCTAAGCGTGCTGGACTCCAAGGCTATGGCCTCGAATTTGTCGAGTTTGTGCCTATCATCGCGGATTATGAAGAATCGCGCGAAGAGTATCTGAAAACCAAGGCGGAGAAGATGGGGCACATGCTTCCGGCAAGCGATGGAGAAAAGTAAGTCTCCAAAGTCCAAAACGAAACGCCCGTACTGGATTCTTTTGCCAGTACTTTCTGCCGTCTGGACGATCTGCGTCTACCGCTTTTGCGACCAGTATTGGTGGGCAACACTCCTCGGGACTCCACCGCTCACCTACATGGTCGGCACCACCCTGTTCTTGCTGATTCTGATGCTCATTCTGGGAAAGGGCAAAGAGGTGAAATGGCTTGCGGCTGTGCTGATGGCAATTGTCGGATTTTTGGCCTATCACCCAATCCCTGCAGGTCCCTCCCCGGGCCAGCATCTGATTTCTGTGATGAGTTGGAACGTGCGCAGTGGATATTCGCCTAGCGAAGCGCTTGCCAAACAGATCAAAAAGTACGATCCAGACGTAGTTTGCTTGCAGCAGTCCACACCGCAGATCACGCAGGAGCTTGCCGACATTTTGGGCGGCTACAACTACCGCGCGAGTGGACAGATCGGGATTCTCACCAAACTCAGTATCATCGAGGACCAAACTGTCGTGGTCGGCGAAGCCAAGGAACGGAGCTCAATTCTTGGATTGCGCCTTGCCCTCGAAGACAAAAAATTCTGGGTGGCTAGCGTCCACCTGGTTCATGGTTTCCGCCCCAATTGGCTTAAGCCGGTCGACGATCTCCAAAATCGACTGGATCTGGGATCACAAGTCCGTACAATGCAGCTCGATGCGGTCTTGAACACATTCGCCACGAAGGAAGAGCCGGTACTTCTGGCCGGCGATTTTAATATGCAGCCGACGGGATTCTTGTACAGGAAGATCACTCGCAAGTTTGTGGACACGGCGCCAGCCTTTCCTCCAGTTGCGACATATCCGAACTTTGCTCCGGCCTGGAATATCGACCAAATCTTCGTGAAGGACCTCCATTCCACCCATAAAAAGTCGATTTCGACCACTCTCAGCGAACACCTTCCAGTGATGGTTGAAGTTTCATTGCCGTAATCGCGCTAAAATGCACCATGGCCCGGCTCGATATTGACCGCGATTATCTCGTCAAGACTCTCCTTGACCTTTTGCAAACCCCCAGTCCTACCGGAAGCACCGATTGGGCCATCAGCATGGTGGAGCAAGAGTTGGAAATGTTCGGGCTGCATTGCGCGCGGACCAATAAAGGCTCGTTAACTGCCTTGATTCCTGGGATTCGGGATGATCGACCGCGAGCGTTGACGGCTCACGTCGATACACTCGGCGCGATGGTGGCACAAATCAAGCCGAGCGGCCGCCTCCGCGTTACTGCCATCGGCGGAGTCATGTGGCCCGCCGTCGAAAGCGAAGGAGTGACCGTTCAAACAAAGAGCGGTAGAAACATTCGTGGGTCAGTTGTTTTGACGAATGGCGCCGCTCACGTCAACAAAGATGCCTCCACGACAGCCCGAAACGCAGATACGCTGGAAATCCGGCTTGACGAACGCACGAACAACGCCGAAGAGACGCGGCTTTTAGGGATCGAGGTTGGAGACTTTGTAGTGTTCGACCCAAGAACTGAGCACAACGAATCTTCAGGATTTATTCGCAGCCGATTCCTCGATGACAAAGCGTGTGTGGCCTGCTTACTCGCGGCTCTCAAGGCTCTCAGTGAGGCTGGAGTGACGCCTTTCCAGCGAACGACCGTTGCGTTTAGCAATTTTGAAGAAGTTGGGCACGGTGGAAACGATGGCTTGCCGGAAGATCTTGCCGAATACGTTGTTCTGGACATGGCAGTCGTCGGTGATGGCCAGCAAGGGAGCGAATACCGGTGCTCGATTTGCGTGAAAGATTCGAGCGGCCCTTACAGCAGGCGTCTCACCGAAAAGCTCCGAGGAATCGCCGAGCGAAATGCGATCGACCTGGTGCCGGATGTTTACCCACATTACGGTTCGGACGGTTCGATGTATTGGCGCTCAGGTGGCACCGCAGAAGTTGCCTTGATCGGGCCTGGCGTCGACAACAGCCATGCTTACGAGCGCACCCATGTTGAGGCGTTGGTACAAACTGCCACGCTGATCGCTGAGTATTTAATCGAAGAATGAGCGGTTTTTGGAGTAAAGCACTCCAGTTCTAGACAAGCAATACCGACAAAATTACTGGCAGGTCTGCAATCAGTACAAAACTGATCAAGGCCACCAGGAGTTTTTGACTAGGCATGTCGACGAAGAAAATGCGCCGAAACGATCAAGCTGTGGGGATCAGTGTAGCCAGCTCTATCACAGGAGTTGAAGTTCACACCCTACGCTATTGGGAAAAGGAGTTTGAAGAATTCCTCCAGCCCTTGCGCACCGAAGGTGGTCAGCGTCGATTTCGGCCTCAAGACATCCAAACAATTTTCCTACTGAAGCGACTTCTGCGCGAGGAAATGTTTAGCATCGCCGGTGCTCGAAAATCTCTACGCGAGCACTTTAAGCGAGCCGCCTAACGGTATGAACGATTGCCAATTGGCAGTAGAATCGGCGCTCAAGCTGATCGGTCAAGAAAAGTTGGCCGATGCCGAGCAAGTGCTCGAACAAGCGCTCTCCGAGCTAGGAGACCATCCTGAACTGCATGAGCAGTTAGTTCGAATCGAACTCCTCTCCCAGCGAGAATTGCAAGCCGTCTCCCGGCTTGAAAAGTGTGTCGATACCACGAGCTTTGCCAAATCGGGACAAGCACTTTGTGATCATTTTTTCTTGCGGGCAAAACTGGCCAGCAAACTCGGCGTTGTTCACGACGCCCAAGGCGAAGCGGCTACCTCGCAACTCGCCAAACTAGGATTTGACACCCCCACTTCCGGAATTGGGATCGGAATCACCGCATGCCTCATCGTCAAGAATGAGGAGAAATTCATTCGAAATTGTCTGGTAAGCATCCAGTCGATCGTCGATGAAATCGTGGTCGTCGACACCGGAAGCACGGATCGCACTGTTGAAATCGCTAAAGAGTTTGGCGCGGTCATCGGTGAATTCGAATGGATCAACGATTTCGCGGCGGCCCGAAACAAATCGCTAGAGATGGCGACCCAATCGTGGCTGCTGTGGATTGACGCGGATGAGGTTCTCGATGCCGCTGGTCATCACATGATCCGCGAGGCAGTGATTCGGCCTCAGTTCGGCGGATACCAAATTCAGATTGTCAACTATCTTGCCGACACTGGCGCAAAGGAACTGTTTGTTCACATGCCTGTACGGCTCTTTCGAAATCTGCCCGAGATCCGGTTCGAAGGCAAGATTCACGAGCAGATTGCCAGCAAGTTTCCAGAACTCGGACTCTCATCGGCGCACTTGCCAGGAGTTTTGCTCCATCACCACGGCTACCGACCAGAATTGATGAAAGAGCGCGACAAGATCAATCGCACGATGAACATGATCTTGGCGGAGCTTGAGCAGAATCCAGACGACGTTTTCCAGCTTTTTAATTTGGCGATGACCTATTCGGTCGCGCTCGAAAGCCAAAAGTGCGTTGATGTCTGCGCAAAGGCGGCAGGACTGCTCGAACCAGGCTGTTCCATCGGTTACAACATTTATCAGCTGTGGATGAGCCACCTTTCGAGGTTAGGCCGATTTACGGAAGTCCAATCGATTTTGAAGAAATGTGTCGATCAAGGATTCGACTGCATTTTGGCGAGATATGAGTCCGCATATGCTGCGGTGAACGCTGGCGATCTAGAACTCGCGAAGGAGCAGATCGAAATAGCTTTGGATCAAGATTGGCCACCACGATTGGCCGGGGATTACGGCGTCCATAGCTACAAGAAGCATCTTCTGCATTCGCGGATTATGTTGCAACTGGGCGAGCCTGAAGTTGCACTCAACTCCGCTGAAAACGCGCTGAAGAACGACGCAAATCTTGACGAAGCACTCGGCATCAAGGCTGCTGCTTTAGGCAAACTGGGCCGGTCGGACGAGTCGCTCGAGATTCTAGAAGTACTGATCGAAAAGCCAGCGCAAAAAGCAGATGCTTTGCTGGCGGCGTGCACTGTCTCCCGAGAGGCTGGTCAGCTTGACCGATCATTACAATACGCAAAGGCTCGATGGGATAGCGGAATTTGCGACGAAGCAGGATTCTTGCAGTGGGTCACCACCGCCGAGGCACTTTGCAACAGCAACGAAATCGTCGAAGCGTACCAAGCGTACTCGAGCAAGTTTGAGGCGAATTCAGCCCAAATGGTGAATTGGGGCCGCGCCTTTGCCGAAACCAATCAGCCCGATCAGGCGATCGTTTGCTTCACCGAGGCGTTCAAACTTGACCCAACCAACGCAAACGCGCTGTTCAATACCGGTGATATTCAGTATCAATCTGGGCACTTTCTTGACGCGGCGCACTGCTACGAGCAAGCACTAAGGGTTGAACCTCTGAATGCTCAAGGTTGGTTTGTGCTTGGAAACTCGCTCTTCCAGGTGGGTGCGGTGGACGGTGCGAAAACAGCCTATCAGCAATGTTTGCAAATCGATCCGAACCACGCTCAAGCCGCACATAATTTGGCATTGTTGGACGAAGTTCAACGCAGCGCATAAAGTTCTTCGGTAAAATCGGCGTCATGAAGCTGACTTCTTTGATCGCCGTTGCTGCATTTGCCACTGGTGCTTTTGCACAAGAACAACCTCGGCTGGGCCTCCAATTGGGCCTCGGCGTGTTCTATCCCAATAGTGCTTATGTCCGCTCGACGTTCGGTGATAGCTGGACACGGATCAGCATCGCTCCTGGCACAATGGGGGCATACAAGGGCTCTGGTTTAGACTGGGATATCAACGCGATTTCGGTCGGACGCAACGGAAACAGACTTTTCATCATTTCACCAAGTGTTGGCTTCTACAAGACCTTTGGCAATTCCCCTTCAAATGTGCCTTATTTCGCCGCTCGACTCGGTGGCGCATATGTGGATTACCGCGTGGGTCTTGGCGACGACAAGTACTTCACGACTTCAGCTAATGCTGAAATCGGAACGACCATTAACAACCGCATCAATCTAAACGTTCGATACGACTTCTTCCCGAAGCGAAACGGACTGGATTTCAGCGGGTTGAGCCTTAATGCCCGTTTCGTTCTCGTTAATTTTTAATGTCTCAAACTGTTCCTAACCCGTGGGAGATACGGGAATCTGCCTTCCTCGTCTACGTCAATTCGATCGCAGACGAGGATCTTTATGTTGAAGAAGAGCTCGAAGGGCTCTGTGAAGCGGCGCACATCACTCCAATCGGGTCGATGCGCCAGCGGATCGACAAACCGTGGAAAGCTGCCTACATCGGGAGCGGCAAGCTCGAAGAGCTGAAAGCATATGTCCTCGATGCAAACGCTGACGTCGTGATCTTCGATTGCGAACTCACCGGTATTCAAAATCGCAATATCTCGGATGCATTACAGCGTAAGGTCGTCGACCGGACGCAGCTGATCCTGGATATCTTTGCAAGACGCGCCCGAACTCGCGAAGGCCATCTACAGGTCGAACTGGCTCAGCTCAGCTACCTCCTGCCTCGCTTGATGTCTGTCTACACCAAGTTCGAGCGACAGCGCGGCGGTATTGGAATGCGCGGTCCAGGTGAAACCAAACTGGAGTCCGACCGCCGTATGGTCAATGACCGCATCGCAAAGCTGAAGGATGAAATCGAGGATGTCAAAAAGCACCGTGCGCAGCAACGCGCCGCTCGCAAGAAGCACCCTTACCCATCAGCCAGCATTGCCGGATACACCAGCGCTGGGAAATCGACGCTGATGAACCTGCTCAGCGGAACTGACGTTCTGGCAGACGCGATGCCATTCGCGACGTTGGACCCGACCACTAGAAAGTTAGAATTACACGGGGGATACTGCCTGTACCTCACCGATACGGTCGGATTTATCCGCAATTTGCCGACGAATTTGGTGGCGGCGTTTCGCGCGACGCTGGAAGAAGTTGCTCAGTCCGACTTCATATTGCACGTGATTGACGTGAGCCACCCGCAATGGGAGACGCAAGAAGAAGCGGTGTTGCATACGCTGGGCGTGCTCGATGCTGCGGATAAGCCGATGTTGACGGTGTACAACAAAATCGATCGGGTCGAGGATAAAGCGATGCTGAGGGAATTGGTCGCGCGCACCCCGAATTCGGTCGCAATTTCGGCGATCACCCATGAAGGGATGGAAGACCTCCACCGACACCTCCGTCAGATGGTCGAGAAGTTCCTGGGGCGCGTGAAAGCCGTTCTTCCCTATGACAAGGCGAGCCTTGTCGAAGAGTGCTACCGTTTTGGACGCGTGTTAAACGTCGACTACCAAGATGATGGAATCCATATCGAAGCAGAGCTGGTGGAAGAAATGCGCCAAATTCTCGCGAAATACGTGGTGCCGTGAACTTAGGAGAGTGGTTACGGTCAGCGAGTCAGAAATTGGATTCATGTGGAATCGAATCCCCAGCCCTTGAGGCATCGCTTTTGGCGGCTTACGCGCTGAATGTCGAGCGCACCTGGGTTCTTTCTCATCCTGAGGCAACAATTGATAATGGGAATCTCAACCTGCTCTTGAGCCGAAGATGTATGCGAGAACCACTGGCATACATCCTTGGCCAAAAGGAGTTCTATGGCAGGACATTCGCGGTTCGACCAGGAGTTTTGATTCCTCGTCCAGATTCAGAAACGCTGATCACCGCTGCCTTGGAACTCATCGCTACTGGTGCCAAAGTTTGGGACCTTTGTTGCGGATCCGGGTGCTTGGGGATCACGATTAAGTTAGAGCGTCCTACCACCCATGTGTCCCTTTCGGACTTGTCACCCATTGCCATTGAAGTATCGCAGTCGAACGCGAAGAACTTGGGAGCGGAGGTCGAGGTTGAACTGGCGGATGGCCTGGTGGCTTTAGGAAACCAGCGGTTCGACCTGATAGTATCGAATCCACCTTATGTAGAGATTGGCGCCGAGTTACAACCCGAGGTCGGCGAGTTTGAGCCGCCAGAAGCGCTCTTTGCAGGTGAAGATGGGCTTGACTTCTATAAGAAAATTGCCGCTGAATTCGAAGGTCGTCTGGCACCTGACGGATGGCTGTTGCTCGAACTTGGCGCAGGTCAATCCGACGCTGTGAGCAGTTTGTTCAGCGGTTTCACCCAACACGAATGGCGCGATCTCAGCGGGCAGATTCGAGTCTTAGGCGTGCGGAACAGGCACGTCAGCAGCTTGTTGGCGTAAACCCCGAAGGTATTGCGCCAACTCCAAGGCTACCGTGAGCAGCACTGGCCCGGCGAACAATCCGATCGGTCCCATCACCAGAACTCCGCCGAGAAGCGAATAGAAAATTGGCAAATAGCTGAGGCCCACCCGCTCGCCGATGTATTTTGGCCGAAGGAAATTGTCGATGTTGGAGACGATTCCGAATCCGATGATGAGCAACGTTGTGCCTTGCCAGATCTTGCCCTGGGAGAATAAGATCAACGCCCAAGGAACGTAAATCACTGGTGCGCCCAACAGTGGAACCGCACACAAAATCATCGTGGCAGCGCCCCACATTAGCCACGGTTCGACGCCTACAACGACATAGAGCCCAGTGGCAACAATGCCCTGCACAAACGCGACCAAAATCACTCCCATAAACACCGCATGGAGCGTCTTGATCACGCGGTCAAGGATGTGGTTGGTCACTTCTTTCGGCAAAGGCATGAGCTCAGCAAACGGGCCCCGCAACTTGTGACCATCCTTAAGCATGAAGAACATCGTGAGGAAGGCGATGACCACCAGAACTGTGTTCACAACCAAATTGGTCGCAGTACGAGTGACTGGGCCGCTGATCTTCTCAGTGATGTTCCGCCGATTTTGATCGTCCTGGACGTACTTCGTAGCACTAAATCCCGGACTGATACTCTGAACCATGGGTGCGATGTTCTTATCGAATTCCTTTGCCACGAGATCAATTGAGAGGGACTGACGTGACCCATCAGGGTTCTTTTCGAAGTTGTCAATCACACCTTTGAACTGGACAAAAACGAGCAGTCCAACCAAAGCCACTGGCACGCCGACTAACAAGAACGTCGAAAGCATGGTCAGAAGCGCGCTGGGGGTTTCGGCGAATTTTCCTCGCAACTTGGAATAGAGGGGATAAGTCAGCACGCTCATCACCGTCGCCCATGCCAAGCTTGTCGCAAACGGGGCCAACACCACCACAATCGAACCCACAACGATCGCAAGTACGAGATACCAAACGAGTTTGCCGTATTGCGCCAGATTCGGAGTTTGCGACGTTTGCATGCTTATCGAAGTTTACTGATTCTGGTGACTCAACGATTCAAGAACTTGCGCGCGGCGAGGATCGCCCCCGGCTTATCGTCAGAATTGAGTTCGCCGTCGATCACCAATTGCTCAAGATGCGCCTTGATCGCCTTGATCCGCTCACCGGGTTGGAGATCAAATTCAGAGATGATTTCAAATCCCGACAAAGGACTTTTGAGGGTCTCGACAGGAGTTTCCTTCTTAACAGAATTTAGCTTTGCGCGCAACCTGGCAATATCTTGCTTAGGCATGTCCGGGTGGTGTGCCTTGGAGTCAGCATCGAGAAGTTCTAGGAATGGTTCGAGCACGCCGTCCATATCGCGGAGGATTCGCCTCAATCCTGGCTTTTTAAGATCCTCTATTCTCGATACGCGCATGTGATTTCGGACGAGCCGCTTCACAGTCTGAATCTGGTCGTTCGAATACCGAAGTCTCCTAAGGATGGTGCCCGCCATTTCGGCCCCAACGGACTCGTGGCCAAAGAATCGAATTCGCCCATCGGGCTCGATGGTCTTTGTTTTTGGCTTTGCGATATCGTGCAGCAGGCACGCCCATGCCAATTCCAAATCGCCGAGTGGAGCGTAATCCAAAACCTCGAGAGTGTGCCCCCAAACATCTTTGTGATGAAAGTGTCCTTGCTCAACGCCGACTAAGTCGCGAAATTCCGGGATGAGGACGTCGAGGAGCCCAAGATCCATCAGGTCCTGCATCGCCACAGACCGGTTTGGGCCGAGCAGAATCATATCTAGCTCCAATTGAATCCGTTCCGGACTCACTATCTCCATTCGGCCGGAATGGTCTTTGATTGCCTGGATAACCTGGCGATCAAGTTCAAATCCCAACTTGTGCTTGAACCGCACCGCGCGTAACATGCGCAAAGGGTCATCGCTAATCGTCACACCAGGATCAAGCGGCGTACGCAGAATCTTGGAATCCAGATCGCTCAAGCTCGTCTCCAGGACGTCGACAACTTCCGAGGACCAAAGGTCGGCCATCAGCGCGTTGACAGTGAAATCTCGCCTCAGTGCGTCATCACGCAGAGTTCCCTGCCGAACATCCGGCTTGCGCGAGTCGGGATGATAACTCTCTTTGCGGGCGTTCACAAACTCGCACTGGACATCTCGAATCGTGAGCATCGCCGTGCCAAATCGCTCAAAAATGGCTGGTGTCTTTGTGAGTTTGAGGCTTCGATAAAGAAATTCAACAAGTTCGCCCACATCACCTTCGTGAACAAAATCCAAATCGGAACTTGGAGGCCTGCCCATAACGGCATCCCGCACTGCGCCACCTACCAAGAAAACCTTTCGTTCAAACGAAGTATCAGTGAGCGAGTCCCGGATTGCAGTAAGCGCCGGAACACTGTCAATCAGGTTGGTGATTGCCCTCGAATCGGCGCGCATTGGCGTATGATAACAGCCATGAGTCTTCTTGCGCATCGCTTCGACGGGAGTAAACCGTTTCGAATTGACAAAATCGAACCCAATGATTCGCGAGGATTAGAAAAGGAAGACGCCGAATCGAAGCTAGAACCGATTTGCGAAGAACTTTCCGAGCTTGCGGATTTGCTCTTTTACGCTGGGAAGCATCCTTTGCTCATCGTGTTGCAAGGCATGGATACGAGCGGAAAAGACGGCACGATTCGGTTTCTGCTTCAGCACATGAACGCTCAAAGCATCGACATTGTCAGCTTCAAGGTGCCTACCCCGGACGAACTTGCCCACGACTTCCTTTGGAGGTGCCACCAAAACACGCCAGGCAGAGGAGAGATCACGATCTTCAATCGATCGCACTATGAAGACGTTCTGGTGGTTCGGGTTCACGACCTCGTTCCAGAAGCCAAATGGCGGTCACGGTATGGGAAGATTGTCAACTTCGAGGACCAACTCTCTGATAACGAGACCATCATCGTCAAGATTTTTCTTCACATCAGCAAGGATGAGCAAGAACAGCGGCTGATCGAACGTGAACAAGAAACAGAAAAGTCTTGGAAACTGAGTGTGGGAGATTGGAAGGAGCGGCAGAATTGGGACGCCTATCAATCCGCCTATGAGGATGCGATCAACGAAACCGCGACGAAGGACTCGGCCTGGCATGTGATCCCTGCCGATAAGAAGTGGTTTAGAAATTTGGCCGTCGCCGAGGCAATTGTTGAGGCGCTCCGTCCTTACAAGAGCGGCTGGATGGATTCGCTCAAAGCAGTCGGCGAAAAAGCTAAAGTTGAGCTTGACGCCTACCGAGCCACCTTGCCAAACAAATAAATTTTGGATTTTGCGAAAATCTTGTTACACTGGTGCAGTCGTCTGCAATTCAATTGATTGAGGAAGTCCCATATGAGCAATAGTAATTTCTCCAAATACTCACGGCGCGACGCGCTCCGAATGATGGCTGCGCCGTTCGCGCTGACGATGATCGGTTGCGGAGGCAGTTCGTTGAGCAGCAACCCGGTAACGCGAAGCGTTTCCTACCGTTGGACTTCCACCTTGCTCGATGCGATTTCGAACGGCACACTGGGCCCGCCAATGACTGCCCGCGCGATTGGAATGGTCGCCACGGCAGCGTATGACGCTTGGAGCGCCTATGATGCCGTCGCTGTGGGTACAAGGCTGGGTGGCACCCTGCGACGTCCGCTCGCGGAGCACACGAGAGTCAATAAGGAACAAGCGATTAGTTTTGCGGTGTACCGCGTTCTGGTTGACCTGTATCCCGCCCAGGTTGCCCGGTTCAATACGATGATGGCGGACCTTGGCTATAACCCAGCGAATACCACCACCAACATTGCCACGCCAGAAGGAATCGGTAATGTCGTTGCCGCGGAGCTTTTGGCGTTCCGGCACATCGACGGTTCAAATCAGCTGGCAGGCTATGCAGACACAACTGGGTACGTTCCAGTCAATACTCCTGACACGGTTGTCGACCCGAGCAAATGGCAGCAGCTTCGATTTGCGAATGGCAACTCACCCGCTTACATTGCACCGCACTGGGGCAATGTGGTGCCGTTTGCTCTCACTTCTCCTTCGGCCCTGCGGCCGCCACCACCGCCAACCTTTGGTTCTCCGACTCACCGAGATCAGGCACAAGCTGTCGTTGATCTGACCGCTGGCCTAGACGACACCAAGAAGGTGATCGCCGAATATTGGGCAGATGGACCGCGCTCGGTGCTTCCTCCAGGGCACTGGCAGGTATTCGGCCAATATGTTTCGGCTCGGGACGCACACACGCTCGACGAAGACGTAAAGATGTTCTTCATGCTCGGTAACGCCGTGTTTGACGCTGGCGTTGCCTGCTGGGATTGCAAGCGCTTCTTCAATTCCTCGCGCCCGATTACAGTTATCCGAGACTACTATGCTGGTCAAACGATCCGCAGCTATGTGAATCCAACGGTAGGTTTTGCCGATGTTGATGGCTCACAGTGGCTGCCGTACCAGTCGCCGAACTTCATCACACCGCCATTCCCTGAATACACCAGCGGACATAGTACTTTCAGTGCTGCCGCAGCGGAGATTCTCAAGCGGTTCACGGGAAGTGACTTCTTTGGCCACTCGGTCACAGTGGCGGCGCACTCGTTGGCTTTTGAACCGACGTTGCCAGCGTCGCCAGTGACGCTCTCTTGGGGCACGTTCTCGGATGCCGCGGACCAAGCCGGAAGCAGCCGGTTGTACGGTGGAATCCACTTCCGAGCCGGAGACCTCGAAGGCCGAAATTGCGGTCGCCAGGTCGGCGAACAGGTCTACAACACCTGCATGGCGTATATCAACGGAACTGCAACGGCATCCAGGGTCTAACCCTTTCTGATGTTGAATTTGAGCTGGGCGAACCCGTCCAGCTCAAAGTGCTCAATGCGGAGCCGGTGGGTTCCGGTCAGCTTGACCGAACGTGTATAAGTGGTTGGGCCACTGTACTTCCACTCGTCTACGATCAGGTTGTCATCGAGATAGAGCCTCACGCCGTCATCGGCCGAAACTTCCAGCACATAGTTCCCTGGCGTCACATCAATTTTGGTGGTTGCAATCGTTGCGAAGTGATTTTCACCAATTCCCTTGGCCGGTGAATTCCACCAATCATAACTCAGTCGATCGGTTTTCTCTGACGCGATCGGCCACTTAGAGACGACTTTCTGAAACGCTTCATACTGCGTTCTTGGATCCTGTGTCTTGGCATCGTAGTTGAACCAGCTGACATCCCAATTTGTTCGAACATTGAAGAACGACCAGCCGAAAGGAATGAGCACTCCTGCAGGAAGCTCATTTCCCTTGATATCCGTGCACTTTGATCCTCGGTAGTTGAGCGAAATGCTGACATCCGCAAGTTTGCCGCTCGTCGGAATGGTTGCCTCAACGAATCCCGGGACAGTCCCCGACGATGCGCTGAGAGTCGCGCCTTTCAGATTAGCCACCGACCACCTCCCTCGTGGTCCAAGGACTTCAAAGCGGATAACGCGGTTCGAAGCATTCGATCGCTCAGATCGTCGGCACAGGAAAGGTCGCCGAAAATCGTACGGCCCCCATTCATCCATCAAGATGTAGCGTCTTCCGCGCACCGTGCCCGGCTTGAGGAATGGATTTTGACCGCCTGTGTATGGTTTGACCCAGTACTTCTTGTTGTGCGACTGGATTGTTTCATCCATGGGATTCCAGCGAGAGAATCGCCCCAAGTATTCGCGCGTAGAGCCTTCAGTCGCCACGACCGAATTCCCTGTCGATTCCATCGTTTGAGGCTTTGGTCGACTCATGACGTCTTCGATCACTCGGTTGACGCCTTGCCCAATCTGCGAAACCGCTAGATCCTTTAACCTCGCCACCGACGGATCTCTATTAGCGCGAATATCGTTGTTTGCAAAAATCAGCTTTTCCGTCAGCGGCAGATCGTTGGCCAGCCGCAGATTCGCGCGAAACGTATTGTTTTGGATTTTGATCCCATGTACTCCACGCAGATCGAACACCATCTTCGCGGTGTTCTCGAAAACGTTGTTACGGATGTCATAGTCACGCGATTGGGTGTCCCGGGCTTTGGCATAACCCCAATCTTTGGGCTGGTCCGCCCGTTCCCAAATTTCCATTGCCTTGGCATTCCCGCTAAATCGATTGCTGACGACCGAAATGTTCTGGCCGTGCTCGATCGAAATTGCGGAGCCGTTGCCAGAAAGGGTGTTCCCAACGATTAGGGACTCGTAGCTGTAGCCTCCCCAGATTCCATGCCAGCACTCCTGAATCAAGTTGTTGACGAACCGGTTTCGACTGAAGGTCGCCTCGATTCCGTTGGTCGGCGAGTGGCTGAAGTCGTTGCCGTACAAAAGATTATCGTTGCACCCACCTTGCCCCGAGTCCATGGTGCTTTGCCCTGCCCATAGAAAGAACCCGTCACCACCATGAGTCACGCTGTTGTAGGCGAATACGTTCTTGTTGGATTGCTCATAGACCAAAATCCCGGCAGAATCTTGACCTCGATTGTAAACGCCGTGGCTGTAGCCTCGCACGCACCAGTCGACTTGGTTGTGCATCACTACGTTCCCGCTGGATCGGTAAAGTCCGATTCCGACTCCACTTAAAAAGCTGAAACGGCTGTTGATGATCGTGCCAGAGTTGCACCGATTCAGGAGTACACCGTTGAGTGCGCGCTCGATTCGAACGTTGCGCAGCTTAAATCCATCACAACCGTCGAGATAGATTCCGGCACCCTTTTGCGCCCATTCCCCTTTCTCGTTTTGGTGATAACTCATCCAATCCGATAGGTCTTCGCGTTCGGGCGTGCTCAGCAATCTTGGACGATACTGATCGCTCAGGTCGCACTCCAACAGCATCAGGTTCTTTGCGTTCTTGGCGAGAACGCCAACCTTATATCCGCGCATTCGAAGGTTCTTGATCGTGACGTTGTTCCCTTCGACAACGAGCCCAATTCCTTTTCGCTGGTCAGGATCTGATGTCTTTGGTGAACCTTCGAGATTCGCCTGCTTAAAGTCGACAACTAGATTGTCACCTTTGATGAGGATCGCTGGGGAATCGCCATCGGTGAACCGGTTGTACGAGCCGCCGATGACCGAACAACTTTTTGTGATGGTGGTTGTGCCCGGGCTGAGCACTAGTGTGGGATTCGCGCCCGCAAGCCCCGCTACGATCAGAGAAATCCAAGCCATCGTTCCTAGGGACTATACCGGGCAGGCGGTTCAAATGTGGTTGCGCGCATCAGGTTGGAATCGGCCAACGTCTTGAACTTAAGCGACCAAGAATTGAAGTCGGCGCTGGGGTATCCTAGAGGGATTCTAATCGCAGAATTGTACGCCTTACTTTGAGGCCAAAATGGCCATTCTGCGGCCTCCGATCCGTGGAGAATCCACCTTAGTGGAATCGCCGTGCGCCGGACCAAGAAAGATTAACATGAAAGACGATAAGAAAGACGGGCAAGAAAACCAAAAGGCTGATGTGAATGAGGGCATCACAGAAGCAGATGCGAGCCTATTGGAAGGCGTCTCTTCTGATGTTGAGAATTCAATCGCCAGCAAAGTCGAAGGCGATTACAACGCTGACTCGATTCAAGTCCTAGAAGGTCTTGAGGCAGTCCGTAAGCGACCCGGCATGTACGTGGGTGACAACGGCAAGCGGGGCCTGCACCAGATGTTCCGCGAAGTCCTCGACAACGCTGTGGACGAAGCCCTTGCAGGCTACTGCACGGTCATCGACGTCAAGCTACACGCGGACAATTCGCTATCCGTCGCTGATAATGGCCGCGGCATCCCGGTCGAAACCCATAAGAAGATGGGCGTTTCGACGCTTCAAGTTGTCATGACTGTTTTGCACGCCGGTGGAAAATTCGGCGGCGAAGGCACAGGCTATAAAGTTTCTGGCGGTCTTCACGGCGTCGGTGTCTCCTGTACAAACGCTCTGTCTGAATGGCTGACCGCGACCGTCCGGCGAGACGGAAAAGAGTATCAACAACGGTACGAAAAGGGTGTTCCGTGCGATGAAGTGAAGGTCGTCGGCAAGTCAACAGAAACGGGTACCACGGTCCGCTGGTTGGCAGACGCTACTGTGCTTACCGACACGACATACGATCTCCACATGATCAAGAGCCGTTTGCGAGAACTCGCCTACTTGAACCCGACCGTCAAGTTCACCTTCGAATACGAGCAAGACGAAAACCAAAGCGACGTCTATCACTACGAGCGCGGCATTGTCCAGCTTGTCGAGGACCTCAACTCCTCCAAGGAAGAAATCCATCGCCGAGTGGCCCACTTCAAGCGCGTCAAAGAAACCTACGAACTGGAAGTTGCTCTTCAATATCACAGCGGCTATAACCAGACCGTCCTCGCGTTCTCGAACAATATCCACCAGCCAGATGGCGGAACCCACGTCAGTGGATTCTCGATGGCGCTCACTCGCGTGATCAATCAGTACGCGCGGAAAATGGGCTTCCTCAAAGAGAAGGATAAGAACTTCACGAGCGACGACGTTGCCGACGGGCTTACCGCGGTGATCGCTTTGAAACTCGGCAATCCAAGCTATAACTCTCAAGACAAAGTCAAGCTGGTGACGCCAGAGGTCCAAGGTCTCACAAACTCCCTGGTCGGCGACGGACTGCTGACCTTCCTTGAAGAAAACCCTCAAGACGCCCGCCGCATTGTTGACAAAGCTTTGGTCGCTCAGCGAGCACGTGAAGCAGCCCGAAAGGCTGCCGAAACCGTCAAGCGCCAGAGCAGTATGGAAAGCTTTGGTCTCCCAGGCAAACTCTCGGACTGCATGAGCAAAGACGCCGATAAGTGCGAGCTCTTCCTCGTGGAAGGTGACTCTGCGGGAGGTTCGGCAAAGGGTGCCCGAGACCGAATGACTCAGGCGATTTTGCCACTTCGAGGAAAGATCCTCAACGTTGAGCGTGCCCGAATCGACAAGGCGCTTGACAATGAAGAAATCAAGTCGATGATCGCCGCGCTTGGTACTGGAATCGATATCTCGATCGGGCGAAAGCCGATGGAAGAAGACGAGGAAGGCGGCTCAAGCGGCAACGGTAACGGCAATGGCAAGGATTCCGGCTTTGACCTATCAAAGCTCCGCTACGGCAAGGTGATCATCATGACCGACGCGGACGTTGATGGTGAACACATCCGAACGCTGCTGCTGACGTTCTTCTACAGGTATATGCGACCACTGATCGAAGGAGGACACATCTATCTGGCTCAACCGCCACTATTTGTGGTTAAGATCGGCAACAACGAGCGGCACTATTGCAACAATCAGGCCGAGATTGATGAAATCGTCAAAACCAAGGGGCGGCGCAAGAATCCTCAAGTCACACGCTTTAAAGGTCTTGGTGAAATGAACGCCGATGAACTTGAAGAAACGACGATGAACCCCGCAAATCGAAGGTTGGTACAGGTTCACTGGGATCCGAACTTCGAGCTGGAAATTGAAGAAATGTTCAGTACTCTAATGGGCGACAAGGTCGAACCACGGCGAGAGTTCATCGAGCGCCACGCCAAAAGGGCGATGGATGTCGACTGGCACTATTAAGAAAAAATCGTTCGATAATGCGCTGAAAAATGCCTGCTTGAATTAAGCAGGCATTTTTTCATTATTTTTCTCTTTGATCCGACTGTAGAGCCATTTTCCGATAAGAAACACCAAGCCAGCAACGACTATGTAGTCCACGTATTTCCAGTTCTTTTCGACGACGGACCAATTTTCGCCCATTTTAAATCCAATATAAGCCCAGCCAAAACACCAGGGAGTTGCGCCCAAAAATGCAAACAAAACAAATCGGCCGAAATTCATGCGATAAATGCCGGCAGGGAGGGAAATGAAGGTTCTGACCAGCGGAATGAATCTCCCCCAAAGAGTGACCCAGTCACCGTATTTTTCGAACCATTTTTCGCCGTGTTCGACCTCTTTTCGGCGAATTAATAGGAATTTTCCGTATTTTATGACGCCCTCCGGACCAAGCTTCATCCCGAGAAAATAGTTTAGAATGCTCCCCAAAACAGTGCCTATCGTGCCAGCCGCACCGACGGCCAGAAAGGACATTTTCCCTTCGGCGGCAAGAATTCCGCCGAAAGGCATAATGACTTCACTCGGGATCGGAATATTTGCCGAATCTAGGAACATCAGGAACGCGATGGCCACTGGCCCCATCTGCGTGATGAGCCCTTCAGCCCAAAGCTTGATCGGCAAAATAATGGTGTCTAACAAGGCTCTATTGTGCCTCGCAGCGGACCCGGTTTGCTATTCAACTTTTGTGTACATGTCCGTGAGCAATTCTGACTCAGGAACCTGACTACAATCGTTGCGATAGATTTCAAAGCATGGCATTGACCCAAGCTTCACTCCAGAACCGATAACACTAGTCACGAACTCGCCCCATGAGCTGTGGAGCCCTTCGTAGGGACCTTTGTGCGTTCCCACAACATATTCTCCACCAGGAATCTCAACTAGTTCGAGATCCAAGTCTGCTGAGATCTCTGTCCCGGGGGCAAAGCAGACACAAGCGTGGGAGCGCAGTTCACTTTGAGCCACCGTAGACTGATCGTCGTGAAAAACGCCGAGGACTTCAGTGATGGGCAATCCGGCTGATTGAACGATGCCCATTAGCGGTCCAAACTTGGACCCGATCATCGGATATGGCCCTATGTGTAGCAAGCCATAGGCTTTCCGGGTTGGTTCATTTGAGTGTCTGAAATCAGCCATTTGAATTCGACTTTACCATCTCAAAAAGCGATTTAACATTTCGTTCATGGTTCTCTTCTGCGTCGGGAGTTTCGACGATCATTGGAATGTGAGCGAGCCTTGTATCGGCCATCAAGTTCATAAATGCTGATCTTCCGATTTCGCCCTCCCCAATGTGATCGTGGCGGTCAACCCGGCTACCCAGCGGCTTCTTGCTATCGTTCACGTGGATGCATTTCAGGTTTGAGATGCCAATCAGCTGGTCGAACATGTTAAACGTTTGCGTGAATTCTTCCGGCGCCGAAATCGGATATCCCGCTGCAAAGATGTGGCAGGTATCAAGGCAAACTCCGAGCCGTGGATGCCCCTTACAAAGCTCAAAAAACTCTGAAATCTCTTCAAATTTTGAGTTCAAACAGCTTCCTTGACCAGCCGTTGTCTCCGCCAAAACCATAACGTCATCGGGAGAATTTTCGAACACCCAGAGCAAGCTTTCAGCCGATTCTTTTAACCCAGTTTCGACTCCGCGGCCCGTATGCGCGCCGATATGGCTCACGCACCAGCGAATCCCATATTGATGACATCGCTCTATTTCTGCCTTCAGGCCTTCTCTGCTCTGCTGCTTCTTTTCCGGCAATTCTGCGCACAAATTCACGAGATAGCTGTCGTGGCTGACGACGCAGTCGATTCCTGTGGCTTCTTTGGCGGCTTTGAAGTCGGCGACCATTTCATCGGTGATTGGTTTCGCGCGCCATTGTTGCGGGCTCGATGTGAACACCTGAACCGCCGTACAACCAATCTTCTTGCCGTTTCGAACCGCTTCACCGAGCCCTCCCTTTGTGGGCATATGTGCGCCGATCAGCCGTTGAGTCATGGGGCGAATCTACCACCTTCTGGGGTAAACCTTCAGGCATATGGGCCAGCTTGTTCCTTGCTTCAAAGCCTACGATGTACGCGGCAAAGTCCCTTCCGAACTTAACCCTTCTGTGGCCTATGCAATCGGTCGGGCGTATGGCCGAATCATTGGTGCCAAAACGGTCTGCATTGGATACGATATTCGGCTCAGTGGCCCAGAACTCGGCGAAGCGTTAGCTGCGGGTCTCAATGCTGAAGGTTGCGACGTGGTTGATCTCGGGTGTGTCGGCACCGAGATGGTGTACTTCGCCACCGCTTTATACAACTACGACGGCGGCGTAATGATTACGGCTAGCCACAATCCGCCTGAATACAACGGCATGAAGATGGTCCGATCCGAAAGTCGTCCGATCAGTGGCGACACCGGATTGCTGGACATCGAAGCCGAAACTCGAAAAATCCTTGATTCCGAGCCTATTCCCGACTCGTTCCAGGCGAAGCAGACTCCAAAGGATGTCTATGCGGACTACATCGAACACCTCTGCAAGATCGTTCCCATTGATGAGCTGAAGCCACTCAAAGTGCTTGCAAACGCAGGAAATGGAGCCGCAGGACTCGCCATGGAAAAGTTGGCCGCGAAGTTACCGCTAAAGGTCACACCAGTTTTGTTTGAACCCGATGGTCACTTCCCGAATGGAGTTCCTAATCCGATTTTGGAAGAATCGCGTGTTTCAACCCTGCAAAAGATGACCAGCGATGGCCCATTTGATTTCGCGGTGGCTTGGGATGGCGATTACGATCGTTGCTTCTTCTTTGACGAGAAGCAGCGGTTTATTGAAGGTTATTACATCGTTGGTTTGCTCACGCAGGCGATCTTTTCCGTTAATCCAAATCAAACGATTATTTATGACCCAAGACTCACTTGGAACACGCTTGAAATTGCCGAAAAACTAGGAGGGCGAGCGGTCGTTTGTAAGAGTGGCCACGCATTCATCAAAGAAAAAATGCGCGCCGAAGACGCGATCTATGGCGGTGAGATGAGCGCGCACCACTATTTCAAGCAGCATTGGTACTGCGACAGCGGCATGATTCCATTGCTGATGATCGCCCACCTCGTCAGCACTTCTGGAAAATCTCTGGGACAACTTGTCGACCAGATGATGCAGGACTTCCCATGCAGCGGAGAAATAAACTCCACTGTATCCAATGTGGCCGATGTCCTGGCAAAGGTCGAAGCAGCTTATCCTGGAGGATTAGTCAGTAAGCTGGATGGTCTGAGCATCGATTTTGACAATTGGAGATTTAACCTTCGCGGATCCAACACAGAGCCTGTGATCAGACTTAATGTGGAAACTCGCGGAGATCATGCGCTTATGGAGCAAAAAACTCAAGAATTGCTCGACATTATTCGCGGATAACTCATCCACGCAAAATTAAGGGTAAAAACGTGCTTGGTTGGGATGGACCTCAACTGGGGCCATGTTTGCGCATGGGCGAGAGAAATCATGATGAAAAGCACTTTTAGAATTGCTCTAGCTGTTGCCATGACGACACTGTTTGTCGTACCTGCAATGGCACAAGATAACTTCCCGGACGTACCGGAAAATCACTGGGCATTTGAAGCCATTGAGAACCTGAAGCGAGAAGGAATTCTCGTGGGTTACCCAGATGGC